>NZ_KV805171.1:0-193925 GCF_001811545.1 Corynebacterium sp. HMSC074A09 | reverse complement strand
ACTATTGAGTTCTCAAACATCATCCGCACACCCGTCACATCGAATTCATCTATTCTCTGCTCTGAGCGGCTGGAGTTCATACTCTAGCTAACAAGTTTATCCCTTGTCAACTAGGAGTTAATCTCCGTGTCACCAGCGTCTCGCGGCGACTTCGATAAATATACGCACAGCCCCAAGCTTCAACAAATCGCCTGGTTAACAGCACTTTCCTTAACCTCCGGCGGCCGGTGCAGATACTCTGTCCCAGAAACGACGAATCCCGCCGCACAAGGCGACGGGATTCGCATGCAGTCATCTAGCGAAGTCGAGAGCTCTAATTAGTTCAGCTTGGCACCGGCAAAGTTCTTCTTACCGCGACGAAGCACCAGCCACTTACCGTGAAGCAAGTCTTCGTCCGCCGGCTCCCAGTCATCGGCTTCAATACGCTGGTTATTGACGTAGGCGCCACCTTCCTTGATGGTGCGTCGAGCCGCGCCCTTGGACTCTGCCAGACCAGAAGCAACCAACAGATCAACGATGGAGCGCGGTTCACCGGCAGCCACCTCGGCCACGGTGGTTTCAGAAAGCGCACCCGCCAGCGTCTGCTCATCAAGGTCAGCAAGCTCTGCTTTACCGAACAGCGCTTGAGCAGCAAGCTCCACAGCCTTGGTGGCTTCCGCGCCGTGGACCAGCGTGGTCATCTCCTGGGCGAGACGCCGTTGTGCCTCGCGACGGAAAGGTTCATTAGCAACCTTCTCCTCGTATTCAGCGATCTCTTCCTTCGACAGGAAGGTAAACCACCGGAGGTAGTCAATAACCACGGAGTCACCGGCATTGAGGAAGTACTGGTACCACGAGTAAGGCGACGTCTTTTCCGGATCGAGCCAGAGCTTTCCGCCGCCGGTAGACTTGCCAAACTTTTGCCCCTGGGCATCCGTCACCAACGGGACGGTGAGTCCGTGAACCTTGACGCCCTTAACGCGGCGATTGAGGTCGACGCCAGACACGATGTTGCCCCACTGATCGCCACCGCCAATCTGCAGGACGCAGCCGTACTCCTCGCGGAGGTGAACGTAGTCATTGGACTGGAGGAGCATGTAGGAGAACTCGGTGTAGGAAATACCGTCGGACTCCAAGCGGCGCTTGACGGTATCACGGTCCAACATGGTATTCAGCGAGAAATTCTTGCCGACATCACGCAGGAAATCAATGACGGTCATCTGCGAGGTCCAGTCAGCATTGTTGACCATGGTGGCTGCGTTCTCGCCCTCAAAGTCAATAAACTGGCGCAGCTGCTTCTTGATAGCCACCATGTTCTCGTTGATGGTCTCCTGCGACAGCATGGTGCGCTCCCCTACGTCGCGTGGGTCACCGATTTGGCCCGTCGCGCCACCGGCCAAAGCAATCGGGTGGTGGCCAGCTTTTTGGAAGCGGCGCAGCATAATCATCGGAACGAGGTGACCAGCATGGAGGGAGTCACCGGTTGGATCAAAACCGCAGTACAAGGTAATGGGCTCTTCGCAAGCCTCGCGCAGTGCGTCAAGGTCGGTGGACTGGTTAATGAGGCCGCGCCACTGCAGCTCATCGATGATGTTCATGAATGCTCCTTGGAAAGTCGATTCGGTGCTGTGAGAATTAGTTCTGGGGTGGCCACGGTACTGCGTGGTCTACCAGCATGACGGGAATGTCGTTCTCAATGGGATAGGCCACGCCGAGGCGTTCGTTGACCAAAACCTGTTCTTCGGCCAGATAGTTCAGCGGACCTTTATCCTGCGGACATACCAAGATGTCGAGCAGCTTCGAATCGAGACTCATAACCGCTAACCCTACACCTCCTTGGATTCGATGGATGGAAGGGTCCCGCCGTATTCGAGTTTGAGAGCCATGGAATGGTTGCGCAGGTTGCGTACTGAGTTTTGGGCAATGGCGTCTCGAATCTCGCCCATCTCTCGGCCTAGGATCCCCAGCGATTCGCTCATTTCCTCGACAGCCACTGGATTCTTCAAGTCCGTGACGTCGAGGTAAGAATTCACCAGCTCCTTAGAGTGTTCTTCAATCATGTCCCGCACGAGGGCTTGCTGGTGTGGGGCATCGTCGAGGCGGTGCCAATTGTCTAGGACCCACACGGCCGAGTCATCGAACGAGTCCCACGCTTTCTTAACAGGTCCGGGCACTTTGGACTGCTTCAGGTTGTATCGGACGCCCTCCAATGAGCTAATCAGTTGACCTGCACCCGAGGTGGGGGCCTCAATAGCTTTCTCCTGCTTTGGCGGCGTCACGAATCCCGCAGCCGCACCTGTGCAGACCGCGACCAGTGGCCACAAGAAACCTAAACCGCCACCAGTCAACACGTGAAGGACGATAACGAGCGCCGTTACCGCAACGCCGACGACGATCTTCCGCGAGTTCAGTGTGTTCATAAGGTGTAGGTCCTCCTGGGGATAGGTGGAGATTTTTACTGGTAAGCGCGGATTTCCTCGAAGGCCGCGGCGAGGTCACCGTTGAGCGCATCGAATGTCTTGCCGCCCGTGAGCTGAGCAAGCTCCTCCATCTCTTGAATGTTGGCTTCACCATACAAGATGACAAAGACCGGGATCTCCTTTTTCTCTGGGGGAAGCTGCTCATAGGCCTCCTTAAATTGTGCAAAAGTACGCCCACGCGTCACTTCGCCATCAGTCATGAGCACCACGGTCCCAATCTCGCCGCTGCTGGTGTCTACCTCGTTGAAGGCATTGAGCACAGCCTCGAACGTCGCCGTATCGCCATCCGCCACGAGTCGATCTACGCGATCAGCAAGCTCTTTTGTGGTTGCCGGGTTCTGCAAATCGACTCGCGCGCGAGTCGGCTGCTGCGGCTCAGAAGAATATGGGATGAGCTTGATCTGCTCACGGTTACGGAAGGCTACCTGGCCTTCGCCGTCTGGAGAGCCGTCAGCTGAGCCGTCGATCAGCGGGCGCAGACTATTCTTGAGCAAATCAATGCGCTCGCCCTCCATGGAGCCCGAGGTATCCAAGACCAGCGCCGTGTTGCCAGGGTTACGCAGCTCGTGAGCAAAGGCATCCTCCAGTGCGCTTACGGTTTGTTCATTGGCCGGGTACGGCAGCTCGAAGATGGTCCCGGGCATGTCAGAATCGTCCACACGCAGGTGGTAGCTCCTCAGCTTCTCTGGGTGTTCAGCAAACCATTCGGCAAGTGCCTGCACCTTACCTTCAGCCTCCTGGTCCGGGGAGCTGGCGAGAGCCGACAAAGGGTAGTCCGCCGAAATCACGCCGTCGGAGGGGATGACCACCTCAAGATCGACGCCCTCATCCTTGAGCTGGTACAGCACTGATTCATAGTTAAGGATGGCGTCGGCCTGCTCCGGATGCTCGCGGAACCTATCAGCCAGCCAACCCGACGATCCCGACGTTAAAGTCTGGTTACTGAAGAGTTTCTGGACCTTGCCCGTGGCCTGGCGGATATCCTTCTCCGTAAGCGCGCGCCCGGTGTCCGCGAAAGCAGTGGTCGCAGCCGATAGCGCGGAGAAGCCCGAGTTTGAGGTCGAAGGATCGGTCATACCGAAGGTAATCCCCGAGTCAGCAATCTCCTGCCACGTTGGTTGCTTCGTGGTCCAGCCCTTTTCCTTAGCCACGGAAGGCTGCACACCGAGTACCACGGGGGATCGCGCCACACTGTGTTCTTTGCGCAGCTTCTCATCGGCACCAATGATGCGCGCATAACGATTGGTGGCAAACCACGTGGCATCATAGGATCCGTCGAAACCGCCTTGTTTCAGGCTGCGGGAATTCGCCAGCGTCCCATCCTCGGTGGTCATGGTGATATCGAAGCCGAGGTCCTGGGAGGCGTCGTCAAGCACCGGCTCCAGAGGCTTAAGCTCCGTGGCCGCCACAATGTTGAGGCCACCGCTGAAGGACGAGCCGGAACCCGGCATATCCACATCATCGAACAAGTCACCTGCCGAACAAGCCGTCAGCGCCATGGCGCTCAGCATGACGAGCAGGACTTTTAAAGACCGAAACATTCCCTTGTACCTTCCTGATGCTTTCCTTGCGGGGCCTTAGCCAACCACTCGCAAAATCTCTTCATAATCCGCCCACCGCAGTGGGGTGGTATCGCCACCATCCACCGGGATCTGGTAGTTATCTGAAGGCTCAATTTTGGCAATGAAGTCCGAATTCTGCGAGCCCAAACCTAAGCTCTCCGCGACCGCTGGGATTGCGTCATTCATTGCTGTGACGAACAATGCGCCCTCCTCAGTGAGTGGAAGAACGATGCTGCTTAGTTTCGTCGCCGGTTTCAACGCCAACAGCGTATAGCCGGATAGGTCCTTGCCCGCACGTTCTAGGTACACGTACTGCTCCGCGGTGGTCAATACCATAGGCATTTCGCCCTTATCCACACGGAGGAAAGCATCGAGGATGCCCTGATCAGTGGTTTCGCCATACCCCTGATCAGCAACGAGGCGGCGCATGATGTCATCCGCCTGCGCGTTGATCTTCTCCTTGTTATCGCTGCCCAGGTCCTTTTCCGCATAGTTCGCGGCCGCGGTGTGTACGACCCGGGCATAGCGCAGTGCGGCAAAGGACTGGTCCACCTGTGGCACGGCCACATCCACCACGCGCGGCGAGCCGAAGGACGGACTGATGTCCCGCCAGCGAGTGTCTTTCTGGGACATCTCCACCAGCGTCTCCATGTCCAAAGCCGCCTGGTTGTCGTATCCCGCAACCAAGCCGTGGTCCCTCATGTCCTCGACAAGCTCGCTATGTACCAGCACCAACAGCGGCTTACCAAAAAACATCGGGGATAGGTCATCCCTTCCGGCTAGTTCCGGATGGGCATCGCGCACATCGGAGGTCCATGTAGCGCCGTTAGGATCCGCGAGCACAAAGTCATAATCTTTGTCCAAGCTACTGCTTCCTTCAACGAAGTTCCGTGCCGGCAGGATATCGAGCTCGAGTTCGATATTGTGCTTTTCCATCGCCTTCGTTGTGGCCGGGTCCTTAAAAACAGCCTCCAGCTCCGGGCTAATGGCGCCCTTAACGTGGTGCGTAGTTGTGGAAAAGCCAAAGCTCGGAAGGGAACTACCTCCGCGACCTATCACGACGGATACCACAGCGAGCGCAAGGAAAACCGCGGCGATCACGAAGGACTTGGTGCGCTTCTTCGATGATGAGCTGCTCATGTTCTAAATCATAAAGTGATTTTCTTCTCACCGCTGGATTCGCGGCGGGGTAAGGGGAGAAACAGGCTCCCCCCTTTCCGTGCGCTCTGGTTAAAGAAGAGAAGGTACGTTCGCGACCAACGAGAAAAGGTCCTTCGGGTCGTCGGGGTTCGCGATGATGTCGATTTCGGATTCCAAATCTGTACCCTTGACGGAATCACGCAGGTAGCGCAGTGCAGAAAAATCATTGATGGCAAATCCGACATCATCGAAGAGCGTAATCTGCTCATCATTATCGCGCCCGGTGGCCTGGCCGGTGAGTACCTGATAGAACTCGACAACCGGGAAGTCCTCCGGCTTCTGCTGAATCTCTCCTTCGATGCGTGTCTGCTCTGGGAATTCAACAAAGACCTTGGATTTATCCAGGATGGAGCTTTCGAGCTCGGTCTTGCCCGGGCAATCACCACCGACGGCATTGAGGTGCACGCCCGGTGCAACGTGGCGCTCGGCCAGAATCTGGTTTTGAGCCTTGTCCGCAGTGCAGGTGGTAATGATATCCGCGCCCACAACGACCTCGTCAACGCTCGAAACGGCCGTAATGTTGAAGCCCAGCGGTTCCAGATTGCGTCGGAATTTCTCTACGGCCTCAGGGTCAATATCGTAGATGGCAATGTCATCGATTCCCATCACTCCGCGGAAGGCAAGGGCCTGGAACTCGGACTGGGAGCCGGCACCCACCATGGCCATGCGCTTAGAATCCTTGCGGGCTAGGTACTTGGCCACCATGGCGGAGGTCGCGGCCGTGCGTAGTGCAGTAAGAAGCGTCATTTCAGCTTCGAAGGTGGGGTATCCATTGTCGACGTCTGCCAACACGCCGAAGGCAGTAACCGTTTGAAAGCCGCGGGCGGGGTTGGACGGGTGACCGTTAACGTATTTGAAGGAGTACTCCTTGCCATTGGAGGTCGGCATGAGCTCGATAACACCAAAGGGGGTGTGGGAGGCAACGCGCGCAACCTTGTCGAAGCGCTCCCATTCGCGGTAGTCGGCTTCAAGGTAGTCCACCATCCCGGTGATGATGTTCTCGACGCCTTCGCGCTGAATCCAGCGCGCCATATTCTCTACATCAACAAACTTAACTACAGGCTTCATCAAAGTCTCCATTCTTAGTTCTTGTCTTGGTTCTTGCTGTGCTGTGCGTTTCGGTTCCTGGGGTGAAGGTCCGTTTGCGGTGCGGCCGGGAAGCGCGAGGTCGGCAGGTGCTTGGCCTTCCTCTCCGCCGCAATCGCGTAGATTCGCTCACGCCAGGCAAACCACATTGCCGCAAACACTGGGATGAGAAGTAGCGTTGAGACCAAAGCGAAGGTTCCGATGGGGTAATCGAAAGCCATGAGGATGATGACCACGCCGATGAAAGCGAGAACGGACCAGTCACCAGCTTGGCCGAATGGCGAGCGGTAGTTCGGGCGGGTATAGCGCCCCTTCTTGGCCAGCTGCACGAACTTGATGTGTGACAAGGCCACTGCAGCCCACGACGCCAGTGTTCCCAGCGCCGCCAAGTTCAGCACGATTTCGAAGGCCATTTCAGGCACAACATAGTTGAGGAACACACCGGCAAGGCCGACGAAGGCGGCCATCACGATGCCACCATAGGGCACACCGGACTTGGACATGCGCGCGCCGAACTTCGGCCCGGAGCCGGCAGTAGACATGTTGTACATGATGCGGCCCGTCGAATACAGTCCGGCGTTTAGCGAGGAGATTGCCGCGGTGATGACGACCAGCTGGAAGATCGGTGCGGCATAACCAGCGCCGAGGGATTCGAAGAAGGTCACGAACGGCGATACTTCCGCAACGTAGCTGGTGTACGGCAGCACCAGGGTCAGCAGCAGCACACTACCGAAGTAGAAGACCACGATGCGGAACAGGACGCTGTTGACCGCGCGTGGGATGTGCTTCTCCACGTCCTTGGTCTCACCGGAGGTGGTGCCCACCAGCTCGATACCGGCGTAAGCAAAGACCACACCCTGGATGACGATGACTGCGGGAAGCAGGCCATTGGGCAGCCAGCCACCGGCATCGGATATCAGGCTAAAGCCCGTCGGGTCACCATTCGGGTGACCCATAATCACCACGCCGATAGCCACGACCATGAAAATCAACAGCGCGATGATCTTGATCATGGAGAACCAATACTCCAGTTCACCGAAGATCTTCACCGACAACATGTTGAACAACAGGATGCTGCACACCACGCCGAGAGCGAGCAACCACTGCGGGACAGCGTCGAGCCAGGAAGTGTACTGGCCAAACCACTTGATGTAGATGGCCACGGCTGTGCCGTCGGCCACCAAGGTCGCAGCCCAGTTGCCCCAGTAGAGCCATCCGGTAACGAAGGCAGTCTTCTCGCCGTAAAACTCACGCGCATAGGACACGAAAGAACCCGAACTTGGGCGGTAGACAATGAGCTCTCCGAGCGAGCGCAAGATAATGTAACCGAAGAAACCGCAGACCAAATACAAAACTGCGAGAAATGGTCCAGCGGTTTGCAAACGGCTGCCGGTACCGAGCAACAAACCGGTACCGATCGCAGAGCCGATGGCAATCATCTGGAGCTGGCGATTGCCCATCCCCTTCTGAAGTCCGTGGTCTTCCGAAGCATAGACCGCTTTCTCCTTCTCGTGAGACTCCGTGTTGGGCGGGCGAAGTGTATCAGCCATTAGGAAGGTAGTCCTTTCAAAGTTGCGAACGTGCCTTTCTTCACATTCCCTAAGAAAACGTTATAACAACCTAATGAGACTTCCGTCACTTCAATACCCCCACAGTGCAACCCAGCACATCGCTGCCCAGTAGTAATAGGTTCGTTTTCTACCCCCACACACAAAAGAACCGCATGGCCTGAAAAGACCATGCGGTTACTCATTCTCTGTGCGGACTAGCGCAGGGCAGTTTTCGCCCACTCCCGCGCGGCGCCAGCGCGCTCGCGAACCTTGTCACGCTGCTCCACCACGCGAACGCCAGCGGTGCCGCCCTTGGTGGAGCGGGATGCCACTGCCCCATCGATGGTCAGCACCTCACGAACTTCCGGAAGCAGGCGCTTGTCGACGCCCGCCAGTTCCTCATCCGTAAGATCCACCAGATCCACACCGCGAGACTCCGCGATCTGCACGCAGGCACCGGAAGCCTCATGCGCCTCACGGAATGGCACACCCTGGCGCACCATCCATTCGGCCAGGTCGGTGGCCAAAGTAAAGCCACGCGGGGCCAGCTCACGCATGCGATCTTCATGGAAGGTCAGGGTTTCCACCAGCCCAGTCATGGCCGGCAGCAAGAGGTTCAGCTGCGCCACCGAATCGACGATGGGCTCCTTATCCTCCTGCAGATCACGGTTATAAGCCAAAGGCTGCGCCTTGAGCGTTGCCAACAGGCCGGTGAGGTTACCAATGAGTCGGCCGGTCTTACCGCGGGTCAGCTCCGGAACGTCCGGGTTCTTCTTCTGCGGCATGATCGAGGAACCAGTCGACCAGGCATCATGCAGGGTGACATAGCCGTACTCCGGGGTGCACCAGTAGATGATCTCTTCCGACAGTCGGGACATGTCCACCGCGATCTGGGTGAGCACGAAGGCCGTCTCGGAGGCGAAGTCACGTGCCGCCGTACCGTCCAGCGAGTTCTCCGCGGAAGAATCGAAGCCCAGCTCCTCGGCAATCGCCTCCGGATCCAGGTGCAGCGAGGAACCCGCAAGCGCACCAGAACCATAAGGGGACACCGCCAAGCGCTTATCCAGATCTTGCAGGCGCTCGATATCGCGCAGCAGCGGCTGGGCATGAGCGAGCAGCTCGTGTGCCAGCAGCACCGGCTGCGCCGCCTGGGAGTGGGTCTTGCCCGGCATAATGGCATCCGGGTGGGCCTCGGCCTGGCTAGCCAGAGCCTCCACCAAATCCGTGACCTGAAGTGCGATATCGCGAATGGCATCGCGAATCCACATCCGGAACAGCGTTGCCACCTGGTCATTGCGGGAGCGCCCAGCGCGCAGGCGGCCGCCGACCTCAGGTCCTACGATGTCGATGAGACCGCGCTCCATCGCACCGTGGACGTCTTCATCCGTCGGCAGCGGGGTGAATTCACCAGAAGCGACCTTCTCCCCTAGTTCACTCAGGCCGTTAAGCATGGTGTCCAAGTCAGCGTCGGATAGCAATCCGGCCTTGTGCAGGACCTTGGCGTGAGCCTTGGAGGCCAGCACGTCATAGGGGGCGAGGACCCAGTCGAAGTGGGTGGATACGGACAGGACAAACATCGCCTCGGAGGGGCCGCCCGAAAAGCGGCCACCCCACAGCGCACCCTCGTTAGTCTTATGCATCGATTCCTTACCTTGACCTTGGCTGTGCTGGTTTACTTACCGGTGGGGAAACCGCCGTCGCGGTCACGCTGGTTGGAGATCTGCGTCGACAGGCCGTGCAGCTGGACAAAGCCCTTGGCCGCGGTTTGATCGAAAGTATCGCCGGTGTCGTAGGTAGCCAGGTCGAAGGAGTACAGCGACTGGCCAGAGCGACGGCCGTTGACGGTGGCGGTGCCAGCATGCAGAACCATGCGGATATCGCCGGTGACGTTCTCCTGGGTGGACTCGGTGAAAGCATCCAGGGAGCGCTTCAGCGGCGAGAACCAGAGGCCATCGTAGACCTCCTCGGACCAGCGAGCGTCCGTGAGGCGCTTGTAACGGGCCAGCTCGCGTTCCACGGTGACGTCTTCCAGCGCCTCGTGAGCCTTGATGAGCACCATGGCACCAGGGGCCTCGTAGACCTCGCGAGACTTGATGCCTACCAAGCGGTCCTCCACCATGTCGAGGCGGCCAATGCCCTGGGCACCAGCGCGGCGGTTAAGCTCCTCGATAGCCTGGAGGACGGTCACCGGCTTGCCGTCAATAGCAGTGGGAACACCCTTGTCAAAAGTGATGGTCACCTCGTCCGGGGCATTGCCCAGGTCCGGCTGCTCGGTGTAGGCGTACAGGTCCTTTGTCGGCGGGTTCCACAGGTCCTCTAGGAAGCCGGTCTCTACCGCGCGGCCCCAGACGTTCTGGTCAATGGAGAACGGGGATGCTGCGGACTGCTCGATGGGAAGGTTAATTTCCTCGGCGAAGGCGATAGCCTTATCTCGGGTCCAGGCGTAGTCACGCGCCGGGGCGATGATCTCCAGAGCCGGATCCAACGCGCGGAAAGAGACCTCAAAGCGCACCTGATCGTTACCCTTGCCGGTGCAACCGTGGGAGACGTGGGTGCCGCCGTGAGTCTGAGCAGCCTCAACGAGGTGCTTGACAATGAGCGGGCGGGAGATGGCCGATACCAGCGGGTACTGCTTCATGTACATGCCGTTTGCCTTGATGGTGGGCAGACAGTACTCCTCTGCGAACTCATCCTTGGCATCAACGACGATGGACTCGACCGCACCGCAGTCGAGGGCGCGCTGGCGCACGGACTCCATGTCCTCGCCACCCTGGCCGAGGTCAAGAGAGACGGCGATGACTTCGCCGCCGGTCATCTTGGCCAGGTAAGGAATGGCGACAGAGGTATCGAGACCGCCAGAGTAGGCAAGCACAACGCGTGCAGTCATAGTTATTGGCTCCTTTAAGACAAACAGGTGCTAAAAAATCGAACTTATTTATATTATACAGACTTACGTATAAATGTTAAATGCTGCGGTTGGTGAGTTTCTCACCAAGCTCGCGGCCGGTCAACCCTTCGCGCGCGAGGACGAAGATCGTGTCATCGCCCGCGATGCAGCCGACCACGTCTGGAAGTCCCACGCGGTCGATGAAGGAGGCCAAGTACTGCGCAGCGCCCGCCGGGGTGCGCAGCATGGCGATGTTGCCAGAGAAGTCATGGGACACCACCAGTTCATCAAGCATGCGCCGGAGCTTCTCTCGCGGGCCGTTGAGCTGATCTTCGAATTGCTCCAACTCACCGCCCACCACGTAGAAGGACCGCCCGCCATCGCGCTTGACCTTCTTGGCTCCCAGCTCATCGAGATCACGCGACAACGTAGCCTGCGTGATATCAATCCCCTCATCGAGCAGGAGCTCTGAGAGCTGAACTTGGCTGGTGACCCGGGTGCGATCCAAGATCTCCAAGATCTTGGCTTGGCGGGCATTGCGTGTAGTTGGGGTCGTAGTCATTCGTTTAGTTCTCCTTTTGAGCCGCAAGGAGCCAGACCAGCAGCGCCTTCTGCGCATGGAGGCGGTTTTCTGCCTCGTCGAAAACGCGCGACTGGGGCCCATCAATTACCTCAGCAGTTACTTCGTTGCCGCGGTAGGCCGGCAAACAGTGCAGGAAGATTGCCTCGTCCTTAGCGCGGGACATCACATCCGCGGTCACCTGATAGGGCAAGAACGGTGTGCGGCGGTCCTTGCCGTCATCCTCCTGGCCCATGGACACCCATGTGTCTGTAATGACAACATCAGCGCCGTCCACGCCGTCAAGGGAATCGGTCACCGTCACCGTACCGCGCTTTCGGGCACGCTCAACAAACTCCGCCTGCGGCTGGAAACCCTCCGGGGCAACAATGGTCATCTCCACGCCAGCGGTAGCAAACCCCAGCATGTAGGAATTTGCCATGTTGTTGTTGCCATCCCCTAGGTAGACGGCCTTCAGTCTAGTAAGGTCCCCGAAGTTCTCACGGCAGGTCACCAAGTCCGCCAAGATCTGGCAGGGATGGAGGTCATCGGACAAGGCGTTGACAATTGGTACCGTCGCAGTCTCCGCCATGTCCAGAAGGTTTTGATGCGCATATGTGCGCCACACGATCACCTCAACGAAACGGGAGAGCACCGCTGCGGTGTCCTGGTAGGTCTCCCCTTTGCCCATCTGCGTCGACTTAGTTTCCGTCACGATGGCGTGGCCGCCCAGGTGAGCAATTCCCGCCTCAAAGGAGAAACGCGTGCGCGTCGACGTCTTGTCAAAGAGCACCGCCACCGACTTCGGCCCCTCTAATGGGCGCTCGGAGAAGGGATTCTTCTTGAGCCTTAGAGCCAGGTCGAGAACCTCGGCTTGCTCCTGCGGCGTGAGGTCATCATCGGCCAAGAAATGGCGCACACTCATGCAACTTCCTCCAGTACCTTATGCAGGCGTTCCACCGCCTGGGTGAGTTCTTCATCGGTGATCACCAGCGGCGGGGTCAAGCGTACGACCTCGCTACTTGGGGCGTTGAGGATTAGTCCATGCTGCAAACCTGCAGCCACGACTTCCTTGGCCACCGACTTATTTAATACAACACCTAGCATAAGCCCTCGGCCCCTCACCGACTGCACCGCAGGGGATTTACCAATCTCCTGCCGCAACCACTCGCCCTTGCGGGTGACTTCGGCGAGGAAGGGGACGTCGACAAGCTCCAGCACCGTTGACGCCGCCGCACACGAGACAGGATTGCCGCCAAACGTCGTGCCGTGGGAGCCCGGAGTGAAAAGGTCTGCGGCCTGACCACGCGCAATGGTGGCACCGATAGGCATGCCAGCACCCAGCCCCTTCGCCATGGTGATGACATCCGGGAGGATGCCTTCATGCTGGAAGGCGAAGAAGTCACCGGTACGCCCCACACCCGTTTGCACCTCATCCACGACCATGAGGATGCCGTGCTTGGTGCAGAGCTCACGCACCGCCGTCAGGAAACCTTCAGGTGCCGGGATGACACCCGTCTCCCCCTGGATGGGCTCCAAGATAATGGAGGCGGTGTCCTCCGGATCTTGCTCCACCAAAGCGGTCAGGTAGTCGATGTCGCCATAGGTATAAAACTCCACTCCGCCCGGGAAAGGTTCAAAGGCTTTGCGTTTGCTGGGCTGCCCAGTCATGGCCAAAGAACCCATTGTCCGGCCATGGAAACCATGGTGCGCTGCAAGGACGCGGCGACGGCCGGTCAGACGAGCCAGTTTAAAGGCCGCCTCATTAGCTTCCGCGCCAGAGTTAGAGAAGAAGACGCGAGCCTCGCAATCTCCCACCTTGTCCAGGAGTTTCCCGGCGGCTTCAATCACGGGCTCGCTGGCAAAAAGATTGGACACGTGGCCTACGGCGGCCACCTGGGCGCTCACCGCGTCGACGATCGCCGGGTGGGCGTAGCCTAGCGAATTCACCGCGATACCCGCGAGCATGTCGATGTAGTCTTTACCGTCTTCATCGGTCACCGTGGCCCCCTTACCGGACACGATGGCAACGGGTGGGGTTCCATAGGTGTTGCTGAGCACCTGACCCCAACGCTCTGTCAACTTGGTCTGCGCGGTCACTTGTTATCGTCCTTCCTGAAGACCGTTCCCTCCGGGTAGTCCTCGCGGTTATAGTCATTGGGCAGCACCATCGTGCCGATGCCTCCCATAGTCAGCAGCTCCAGCAACACGGCGTGGGCGATGCGCCCGTCGATAACGTGCGCGGCGTTGACTCCGCCCTCCACGGCCATGAGGCAGGACTCCATCTTCGGGATCATTCCGGAATCCAGGCCTGGGAGAAGAGCCCTGAGCTTGTCAATCTCGATCTTCGACACCAAGGAGTCGCGGTTCGGCCAATCGGTGTACAGGCCCTCCACATTCGTGAGAATCACCAAGCGCTCGGCGCCCAACGCTCGCGCCAAAGCCCCGGCCGCGATATCTGCGTTGATGTTGTACACCTCGCCTTCATCACCGGGCGCGATAGTAGACACAACCGGGATACGCCCGGCCTCAATAATGTCCATGACGGCGGTGGGATCGACGCTGACGATCTCTCCCACCATGCCGATATCAGTCGGCTCACCATCGACCTGGACGAGCCGCTTGCGCGCCTTAAACAACCCAGCGTCCTCACCCGAGGTACCCACGGCATACGGGCCATGTGAATTAATGAGGTTGACCAAGCCACGCCCCACCTGACCGAAAAGGACCATGCGAACCACGTCCATGATCTCCGGAGTGGTCACACGGAAACCGCCCTTGAATTCGCCTTCAATCCCCAGCTTGCCCAGCATGTCGTTGATCTGCGGCCCACCGCCATGGACCACGACGGGCTTGGCGCCCACGGTGCGCAGAAAAACCATATCGGCAGCGAAGGCGGCCTTAAGGGAATCATCCACCATCGCATTGCCGCCATACTTCACGACCACAATCTTGTCGCGGTAGTGCTGCAGCCATGGCAAGGCCTCCGCGAGCACAGTGGCGCGGTCAGCATTACTTAGTCCCTGAAGCATTGTTCCTCCTCGCGCGTTCTTAAGAGCTGTACGCGGAATTAATCTCCACGTAGTCATGAGACAGGTCGGTGGTGCGGACAAAAGCTGTGCCGGTTCCCCCGGTGCCCAAGTCCACGCGCACATCAATATCGGCCCCGGAAAGATCAACGTCGCGCGCGCCGGGCGCGCCAGTGGAACCGACGCACACTGCTTGGTCATTGAAGAACACGGAGATATGGTCCGGATCCATCTCGGCATCTGCCATTCCGACAGCGGCGAGGACGCGGCCCCAGTTCGGGTCCGATCCGAACATGGCGCACTTGAAGAGGTTGTCGCGGCCCAAAGTGCGCGCGGCGTTGAGCGCCTGCTCATCGGTAGCGGTGCCTTCCACGATGATCTTCACGCGCTTGGTCACGCCCTCGGCGTCGGCTTGAAGCTGATCCGCGATATCGGCGCACACCGCGAGAACCGCAGCATCCAACTCCTCCTGGCTAGGTTCTTTCCCGGAAGCACCGGAAGCCATGATAATGACCGTGTCATTCGTCGATGTGGAGCCGTCCACATCGAGCGTATTGAAAGTCTGATCACTCGCTGCCTGCAGCGCCGAGTGCAAGGCTTCGGAGGAGGCAACAGCGTCGGTGGTGATGCACACCAGCATGGTGGCCAGTGACGGCGCCATCATGCCCACGCCCTTGCCCATCGCACCCATGCTCCAGCCCTCAGCCTCAATGAGTGCTTCTTTAGCTACGGTGTCGGTGGTCATGATGGCCTCCGCCGCGGCCAGACCGTGAGCTGCATCCGTGCCAAGATTCCCGGCAACCACTTCGACGCCAGCCAATGCCTTATCCATGGGAAGGAGCTCTCCAATAAGTCCCGTCGAGCACGCCGCGATGTTAGCGGCGGGGATACCCGTGTGCTCAGCGGTGGCTTCCACAATCGCCGCGGCATCCTTGTCTCCTTGTTCGCCGTTGCAGGCATTCGCGTTGCCGGAGTTATAAATGACGGCCTGAATAGTGCCGTCCGCAACTGCTTCGCGGGAAAGCTTTACGGGTGCGGCCACCACGCGGTTGCGCGTGAAGACCGCAGCGGCGTCGAAATTAGGACCCTGGTTAACTACGAGGGCCATGTCGGGTTTTCCGGAGGGCTTGATTCCGGCTGTCGTGGCGCCAGCCAGGAATCCTGCAGGGGCGGTAATCATGTCGAGTTTCTCCTAGTTCGTGTGGAAGTGAGTTGAAGAAGGCGGTGCGGAACGCTTGGGAAAGTAGGGGTGCCCCTTAAGGGGCAACTGCTGCCTGTGGAAGGCCCAGGGTTTCTTCCCATCCCAAAGTCAGGTTCATGCACTGGACAGCAGCGCCGGCGGTGCCCTTGCACAGGTTGTCCAGAGCCGCGGTAATCACGAGACGGCGGGCGCGCTCATCCACGTGTGCTTGGATATGGACCATGTTGCTGCCCACCACGTTTTGCGTTTCTGGCTGTTGGCCCTCAGGCAGGACGAGGCAGAATGGTTCATCAGCATAAAAGTCACGGAAGGCCTCGGCGACTGTGCGCTTGTCGACGCCCCCCTTCAACGGCGCCGTAATCGTCGCCAGAATGCCACGAGGCAGCGGCGCCAGCACCGGAGTGAAACTCACAGACACCGGTTGCTGCGTAAAAGGCTGTAGGTTTTGCAGGACCTCCGGGGTATGCCGGTGTGTCCCGCCTGGCTTATAGGCTTTGAGGTTGCCCATAGTTTCCGCACCTAGCTGCGCCACGGAGGCCTTCTTGCCTGCCCCGGACACCCCGGTGATTGCTATCACCGACAGCTCTGGCTCAATCAGATCCTGCGCCACGGCCGGCAGCGCACCCAGGGTAATCGTGGTGGGAAAGCACCCCGGTACGGCAACGCGGTTGCTACCTTTAAGCTCCTCACGATTGCCGGGAACCTCCGGGATTCCATAAGGCCAAGCACCGGCGTACTCACCACCATAAAACGCGTCCCAGTCTTCCTTGCTACGCAAGCGGAAGTCAGCTGCGCAGTCAATCACCGTGACGGACTCCCCCAGCTGGCGGCCGATCTCCGCGGAGTGCCCGTGCGGCAAACCGAGGAACACGATGTCATGGCCAGCTAGAATCTCCGGCGTGGTGTCCTCGATGACGCGGTCCGCCAGTTGCGGCAGGTGCGGCATGAGCTCAGATACTCGCTGACCTGCGTTGGAGTGCCCGGTGAGCGCGCCGATGCGCAACTCACCCGAGAGGTATGCTGGGTGCGACAGCAAGAGACGGAGGATTTCGCCACCTGCATAGCCCGTAGCTCCGGCGATTGCTACTGAAATAGTCATGCAGCTACTCTAGCAAATAATGCATTCCGCCGTATGTTATTCAGAAAAAATGCGCCGAAGAGCTCGGCGCACAGGTGAGGAAAAGTAGGATTCAGGAAGGTTTACATGACGCGGGACGAGACGTTCCCCAGTCCCTCCGCACCCGATACGGCGGTCTTTCCTGCATAGCCTAGGTAGCCATGCGGGCCGACGAAGTGGATACCGCCCTGGGCATCCGCGATGGCTACAACCTCATTGAACTGGTGAACCTGGCCTGGCTGAAGGCGCTTGAAGCTCGTGGTTGTCAAGCCCTGGTTGAAGCAGTCAGCCTTGGAGCGACCTGCGTGGTAGAAAAAGCGCGGCGCCAACCGGCCCGGCGGGTTGCACTGCGGGCTAGTGGCACGTGCCCCTTCAGACAGGCACGCGACGTAGGTTCCTTCGATGTTCGAAGCTTCACAGTTGACGGTGCCATCGGCGTTGGAGAAACCTTGGGACAAGTCAGCGGAAGCGTGTGGGGCGATGGTCAGTGCGCCGACAACGGCGGCGGTGGCTGTGAGACGAGAAATAAGACGCATGGTGTGAACAATCCTTTCGGTGTGGCTTGGTCTGGAAACTCAGCACCTTTGCTGCACCCTTGAGGTTATGAGGCAGAGCACACCCCTTCCAGCGCTAGGGGATCTCTCCCCACGTCAGCACCTGCCCCAACGCGCGCAAACCCGGCTAAACAAAAGCCCGGCTAACCTCCCACAGGGCTAACCGGGCTTAAAGCACTAGCGAAGCAACAGAGTCTTAGGCGCGCATCTGTGCGCCAAGGCGCTGCTTGGCCAACTCCGCAGCAGCGAGGCGGTGCTCGTTGGCCTCTTCATCAGTCAGAGTGCGGTCACCAGCACGGAAGAGAAGCTGGAAGGCTAGGGACTTCTTTCCTTCGCCGAGCTGCTCGCCACGGAAGACATCGAAAAGCTCCACGGACTCGAGGAGATCACCAGCACCCTCCTCGACCACACGGCGAACCGTCTCCGCCGGGGTTTCCTCGTCCACCACCAAGGCGATGTCCTGGTGCAAAGCCGGGAAGGAGGACAGCACGGGGGCGGGGAACTTCTCATCCAGCGGCAGGGCTGACACATCGAGCTCCATCGCACACGTGCGTGCCGGCAGCTCCAAGGCCTCAAGGACCTGCGGGTGCAGCTCACCCGCGTAGCCAACGACCGTCTCCTCATCGCTTGCGAGAACGATTGCAGCACAGCGGCCCGGGTGCCACGGCAGCTGCTCAGCTGCCTTCACTGCGATGTCCACGCCAGCGGAACGAGCAACCTGGCGCGCAGACTCAATAGCATCCGCGTAGCTGTAGGCGCGGCCCGCTCCCCACGGCCCTTCGTGTTCAATGTTTCCGGTGGCCACCGTGGCTACGTGCAACGGCTGGAGCGGCAAAGACCCAAGGAGATCGGCGACCATTGACTCCTCTGGGCGCGACTCCACCGACGGCATGGGAGAAGAATCAGCGCGCTTGAAGGCCACCTGCTGGAGGCCGAACAAGGCCAGATCACTGCGGCCACGGGCAACGTTGCGGGCGATAGCCTCAAGGAGATTGGGCAGCAACGTCGTGGACAGGATCGCCTTGTCTGACTCGAGCGGATTCTGCACGGCCACGGTCTGGCGGCGCGCATCCTCCTTGTCCAAGCCCCAGGTATCAAAGGTGTCGTTCGCGATGAACGGCGACGGGAGGACCTCGGCGTAGCCCGCGTAAGCCAACCCATGTCCGATCGCACGCCGACGCTTCTGCGCCGGAGTTAGGCCGCGGCCGCCCACCGGAGTGGGCAGGATGGTCGGAATGTCTTCAAGCCCTTCCAGACGCAGGATCTCCTCGATGAGATCAACGTCCATTTCGATGTCCGTGCGCCAAGTGGCGGGGACGACGGAAAGCTCCTCCCCGCCAGACACCTCGCAGCCGACCTCCGTAAGGCGCTTCACCACGGTCTCCTGGGAGTATTCGATACCGGCATACTCACTCGGCTTCGCCGCACGCAGGAAGATGGGCTCGCGCTTGGCGACGTCGCCCACGAGCGTCCGCCCAGCCTCGATCGTGCCGCCAGCAATCTGCTGAAGCAGCACGCACGCCACGTCCAGCGCTACCTCAACGATGGCCGGATCTACTCCGCGCTCGAAACGGCGAGAAGCCTCCGAGGAGAGCTTGTGGCGGCGGGATGTGCGGGCCACGGTGATCGGATCCCAAATGGCCGACTCGAAGTAGACATCAGTCGTCTCGTCAGAAATTTCGGAGGTGGTGCCACCCATGACGCCCGCCAAGGATTGGATACCGTTGTCATCGCAGATGACCACGTCGCCCTCCGAAAGCTCCCGCTTGACATGGTCGAGGGTCTCGAACTTCTCGCCCTCGTTGGCATTGCGCACAACGAGGTTGCCCTTGATCACGTCGGCGTCAAAGGCGTGCATCGGCGCGCCCAGAAGCAGCATGACGTAGTTCGTGACGTCGGTAGCCACGTTGACGGCGCGCTGACCGGAGAGCATGAGCTCGCGCTCCATCCAGAACGGGGTACGCGCTGCCGGGTCAATACCGGTCACCTTGCGCAGACCAAATCGCTGCGCCTTGGTTTCCTCCCTCAGGTCAACGTCGATAAGCGTGCCCTCCGGAGCCGGCACGACGGAGGTGTCGATGCCAGCCACGCTCGGTTCCTGCGCCACGTCGGGGAAAGTGAGATCAAATGCGGAGGCAATTTCACGCGTCAGGCCACGCGCAGACAAGGCATAGCCACGATCCGGGGTGATGTTGACGTCGAAGACGGTATCGGACAGCCCAATAAGGGGGCGGGCATCCTCACCAATCTTGTCGGCAACCTCCTCCCCTAGCACGATGATGCCGTCTGCCTTGGGGCCGAAGCCCAGCTCAGCTGCGGAGCACATCATTCCGTTGGAGATATGGTCGTAGGTCTCGCGGGCGGCAATCTTGAATCCTCCCGGCAGCTCAGCACCCGGAAGGGAGACCACGACGTAGTCGTTGAGGCGGAAGTTGCGGGCGCCGCAGATAATGCCCTGCAGCTCCCCCGTGCCATTGGCCTGGCCAACGTTGACCTGGCAATAGCGAATTGGTTTCTTGAACTGGGTGAGCTCTTCGATCTCTACAACCTGACCGATAACCAGCGGGCCCGTGGTTTCCGGAAGGGCCTCGTAGCCCTCGGTTTCAAAACCTACGCGGACAAAGCCAGAGTCCAGTTCCTCAGAGGACACGGTCCAGCCGGAATTAGCGGTGCCCAGGATTCGGGTAACCCAGTCTTGGGAAATAAGCATTTTTTCTTTCTATCCTTTCTCTGGGTTCCTATGCCTGCACGCCAAATGGCAGGGTGAAGCGGACATCGCCTTCGACCATGTCGCGCATATCGGTCAGACCATTGCGGAACTGCAGGGTGCGCTCGAGGCCCATGCCGAAAGCGAAACCGGTGTATTCCTCGGGGTCAATGCCCACCGCACGCAGGACGTTGGGGTTGACCATGCCGCAGCCGCCCCACTCGATCCAGCCGGCGCCGCCCTTCTTGTTGGGGAACCAGACATCAACCTCGGCGGAGGGCTCGGTAAACGGGAAGTAGTTCACGCGCATGCGGGTGGTAGTCTCCGGGCCGAAGAGCACCTTGGCCAAGTGCTCCAAGGTGCCGCGCAGGTGGGCCATCGTCAGCCCCTTATCCACGGCAAGGCCTTCCACCTGGTGGAAGACAGGAGTGTGGGTGGCATCGAGCTCATCGGTACGGAAAACACGGCCCGGGCACGCAATGTAGAGCGGGACATCGCGGTCAAGCATCGTGCGCACCTGCACCGGGGATGTATGGGTACGCAGAACCTGCTTGGAGCCTTCCTTGCCCACGTGGAACGTGTCCTGCAAGGTGCGGGCTGGGTGGTCGGGCTTGAAGTTCAGAGCGTCGAAATTAAAGTACTCTGCTTCTACCTCAGGGCCCTCCGCGATTTCCCATCCCATGCCCACAAAGATGTCCGCGATGCGCTCCGACAGCGCTGTGATGGGGTGCAGGGCACCGGTCTGCGCGCGGGTGGTAGGGACGGTGACATCGACCTTCTCCGCCTTCAGCTGCGCGGCGCGGGCCTCCTGCTCCAGCACTTCACGAATCTGGGCAAAGCGCTTTTCCACCTTGCCGCGGGCCATGTTCACTGCGCGTCCAGCATCCTTGCGCTGGTCCTTCGGCAGCTGTCCGAGCGATTGGCGGGCCTGCGGGATATAGCCGCTATCACCAAGGTGCTCGCGACGGGCGGAGGTGAGCTCGTCGAGGCTGGTTGCAGCTTCGAAGGCGGCGATGGCCTTCTGCGCGGCGGCCTCGAGGGCCTCTTCGGTCAATTCGATCTGAGGTGTATCGGACACGTGCCTTGATTACCTTCTTCTCGCACAAAAACTAACGCGAGCTATCTTACCGTGCCGCCTGACTTCTGTGGCCACCAACCCTGGCACATCGGAGGCGCTAGCTGCTCTGCTGCTTCGCAGACTCATAGAGGCAAATGCTGGCGGCCGTAGCAAGGTTCAGAGATTCCGCGCGGCCAAGAATCGGGATACGCACACGCATGTCCGCCTCATCCTGTAAATCACCCAGGCCGTGCGCCTCGTTGCCAAAGAGCCACGCGGTGGGCTGGGACAGGTCCGCATCGGCGAGGTCCACCTCGCCGTCGGCTGCGGTGGCCAACACTTGCAGACCAGAGGAGCGCAGCTTGCCCAGTACATCCTTGATGTTGGGGTCTCGGGCTACGGGCACATGGAAAAGTGATCCGGCCGACGCGCGCGCTACCTTACAGCCCAAGGGATCCACGGTTTCCCCGGCAAAGATGACGCCATCGGCGCCCATGGCATCCGAGGTCCTGATCAGTGTTCCCGCGTTGCCCGGCTCCGCCGTCAAGACAGGAACCGACACCAGCTTCGGCTTGCCGGCCAAAATCTTCCCGGCGGTCCACAACACTGGGCGGCACACGGCAAAGAGCCCGGTGCTCGTGGCGGTGTCAGACAGGTGCTTTGCCGCCTTATCCGTAATGGGATGCACATACACGTCCATGTAGCCGCAGGCTTGAACAATGTGTGCAAAGCGCTCGGCGGCCTTCTCCGTCACGAAAACATCCGTAGCGGCACCGGTGGACACGGCCGCGTCCACGGCGTTTTCGCCCTCAATGATGAAACGCTCCGCCTTTCGGCGGCTGGCCGCCCGGTGCAATTTGGCGGCATTAACCACGCGCGGCGTGCGTTCAGTAAAGGCAGAGGAAAAATCCAGATTCATGCATTTGACGGTACCCACCGAACCAGACATTGAAAAGTCCCGCTCCCCCAGCAAGTTTGAGTGGGTAGCGGGACGGTTGGTCTCCACGTCATCTCCGCGGATACGGGTGGGCTTTATTTCTTTAGCGGAACTCCGTCGGCGTCCTTATCAAAGCCGGAGAAGCCACCGGCGATGAATACGAGCTCGACCCACTTCCAGATCACCAAGGCACCGATGAGGATAAAGCCAATGAGGATAAAAGAGGTAACGAATCCTACGATTGCAAGGCCCAACTGCCACATGCCGCGCTGCGTGCGACCAATATAGAAGTTATGAACCCCCAATTCGCCCAAGAAGAAGCACAGGAGCAGTGCTACCAACCATGACTTCTGCTCGCCTCCCGGGGGTGGCTGCTGGCCATAGTTTGACTGGTATGCATCCTGCTGTGCGGGCAGATTCTGGGACTGCTGCGAACCGCCATACGGAGCCGAGCTGTAACCGTACTGATCACTGGATGATCCGAAGGGGTTCGACTGCTGCGACTGTCCGCCATAAGAGCCACCGCCATAAGCATCGCCATTGGGCTGATACGCGCTATTCGGGTTGGTCATAACTATCTCTCCTTCGCACCATGTGCCCCTAGGGCAGGCCCAGAAGCCAACGGCTACCTTGATTTACACAACAACGAGCAATGTAACACAAACCACAAAGAGGAGCAGTACGCCCGCCGACCTAGCGGGTGCTACTCCCCACGACAAGAAACCCACCGGTCCTCCATAAGAGGGCGGTGGGTTCGTGACGTTTCTACGCTCGACGCTTACGCAGCCTTCGGTGCGTTAACGTCCTCCGGCAGTGCGGCCTTGGCGGCCTCGCACAGTGCGGAGAAAGCCTCGAAGTCGTTGACGGCAAGTTCCGCGAGAATCTTGCGGTCGACCTCGATCTCAGCCAGGCGCAGGCCGTGGATGAGGCGGTTGTAGGTGATGTCGTTCATACGAGCGGCAGCATTGATGCGCTGGATCCACAGCTTGCGGAATTCAGACTTACGGGCGCGACGGTCGCGGTAAGCGTAAGTCATGGAGTGCAGCCACTGCTCCTTGGCCTTACGGTAGAGGCGGGAGCGCTGGCCGCGGTAGCCCTTAGCGGACTTCAGGATCGCGCGACGCTTCTTCTTGGCGTTAACTGAGCGCTTTACTCGTGCCACAGTAATACTTCCTTATCTTGATTGTGAGTGTGTGGGGATGGAGTGTTTCGGCGCTGACTATGCGCGGCCGAGAAGGCGCTTGACGCGCTTGGTGTCTGCCTTGGCGACGTCCTCGGTGCCCTTCAGACGACGGGTGCGCTTGGAAGGCTTGCCTTCCAGGAGGTGGCGGCGGTTAGCCTGCTCGCGACGCAGCTTGCCGGAGCCGGTCACCTTGATGCGCTTGGCGGTGCCCTTGTGAGTCTTCTGCTTCATGAGAATTAAATCCTTAAATCCTAAGTGGAGCGTGGTCTACTTCTTGCCTTTGCGGACGGGCCCAAGGACCATGGTCATATTGCGACCATCCTGCTTGGGGCGCGACTCCACGACGCCGACCTCTGCGACATCGTCAGCCAAACGCTCCAGCAGGCGGAAACCCAGCTCCGGACGCGATTGCTCGCGGCCACGGAACATGATGGTCACCTTGACCTTGAAGCCCTTCTCCAGGAAGCGCACCACGTTGCCCTTTTTGGTCTCGTAATCGTGATCATCAATCTTCGGACGGAGCTTCTGCTCCTTCACCACGGTTTGCTGCTGGTTCTTACGGGACTCGCGGGCCTTCTGAGCCTGTTCGTACTTAAACTTGCCGTAATCCATGATCTTGGCTACGGGCGGCTTAGCGTTCGGGGCAACCTCGACCAGGTCAAGATCGGCTTCGTACGCAAGCTTGCGAGCATCGTCTGTACGGACAATGCCCACCTGTTCACCACCGGGGCCAACAAGACGGACCTCGGGTACTCGGATGCGCTCATTAATGCGAGCTTCAGCGCTGATTGTGGTTCTCCTCGATTGTGGGGGCTAGTAGTGTGCCTACCGTGACCACAAACGAATAAATCCCGGTGCCAAAGGCATCCGGGAGTTTCTTTTCAAGCACGCGCCAACGTATGGCGCCTACTCTTAACCTTTATCCTGCGGCGGAACTAGTGTCCGGCGCGGCTTCGGGTGGGAGAAACTCCGCTTGCGGCCCAAGTACCTCCTGGAGGAGGCGCTACGGGCGGTAGTGCGCACTACTTTAACACCTGATTTTTCAGGAACCAAATCGGCGTGCCGATGTCGTTCCTGCAGTCTGCGTTGCCGTGGGCGGTGCGCAGGCCTCCACCGGTTTAAGCGCGCCAGCCTCCAAGGCCTCAGTTACGACTCGGTCCACTCCAGCAGCAAGAACGTTGAGCGCAGGAATTGCTTCTTCGGCATACTCACCCGGCATGGTGACTTCAATGGCCAATCCCACCGTGGACTCTTTACTCGAGCCCGATGGGGTGGTTTCCCGCACACCAATTTGGCGGTGGGTATAACCGTCGTCGTACTCGGATAGTCCCCACCCGCCCTTGGCGCGGGTGTTCGGGAGCTTGTCCAATCCGTTGTCTTGCCACTCCACAATGTCATCCATTGCGTCATAGACCTGTTCTGCTTCCGGAATACACGGTAAGTGTGCGCCAAACTCTGCCTGGTCTTCCAGCAGCCACGTGGAGTAGCCAAAAGGTTCCTCGAACTCGCCGGTCGAACCATACTCTTCCAAGAGCGCCGTTACTGCGCTCCCAGCATCGCCCTCAGTCCATCGCACGTGGGACCACAACGCGTAGGCAGCATCATTGTCGGATTCCTTAATCGCAAGGTCGACGAGCTCCGGGCTAGCGCCGTCGCGCAGCGCGGCAATCGCGATAGGAACCTTCACCGTCGACCACGCAGGCTCTTCACCGCGTAATCCGGCGTTGACAGTCCCTTCCCTATCCGCCACCGCCACGCCGGCGCGGACATTGAACTCCTTCTCAACTTCAGAGACGACATCGCGTAATTCGGCGCGCACGTCATAGCTGGCGGGTGCTTCCACGCCTGGTGATTCTTCGGGAGCCGGCGGCGATGTGTCTTCCGCTGGGCCGGAACACCCCGTCATGGTGGCTGTCGCAGCAATGCTGATGGCTAGTGCTGCCGTGCGGGTACTTCTGTGGCCCAACATCACACCAGCTCCTTGAGGAACCCTCCCGTATAGGAGCCTTCCACCTGCGCCACGTCTTCTGGCGTGCCTTGGGCCACGACGGTGCCGCCGCCCGAGCCGCCTTCCGGGCCCATGTCCACGATCCAATCGGCGGCCTTAATGACGTCGAGGTTGTGCTCGATGATGATCACCGAGTTGCCCTTATCAACCAGGCCTTGAATGACGAGCATGAGCTTTCGGATGTCCTCGAAATGCAGTCCGGTCGTCGGCTCATCCAAGATGTAGACCGTGCGCCCATTCGTGCGCTTTTGGAGTTCGGAGGCCAGCTTCACGCGCTGCGCCTCACCACCGGAAAGCGTCGTGGCGGCCTGACCCAAGCGGACATATCCCAGGCCCACCTCCACCAAGGTGTTGAGGTAGCGGTGGATCGACGTGATGGGTTCGAAGAACTCGGCTGCCTCCGAGATCGGCATGTCGAGAACCTCGGCAATGTTCTTTCCCTTATAGAGGACCTCCAGGGTCTCGCGGTTATAACGGGCACCGTCGCAGACCTCGCACGGCACGTAAACATCGGGCAGGAAGTTCATCTCGATCTTGATGGTGCCGTCACCCTGGCACGCCTCACAGCGTCCGCCCTTGACGTTGAAGGAGAACCGGCCCGGCTTGTAGCCGCGAACCTTGGCCTCCTGGGTTTCAGCGAAGAGGTTGCGGATTTTGTCGAAGACCCCTGTGTAGGTTGCCGGATTCGAGCGCGGGGTGCGCCCGATGGGGCTCTGATCGACCTGCACCAGCTTGTCCAGGTGTTCCACGCCCTCCACGCGCTTGGCGCGACCGGGTACTTGACGGGCTCGGTTGAGTTTGTTGGCCAAGGTCTTGGCCAGGATTTGGTTGACCACGGTGGACTTACCGGAGCCGGACACACCAGTGACGCAGACGAGGACGCCCAGCGGAATCTCCACGTCAATGCCCTTGAGATTATTCTCGCGCGCGCCGACCACCTTGAGCATGCGCTCAGGGTCAATCTCACGGCGCGTATCCGGGACCGCAAGCTTCTTCTTTCCTGACAGATACTGCCCCGTCAGGGACTCCTCCACAGATTCGATGCCGGCGGGCTCGCCCTGATAGACCACCGTTCCTCCGAATTCGCCGGCGCGCGGTCCAACGTCGACAAGCCAGTCCGCCTCCCGGATGGTGTCCTCATCATGTTCCACCACAATCAAGGTGTTTCCGATATCGCGCAGGCGCTTCAACGTGGCGATGAGGCGCTGGTTATCGCGCTGGTGCAGACCAATGGAGGGCTCATCCAGCACGTAGAGGACTCCCGCCAGGCCGGAGCCAATCTGGGTGGCGAGGCGAATACGCTGTGCTTCGCCGCCAGACAACGTGGAGGCGCCGCGGTCAAGGGTGAGGTAGTTCAGGCCGACGTCGAGAAGGAAGCGCAGGCGGGCCTGGATCTCCTTGAGCACAGCACCAGCAATGATCTCCTCGCGGTGGCCCAACACGAGAGAGTCGAGGAACTCCGCCGCCTCCTCGATGGACAGTGCCGTCAAGCCAGCGATGGACTGCTCGCCATGCGCGGTAGAGGCCAAACGCACCGCCAAGATTTCCGGCTTCAGGCGGGTACCGCCACAAGCGTTACACGGCACACGGCGGGTGTACTGAAGAAGACGGTCCTTCTGCGACTCGGAATCCGCCTGATCGAGCTTGCGCTCCAAAAAGCCGATAGCTCCCTCGAACGGCGCGGACCAGTTACGCTGGCGGCCATAGCGGTTCTTGTAGCGCACACTGACTTCCACATCTGTGCCATAGATCAAGGCGTGGCGCTGCTCCTCGGTGAGCTCGGAAACCGGGGTGCGCGGATCAAAGTCCAGGGCTTTCGCCAGGCCTTCGACCAGCTTGACAAAGTACCGCGCATTGGGGCTCGACGTCCATGGTTGGATGGCCTCAACGGCCGGGGCATCCGGGTCCGGGATCAACAGATCCACATCCACCTCAAGGCGCGTGCCCAAGCCATCACACACCGGGCAGGAACCGAAAGGCGCGTTGAACGAGAACGCGCGGGGCTCGTATTCCTCAATGGTCAGCGTGTGGCCGTTAGGGCAGGCAGCCTTTTCCGAGTAGGTGTGCGTGAGCTCTTCGCGGTCTACGAAATCCAGGGTGACTAGGCCGTCTGCCAAGCGTAGCGCCGTCTCGACAGAATCCGTCAGCCGCTGCTTTTGGGAAGCTTTCACCTGCAGGCGGTCCACGACGACATCGATGTCGTGCTTGATCTGCTTCTTCAGCTTCGGCGGGTCACTGAGCTGGTAAAGCTCCCCATCTACCCGAACACGGGAGTAACCCTGGGCCGCGAGGTCAGCAAAGAGGTCAACGAACTCGCCCTTACGTCGGCGAACGACCGGTGCGAGGACCTGGAATTTCAGCTTCTCCTCGTGGCTTAAGACTTCATCAACAATCTGCTGCGGGGTTTGGCGCTCAATGACGGCGTCACACTCAGGACAGTGCGGCGTGCCCGCGCGGGAGAAGAGCAAGCGCAGGTAGTCATAGATTTCGGTGATGGTTCCCACCGTCGAGCGGGGGTTGTGGTTCGTGGACTTTTGGTCAATGGACACCGCTGGGGATAGACCGTCGATGAACTCGACGTCCGGCTTATCCATTTGGCCAAGGAACATGCGCGCATAGGAGCTCAAAGACTCCACGTAGCGCCGCTGGCCCTCGGCGAAGATGGTGTCAAAGGCGAGTGAGGACTTGCCTGAGCCCGATAGGCCGGTAAACACCACCAGGTTATCGCGCGGAATATCGATATCCACGCCCTTGAGGTTGTGCTCACGCGCACCACGTACGACCAAACGATCAGCCACTAGTTGCTGCCTTCCTACACAAATGAATGTGCGTTCAGAGAGTTCTCAATCAGAATGTACCCGTATGGTTGGACTTATGAACAACGCCCTCAAGCGTCAGAAAATTTCCGTGTCCGAGATGGACAACAATTGCTATCTGCTGTGCGCGGGTGACGAGGCGCTGCTTATCGACGCCTCCGCTGACGCCCCTGCACTGCTCTCCTTGGCCGCCGACCACGGAGTAAAGATCACCGCGGTGCTGACCACACACCGCCACTGGGATCACGTACGTGCACTCAAGGAAGTCTTGAATGAAACCGGTGCCGTTCACTATTCCTCTTTCCTGGACGCCCCTGCTTTGCCCGCGCCCGTCGACGTGGAGCTGGAGCACGGCGATACGCTGTCTTTCGCTGGCCACGACTTCCCGGTCATCATCCTGCGCGGGCACACCCCGGGCGGTGCAGCCATTGCAGCAGACATCGACGGGGTGACCAACCTTTTCGTCGGCGATTCCCTCTTCCCCGGTGGTGTGGGCAAGACCACCTCAGAGGGTGATTTCGTACGCCTCTACAAGGATGTCACACAGCGGCTCTTTGATGTCTATCCGGACGAAGCCATTGTCCGCCCCGGGCACGGTGCCCCCACCACGCTCGGCGCAGAACGCCCACACATGGACGAATGGTGGGAGCGCCGCTGGTAGCTACGTGTTAACTGCTGCCCTCACGGCAGCAGTTATTTAACGCGCGTACTATGGTGTGACGAACGTCTTTACAGATCTATCGAATGGAGCACGTCATGATTCGTAAATTTGCCCGTCCTATGCTGGCCTCCGTGTTTGTCTGGGATGGTGTGGATACGCTCCGCAACACCTCGGAGCACGTCGCGGACACCGAGTCCGTGCTTAAGCGCCTGCGCAAGGTGCTGCCCCGCGAATATGCAGGCTACATCCCCAATGACCCAGAGCTCGTTACCCGCGCGCTCGGCGGCGCGAAGACCGCTGCGGGCACGAGCCTCGCGCTGGGCAAGGCTCCGCGCACCTCGGCTGCAGTGCTCGCGCTGACGCACGTCCCTAACCTGGTCGGCAATGCTTTCTGGACCGCGGATTCCCAAAAGGACAAGGAAGCTCAGCGCAACAGCTTCATCACCAACACTGCCCTACTTGGTGCCCTGGCCATTGTTACGCAGGACACCGAAGGAAAGCCCTCCGTACGCTGGCGCGCCGCCAAGGCGTCGGAGCGTGCCAACAAGAAGATCCAGCAGGCACTGCCAGGTAAGTCCGAGCAGCAGAAGTTTGCGGAGGACTTCTCCAGCCGCGCAAACGAGATTTCTTCCGACGTCACGGCCAAGGCCAATGACTGGTTCGAGACTGCCAAGGACTACGTAGAGGATAACCGCGATGACTGGGAGTCCACCGGCCGGGACTTCATCGACTCCGCTCGCTCCTTCGTCGAGGATACCGCTGAGACTGCACGCGAGTTCTTTGAGGACAACAAGGATGACTGGCTCGACGCTGCCCGTGACAACACCGAGACCGCCCGCAAGAGCCTCGTCAAGGCAGCCGGCAAGGCACAGGACCGCGCTGACGAGGCCCTAGCCAAGGCAGACTCGCTCGACGGAAAGCGCGCCCAGAAGAAGGCTCGCAAGCGCGCCGAGAAGCTGCAGAAGGAAGCGACTAAGAAGCTGGATAAGGCTTTCAAGAAGTTCGGTGACCGCTTCTAAGCTCTCCGTCTTACGCTGCGGATAACTCCGCAACGCACCGCGATAATCACCGCGGTGGAGAGAACAACGGCTCAGCTAGTATGCTGGGCCGTTGTTCTTTTTCCTGTCCACTCTTCCCCATCTCCCTTACTTCCCGTCTGTCCACGAGAAGCCTTCATACGCACCCAAGGAGCCTTGTGTCTGAATCTTCACCCGCGACTCATACCGGGAAACCCGGCGCCCACGCGAACGAGCAGAGCGCGGAAATAGCTAGCGAGCAAGCATATGTCGATGGCCTCTTCGAGCGTCTGGACAACGAGGTTCAAGCGGCCAACGAGCGCTTGAACGAAGTGCAAGCTGCCGTCGATCCACATACCCCGGACGCCGATGCACTCGTTCGGCGAGAGACCGAGTACCACGGCCTGCAGGCTAAATTGGATCGCCTCAACGTCGCCCAACTCGGCTTAGTTTTTGGGCGCATCGACATCGATGCACCCGGTGATAACCCCACCCCGGAAGGCCTGGACCGGCGCTACATCGGCCGCATGGGACTCGACGCCAGGGAGGAGAACTACCGGACACTCCTTCTGGATTGGCGTGCGCCGATGGCGCGCCCCTTCTACCTCGCCACTACAGCGCACCCTGAAGGCGTCCATGTCCGTCGGCATATCCGGACCACTGGGCGCACGGTTATTGGAATCAGCGACGAGGTCTTGGAGGGAGAATCCTCTGCTGACAGCAGCGATGTCGCAAGCGAGTCCGCCCTCCACCACGTGATGCAGCGCGCCCGCACCGGGCACATGCCCTCCATCGTGGAGACCATTCAGCGCGAACAGGACGAAATCATCCGTGACAGCACGCGGGGCGTCATGGTGGTCGAAGGTGGCCCGGGAACCGGCAAGACCGCTGTTGCACTGCACCGCGTGGCCTACTTGCTCTACACCTACCGCGAACAATTAGCCGCTACGGGCGTGCTCATCGTCGGACCCAATTCCACCTTCCTGGAATACATTTCCCGAGTACTCCCGGAACTTGGTGAAACCGGCGTCGTGCTTTCCACCATCTCTTCCCTCTTCCCCGGCATCGAGGCTACTCACTCGGAGTCCTTGCTCGCCCGCGAGATCAAGGGCTCCGCTGCCATGGTGGAAATCCTCGGCAACGCGGTCAAGGATTATCAGCGCCTACCGGAGCAGCCGCGCACGGTGGAGATCGATCGGCTCGAGCTCACCGTCACCCCAGCTATGGTCAAAGCGGCGCGTACCCGCGCGCGGCGCTCACGCAAGCCGCACAACGACGCTCAAGCGGCATTTGCGGAACACCTCATCGAGTCTCTGGCCCAGCAGATGGCCGAACGCATCGGTTCTGACCCGCTGGGAGGTGCCAACCTGCTCTCCCGCGCGGACGTGGATCAGCTCCACGATGACCTCGCCGAAGAACCACAGGTCACAGAACTCATCGACGAGTTCTGGCCCCATCTCACGCCTACCGAGGTACTCGCCAATCTCCTGAGTAGCGCCGAACGAATCGATACGGCAGCCTACGCTTATGATGACGAAACCCGCGGTGCCCTCTACCGCGAAGACGGTACGTCATGGGCGGCCTCCGACGCCGCGCTTCTCGACGAGCTCGCGGTCCTCATCGGCATGCCCGACCCCGAAGCAGAGCGCGCCGCCGAGGAGAAAGAATGGCGCGAACAGGTCGCGGAGGCAGAAGACGCCCTCGATATTCTGAGCTCCTCTGATTCCACTGACAACGATGATGACATGTTCGAAGCCGAGATCCTCTCTGCGCACGATGTCATCGACGCCGAGCACCTCGCTCGCCGTCACGAGGTTCGGGATTCTCGCACCACCGCCCAGCGGGCCCGGGAAGACTACACGTGGGCCTACGGGCACGTCATCGTTGACGAAGCCCAAGAACTTACCCCCATGGAATGGCGCATGATTTTCCGGCGTAGCCCCTCGCGATGGATGACGCTCGTGGGCGATACGTCCCAGACTGGAGCGCCCGCCGGTGTGGATGACTGGGGCGAGACGCTCGAGCCTTTTGTTGGAGAGCGCTTCCGACTGCACGGGTTGACGGTCAACTACCGCACCCCACGCCCGGTTACGGAATTAGCCAATCGGCTGTTGGAAGAAATCAACCCTGAGGCCACGCCGAGCATCGCGGTGCGCGATGGTGTTGACGTTGTCTGGCACGACGACGCCACCGATGCGGAGCCGAGGACATTTGAGGATGAGGACGGGCGCCTGCGCGCCGTGATCACGGCTGCCAACGTCGAGGAGATCAAAGGCCTCGAGTTTGATCACGTCACGGTGGTCAACCCCGATGACATCGTGGCAGCCTCCCCACAGGGTTTGCACAACCTCTATGTTGCGCTCACGCGTGCGACGCAGTCCTTGACCATCACCGGCCGTTATGCGGAGGTTTTCGGATAGTCTGGTGCCCATGGCTCTTTCCGATATCGCCCGCAAAGTCGAATTCACTGTAAATTCCCTCTCGCTCAAGCGCTCGGCGCGCAAAGGGTGGCAACCCAGCATCACTGGCTATGCCGGTTACGGCAATGAAGAATTCGTCCGTGTTCTGGGCCGTGTCCTCATGCATGACCCGACGGCTGAAGAAACGGATACCTGGGCGCAGCGTGGCTACCGCCAGTTCTTCACCATTCAGGTCACAGACCACGAGGTCGAAGTCACGGTTGGTGGGAAGACGGTATCGGGAACCACGAACGACAACGGCTACATCGATATCCTCGTCTACAACCACGGCCTAGAGCCCGGCTGGCACGAGGTCACCATCCGTGCCAAAGGCGCGGACGCGGTGACCTCGGAAGTGCTCATCGTGGACAAGGACACCACGTTCGGCGTGGTCAGCGACATAGATGACACCATCATGGTGACGTGGCTCCCGCGCGCAATGATTGCAGCATGGAACTCGTGGGTTAAACGCACCAATACCCGCACCCCCGTCGAAGGTATGGCACGGTTCTACCGGGAAATCGCCCAACATCACCCCGATATCCCCTTCATTTACCTCTCCACCGGCGCCTGGAACACCTACGACACCTTGGTTAACTTCATGGCGGAGAAGGGCTTCCCGCGTGGTCCCCTGCTGCTGACAGACTGGGGTCCTACCCCCACCGGCCTCTTCCGCAATGGTCAGGAGCACAAGCGCGTGCAGCTCCGCAACCTCTTCATTGCTTTCCCGAAGCTCCGCTGGCTGCTCATCGGCGACGACGGTCAGCACGATCCTCTTACCTATGCAGACGCGGCGGCGGAGCACCCCAACCACGTAGCGGCCGTGGCGATCCGCAACCTCAGCCCACAGGAGCAGCTGCTCGCACACGGTTCGCTCGCGCCTTTGGTGAAGGTCAACGAGCAGACCTCCTTCGATATCCCACTCATTCAGGGGACGGATGGCAACGTTCTTGCCCGCGCTTACCGCGAGCTGCGATTGAGCGACTAAAGCTCGTTAGAAACAAAACGGCGCGCAGGCCCAGAGACTTCCTCAATGCTAAGGACTTCTCCGGAGCATGCGCGCCGTGACGACTAGCGTCCTAGCTCACAGTGTGAACAATCATAACGTCACAGTCAGACTGACGTGCGACATCCGCCGGAACCGAACCGAGGAGGCGGCCGGTCAGGGAGTTAATTCCGCGGTTACCGACGACGAGCAGGTCTGCCTTGTTGTCGTTGACGATGGACATCAGGGCCTGAACCGGGGTTCCCGGGCGCACAGCGGTCTCCACCTTCGTCACGCCGAATTTCTCTGCGTGTTCCTTGCCGGAAGCGAGGTTGGCCTGGGCCTTCTCATCACCGAGAATCGTCACGGAATCCTGGCGCAGCGTCTTGGAAGCCTGCTCCTGATTCTCGTAGTAGGCGCAACCGATGATGAGGGTGGCATCGAAGGCTGCGGCGATCTTGGCGGCACGCTCCACTGCGAGCAAGGAGGACTTGGAACCGTCGGTACCGACCACGATCTTGTTGTAATCGCTCATGATGACCTTTCTTCGCTGGCCCCAACCGTGGGGCCACCGCTTGACAAAATTTTAAAGCTTTTGCGCACCAGCTAGTCTAACAACGCTGGCGCGTTCACGTCGATCAGCGCGCACGAGGATACGCGCGCGGTGCACTGCCCTAGTCAGTGGTGTTGACCACCACGACGTCGGCGTGGGCCTTGCGCGTGAGCTCCGTCGCTACGGAGCCAAACACTCGACCGCGCACCGAGTGAATTCCCTTGTTGCCCACGACGAACATATCCACGTCGTAGTCCTTGCCCACCTCGAGGAGCGAATTCACGGGGTCACCAGACTTAGCAATGATTTCAATGCGCTTCGCACCCTCACCGTGCGCGATCTCCGCAGCATTGCTGAGGAAGCTTTCCGACATCTCCTCGCTCACCACCGGTACTCGTGCGTCCTCCGAGTTCGGGGCGCCGAGCATCGAACCAGAGTGGTTGTAGAAAGCGGACACGATAATCAGCGTCGCGTCATAGGCGCGCGCCATGGATGCGGCAGAACGGACAGCGCGCATGGAAGTCTGAGAGCCATCGGTTCCGACGGCGATGACGTTGTAGCTCAGCATGATTCTCCTTATAAGTAGCGATTAATCCTTAACAGTATGACACGGCCTTCTACGCAGAGATTGGTTTTACCCGCATATTGAGTAGGCAAATTTCAGCACTGGGCGCGCCATTAGATCCCGGCCTCCTTAAGACCGCGTTGCTCCTTTTTCAGATCAGCGATCTCATCGCGCAAACGCCCCGCCAACTCGAACTTGAGCTCTCGGGCAGCCTCTCGCATTTGGGTCGTCAGGTCGTCGATAAGCGCCTGCACCTCGTCGGCTGCCATGGAGGACACATCCGGCTTGTCGACGATGGCCGTGGGATCCGCGTCTTGCCCCTGCTCATCGGCGTTCTCATAGACCTGGTCCAAAATGTCGGCGATCTTTTTGCGCAGCGGCTGCGGGTCAATGCCGTGCTCCTTGTTATACGCAATCTGCTTCTCTCGGCGACGCTCGGTCTCCTCGATCGCCTCCTGCATCGAGTCCGTAATTTTATCCGCGTACATGATGACCTCACCGGAGACGTTTCGGGCGGCGCGGCCAATCGTCTGAATAAGCGAGGTGGTGGAGCGCAGGAAACCTTCCTTATCGGCATCCAAGATCGCAACGAGTGAAACTTCAGGAAGGTCGAGGCCCTCACGCAGCAGGTTGATGCCCACGAGGACATCGAACTCACCCAAGCGCAGCTGGCGCAACAGCTCCACGCGCTGGAGCGTGTCAATATCCGAGTGGAGGTAGCGCACCTTGATGCCGTGTTCCAGCAAGTAATCTGTGAGGTCCTCCGCCATACGTTTGGTCAAGGTCGTGACTAGGACGCGCTCCTGCTTCGCGGTACGGGCGCGAACCTCATCGATGAGATCATCAATCTGGCCCTTGGTGGGCTTGACCGTCACCTTGGGGTCTACGAGGCCGGTGGGGCGAATAACCTGTTCCACGAACTCGCCGCCGGAAGCCGTCATTTCGAAATCGCCCGGTGTGGCCGACATGTAGACGGTTTGGCCGACGCGCTCCTCAAACTCATCGAAGGTCAACGGCCGGTTGTCTACGGCAGAAGGAAGACGGAAGCCAAACTCCACGAGGTTGCGCTTGCGCGCCATATCGCCCTCAAACATGCCGCCGATCTGCGGGACGGTCACGTGAGACTCATCGATGATGGTGAGGAAGTCCTCTGGGAAATAATCCAAGAGCGTCGCCGGCGCGGAACCGGCGGGGCGGCCATCAACGTGGCGCGAGTAGTTCTCAATGCCGGAGCAAAAGCCCACCTGCTCAATCATCTCGAGGTCGTATTCGGTACGCATGCGCAGGCGCTGCGCTTCGAGCAACTTGCCGCGGTTCTCCAGCTCGGCGAGGCGCTCCGCGAGCTCCTCCTTGATGTCCTCAATGGCACGGGCCATACGCTCTGGGCCTGCTACGTAGTGGGTCGCGGGAAAAATCCGCACCTCATCGACCCGCTCCAGAACATCACCCGTGAGCGGATGGATGTAATAGAGCTCGTCCACGTCATCACCAAAGAACTCGATGCGTACCGCACGCTCTTCGTAGGCGGGGATGATATCCACGGTATCGCCCTTGGCGCGGAAGGTTCCGCGCGTAAAGCCCACGTCATTGCGCTCATACTGAATATCGACGAGCAGACGCAGGAAGCGATCGCGGTCAATTTCCTCCCCTTCCTCGAGCACGACGGAGCGGTCAAGGTAGGACTGCGGGGTGCCAAGGCCATAGATGCAGGACACTGAGGAGACGACGACGACATCACGGCGAGAGAGCAGGGCCGACGTTGCCGAGTGGCGCAGGCGCTCCACGTCCTCGTTGATAGAGGAATCCTTCTCAATGTAGGTGTCCGTCTGCGCGATATAGGCCTCCGGTTGGTAGTAGTCGTAATAGGATACGAAATACTCAACCGCGTTGTGTGGCAGGAGTTGGCGCAGCTCATTTGCCAGCTGTGCTGCCAGTGTTTTATTTGGTGCCATCACCAGTGTCGGGCGCTGCTGCTGTTCAATGAGCCACGCAGCGGTCGCTGACTTACCGGTGCCCGTGGCACCCATGAGGACGACGTCGCGCTCTCCGCGGTTGAGGCGTTCGTTGAGTTCCGCGATCGCCGCAGGTTGGTCACCGGCGGGCTGGTACTCGGACTCAACACGAAACTCGGCCGAGCGGCGCTCAACTTCGCCGACTGGGCGGTGTTCAGAGACCGGCAGGATAGGGTGTTCAGCAGCAAAAGCCATGCCGACCAGTCTAACGCGGCGCGGACGAAACCGGCTAGGACAGCGGCTTAGGGCAGCGCCGCACGCGTGGTGCGCAGCCACAGCTCGAGCTCACCGGTGGTCTCCCAGAGCGCATAGATTGCGGATTTGTCCGGCTCCATCGCCGTGTTGATCCGCTTGCGCAACCACGCCCGAGTCTGCGGTGTGCGCAGCGCCTTGACAGCGTCAGCGCTGATCCCCGGGGGCAGCTTGTCGGTCGGCGCCGTGGCCAGCGCTCCCAAGGCGATGACAATCTCGGCGTCGTCGATATCAATGGGCGAATCCACGCAGCTCTTTTTGAATGCATCGAGGTCGAAGGAACCGTCACGAATATCCGCGAGCACTTCGCACGCGGCATGATTATCAAAAGGCCCAACGTCCCAGGTTCCCATGAAGGGGGAGAATAAACCGCTTACATGAACGGGATGAGAGCAGCAGGTAAATTTTACCCGCCATATCCTTTAAAAGTTCCTGCCTTCCTTTAGAATCGGCTGGCATGAAGTTCCGTTCCCTTGCCAGCACCCTGACGATTGCCGGGCTGCTCCCCCTCGCCGTACTAACCCAGACACCCTCGGCCTTCGCCGCGCCGTGCACACCCTACTCGAAGTCTGGTAGCTTTACCTCCACTCCGAAGGCTTCCGGTCCAGCCGGTGGATCCTCTCTCGGTGGGCTCGATGCACTCTTCGGCAGCTCCTCCCGTTCGGGAAAGCCGGGAGAGTCTGCGAATGGGCAGCGCAGCAACTATAACCAGCGCCAAATCACTGACGGGCCCACCCAGATCATGCAGCTGATCACCGGTTCCGGTTCACCCAACCGCACGGATCAAAAGTTTGGCATCTCCGGGACCGATCTGGGCATCGCCTACTCTGATGACGCAGGTCATTCCTACTACGTCTTCGGTGACTCCATGGACTGCGTCGGCGAAGGCGATGGCTGGCGCTCCAACCTCTTGCTGCGCACGACGGACCACGACTATGGCGACGGCCTGCGTCTCGAGGAGGCACTGACTACTGGCGGCTGGTCCGACAATGGCCGGGCAAAGGAGTTCATTCCTTCACAAAAGGTTGGGGATGCCGATACCAACGGTGAGCGCACCACGATCCCCACCGCGGGCATCGTTGTTGACGGCGTGCATTACGTTGACTACATGTCCGTGCGCTCGTGGCACGACCCGAACACAGGCTGGTCCACCAACTATGCCGCGACGGTGAAGTCCACCGATGGCGGAGTCACGTGGCGCGCGGTTCCGGAGGCCACACGCACCAACGCTAGCCACGGTGCGAACGCGCCCATCCCTGGCGGGGCCAACTATCGCGCCGGTTTTGAGAAACTACAGCAATCGGCCTACATCGAGCACGGGGACTATGTCTACCGCTTCACCACGGGCAACGGCCGCCGCGGCCCCGCTTACCTATCGCGCGCACCAAAGTCGGAATTCCCCAACGAACGTGCCTTCAGCTACTACTCTGATGGCTCCTGGGTAAAGGACCCCGCACAAGCTAGCGAAGTGCTTGACGGTAAGGTCTCAGAGCTCTCCGTCGCCTACAACCAGTACTTGGGCAAGTTCGTCACCATGTACGGGGTGGAAGGTGAAGGCATCGTCATGCGCACTGCGGATAGTCCGGAGGGACCGTGGTCGCCACGCCGCATGCTAGTCAGCGCCGAGACCACAAAGGTCGTCAGCGGCCAACCTCTCAACGACACCTACGCGCCCTTCGTGCTGCCAAACCAGGATGATCAGCACCTGTATTACACGCTAACGTCGTGGCGCGACTACAACACCATGCTTATGCGCACGGACCTCGATTTTGTGGGTGAAGACATGGAAAATAATGACCACATCGCCGTCTCAGACGTCGTAGCAACGCGATAGTTAGAAAGAGATTCTTAGCTATCGGGTGGGCCTAGGAGTGCATGCAGCTTCTCGACGACCCCCGCGACCTGCCCATCGAGCGCTTCGCGGGGGCCGTTATTATCAATGACGAAGTCGGCGGCGGCGCGGCGCACATCATCCGGGATCTGCGCGGCTATCCGGCGACGTGCATCGTCCTCATCCAGCCCGCGGTACTCGACAAGTCGGCGCACCCGCTCCTCTGCGTCGACGTCGACGACGATGGTGGCGTCCATGTCCTTGTGCAGGCCCTTATCAACTAGAAGCGGCATGTCATAAACCACGAACTCGGCACCACCTTGGCGAGCTGCCTCGAAGCGTTCCTGGGTTTCTTCCTGGATACGCGGGTGGGTAATGGAGTTGAGAACAGCGGTTTTCTCGGCGCTGGCAAAAGCGCGGGAGGCCAATCGACCGCGATCAAGGCTCCCATCGGGGAGCAGAACGTCCTGACCGAAGGCCTCCGCCAGCTCAGTGAGTGCCGGCTGGCCTGGCTCAACGATGTCACGGGCGATGCGGTCTGCATCGACCAGTACCCAGCCTTCCTGCACGAGGAGTTCCGCTACGGTGGATTTTCCGCTGCCGATTCCGCCGGTAAGTCCAATCAGTTTCATACCGGCTTAGGATACGCGAAAGGCCGTCTCTCCCCCAGCGGGGAAAGACGGCCTTTCCTAAGAAGCAATGTCCTTAGTTGCCAGCGAGCTTGTCGCGAAGAGCAGCGAGCTGCTCGTCGGATGCGAGGGAGCCGCCAACCTCTGCCTGAGAATCGGATGCCGGAGCTGCATCCTGGGACTCAGAAGAGTAGTTGGAGTTGGCAGCGGACTCGGCGGCCTCAGCAGCTGCAGCACGGTTGCGCTCGATCTGAGCGGTGTGCAGGTTGAAGCGACGCTCGGACTCGGCGTAGCGAGCCTCCCAAGCCTGACGCTGCTCGTCGTAGCCCTCGAGCCACTCGTTGGTCTCCGGGTCGAAGCCCTCCGGGAACACGTAGTTGCCCTGCTCGTCGTAGGAGTCAGCCATGCCGTACTTGGACGGATCGAACTCGTCGGTGTAGTCCTCATCTGCCTGCTTAACGGACAGGGAGATGCGGCGACGCTCGAGATCGATGTCGATGACCTTGACCATGACTTCCTGGCCAACGTTGACAACCTGGTCCGGAACCTCCACGTGGCGCTGAGCCAGCTCGGAGATGTGGACGAGGCCCTCGATGCCCTCCTCGACGCGAACGAAGGCGCCGAACGGAACGAGCTTGGTGACCTTGCCCGGGACGATCTGGCCCACAGCGTGGGTGCGGGCGAAGACGCGCCACGGATCCTCCTGGGTTGCCTTCAGGGACAGGGACACGCGCTCGCGGTCCAGGTCGACGTCGAGAACCTCGACGGTAACCTCGTCGCCCACGGTGACAACCTCGGACGGGTGGTCGATGTGCTTCCAGGACAGCTCGGAAACGTGAACCAGGCCGTCGACACCGCCGAGATCGACGAAGGCGCCGAAGTTGACGATGGAGGAGACAACGCCCTTGCGGACCTGGCCCTTCTGCAGCTGGTGCAGGAACTCGGAGCGGACCTCGGACTGGGTCTGCTCGAGGTATGCGCGGCGAGACAGGACAACGTTGTTGCGCTGCTTGTCCAGCTCGATGATCTTGGCCTCGAGCTCCTGGCCGATGTACGGCTCCAGGTCGCGAACGCGGCGCATCTCAACGAGGGAAGCCGGGAGGAAGCCACGGAGGCCGATGTCCAGGATGAGACCACCCTTGACAACCTCGATGACGGTACCGGTAACCGGCTCTTCCTTGGCGTGCAGCTCTTCGACGGCGCCCCAAGCGCGCTCGTACTGTGCGCGCTTCTTGGACAGGATCAGACGGCCTTCCTTGTCCTCCTTGGTGAGAACAAGAGCGTCGATCTCGTCGCCGACCTCGACAACCTCATCCGGGTTGACGTCGTGCTTGATGGAGAGCTCGCGGGACGGGATGACGCCTTCGGTCTTGTAACCGATGTCGAGCAGGACCTCGTCGTGGTCAACCTTGACCACGGTGCCCTCGACGATGTCACCATCGTTGAAGTACTTGATGGTGGCGTCGACAGCTGCGAGGAAGTCCTCTGCGGTTCCGATGTCGTTGATCGCAACCTGAGGGGTGTTAGAAGTTGGCATGTAGTTATGCTCCGAATAAACGTAGGAGATCGTAATTGGACAGTTACGCATCTCTTGAAAAGCGTCATTAAGCAGCGCACATACGCAAGACTTAAGATGGATTTCAATCCCGACTCGCAGCCGTGCCAAGCTCTCCTACAGTAGCCCAGCGCGTCCCGAGTCATAGACACGCCCGTACAACCCTACATCCTCGCAGCTAAAACGGCAAATACGACACGAAAAAGAAATTGGGGGAGGAACAATGTCTTCAGCATCGTTTTCTGCATCCGCAGCCAATCGTGATTTTTGGGATGATGACGCCGACTCCTACCACGCGGAACACCCCGAGTATCTATCCTCTTTCTTTTGGTGCCCGGAGATGCTGCATGAGGCTGATGCGCAGCTGCTTGGCGACGTCTCCTCCGCTACCGTCCTCGAGCTCGGCTGCGGCTCCGCGCCGTGCACGCGGTGGCTGCAAGGACGCGCGCGCTTTGCGACGGGCTTCGATCTCTCGTCTGGAATGCTCTCCCATGCCGAGACTGGTCTACCACTCGTTCAAGCAGATGCCCTCGCACTTCCCTATCGCGATGAAGTCTTTGACATCGCTTTTTCTGCCTTCGGGGCCCTTCCCTTCGTAGCCGACCTAGACCTAGCTCTGCGCGAGGTCCACCGGGTCCTGCGCCCACGTGGCCGCTTCGTCTTTTCTGTGCCACACCCGATGCGCTGGGTCTTCCCCGACGATCCCCAGGTCCTCACCGCAGCGCTGTCCTATTTCGAGCGCGCCTACCTCGAGCAGGATGCCAACGACGAGCTCACCTATGCCGAGTTTCACCGCACGATGGGTGATTGGGTGCGAGCGCTCCAGGTGCGCGGTTCATTTGAAATTCACAACCTCATCGAGCCCGAGTGGCCAGAGGGCCTCGACATCACTTGGGGCCAGTGGTCTCCTGAAAGGGGAGCCATTTTCCCCGGTACCGCCATCTTCGTCTGCGACGCGCGCTAAGCCGGATACCGCCCACCCTGTTGCCGAGTCTGCCGGTCGCAGCGAACTAAGCTGGCAGTCATGCTTCAAGAACGCCTCGGGATCTTTCTGCGCCGCACGGTGGCGTGGTGGATCGACGCCTTCCTTGCCGCCGCCGTGATCGTGGTGCTCAAGTGGCTCATCAACCTCAGCACCGATGGCGCCCTCACAGGCAGGGCGGGCGCCATATATGACATCGTCGCCCTCGCCCTCGTCTTCTACGTCTACCGTGTGTGGGCGGAGGCGACAAAGCAGACCTCCCTGGGTAAGTGGTCGCTAAAGCTGGAGGTCATTGCTGAGCATCCCGGCATCGCCAGCGCTGCAATTCGCAACAGCTGGCTACTCCTCACCCTTGTTGCACTGACAGGACTCCCCTATGTTGAGGCAACCATTTTGGCCATCCTCGGATTGAGCGTCCTGCTGCTGGGACAAACTCCCTTCGATCTCCTCGCCGGGTGCTTGGTGGAGCGCCGCACGCCCACCGAGGACGAGCGTGCGGTGGGCTTGACTTAAATCCCTAAAGCGCTCTCTAGTGCGCTGCGGCGTCCCAGTTCTTCCCCTCCCCCACGGAAACCTCGAGGGGCACGGTCAACTCGATAGCCTTGTCCATCTCGCGTTCTAGGATGCTCTGGACTTCCTCGGTTTCACCTGGAGCTACCTCCACAACGAGTTCGTCGTGAACTTGGAGGAGCACGCGTGAAGCCATGCCTTCCAAAGCCTTGTCCACGCGGATCATGGCGACCTTGATGATGTCTGCCGCCGTGCCCTGGATGGGGGCGTTGAGGGCCGCACGCTCGGCGTTTTCGCGCGCCACGCGGTTGTCGGAGTTGAGCTCCGGCAGGTAACGGCGGCGCCCAAAGACCGTGGAGGTGTAGCCATCCTTGCGAGCCTGCACGACAACCTCATCGAGGTAACGCTTCACACCACCGAAGCGTTCGAAGTAGCTCTCCATAATCTCCTTGGCTTCGCGTGCCGGGATACCTAGCTGCTGTGACAGACCATAAGCGGAGAGACCATACACAAGGCCATAGGACATGGCCTTGACGCGGCGGCGCAGCTCCGGTGTGACCTCATCCACCGGAACGTCAAAGACCTTGGAGCCGACGTAGTTGTGCAGATCCTCGCCCTCACGGTAGGCCTCGATGAGCCCGGGGTCAGCGGAGAGATGAGCCATGACGCGCATCTCGATCTGCGAGTAGTCCGCCGTAATCAGGGTTTCATAGCCTTCCCCCACCACGAAGGCCGAGCGGATCTGGCGGCCCGCCTCCGTGCGCACCGGAATGTTTTGCAGGTTCGGCTCCGTGGAGGACAACCGGCCTGTTGAAGTCACAGTCTGGTTGAACGTGGTGTGGATGCGCCCATCCGGCTGGATGGTCTTGATGAGCCCCTCCAGCGTCGTTTTCATCTTCTGGTACTCGCGGTGCGCCAGCAGGTGATCCAAGAAGGGGTGCGGGTGGGTAGCAGCGAGCTGCTCGATTTCCTTAGCCGCGGTGGAATAGCCCGTCTTAGTTTTCTTCGTCTTCGGCATATCGAAGGTCTCAAAAAGCACCGCCTGCAGCTGCTTCGGAGAGTTCAGGTTGAGGGAGTCGTCGCCAGCCAACTCACGGGCAGCGCGCTCCTGCTCGTTAACCTGCTCGATGAAGGCATCGCGCTGCGTCTCTAAGACGTCTCGGTCTACTGCGATGCCCGCGGCTTCCATGCGCGCCAGGATGCTCACCAGAGGCAGCTCAAGGTCGGTATAAAGCTCGAAGGAATCAATCTCCTGCAGTTGACTCGTCAACTCTGCCGCGAGCTCCATGATGGCGCCGGCCTGTTCAACCAGCTGATTGTCATCCAAGAGGGAGAGCTGCTCCGTGGCGGCCCCGAGGGACTTCTGCAGATGGCGCTGGTACACGTCCGTCAACGCATACGTGCGCTGGCCGGGCCGCAAAATGTAGGCAGCAAGTGCAGTGTCGTGGGCAATTCCGCGCAGCTTAATCCCACGCCCCGCCAGCATGTGCCAGGCCGCCTTTGCCTCGTGGAGGTACTTCGGCGCGTCGGACTCCAACCAGGCGGCCAGTGCGGCGTCATCGGCCGCGTCCAAGTCCCCCAATTCAATCTGGAGTCCTTCAAAGGAGGAATCGACGAGTGCTAGTGCTGCGGCATCACCCGCGCCCGGTGTTCCGTCGCCTTGCACGAAGACCGCTACGTGTTCTTTGTCCTCGAGCCACTCAGTCAGCGGAGTGTCCACCACGGTCACGGTCACTTCCGGGGTGTCCTCTAACGCAGCAGCTTCAGCTGCAGCGTCATGCGGGACGGCGTTGAGGACCCGCTCGCGCAGATTCGTGCCGAATTCCAACTCGTCGAAGCGAGCTGCCACCTCGCTAGCCACAGCTCCCTTAAAGCCGAGGTCCGCCGGGCCAACCTCCAGGTCCATGTCCGTCACCATTTGGGTGAGCTTCCGGTTGAGCTTGACCTGCTCGATGCGGTCGCGGAAGTTCTGCCCCGCCACGCCCTTTATCTCTTCGGCATGCTCGATGAGGCCATCCAAAGAGCCGTACTGCGTGATCCACTTCGTGGCGGTCTTCTCCCCCACCTTCGGGACAGACGGCAGGTTATCGGAGGGGTCCCCGCGCAGGGCTGCGAAATCTGGGTACTGCTCGGGGCTGAGGCCATACTTCTCTTCTACTGCCTCCGGGGTAAAGCGATGCAGCTTGGATACCCCTCGCATGGGATAGAGGACGGTCGTGGAGTCGTCGACAAGCTGCAAATAGTCGCGGTCACCGGTGACCAGGAAGGTCTCATAATCCGCGCCGGCCTGAGTGGACAACGTGGCCACGATGTCGTCAGCTTCGAAGTTATCGCGCGACAACGTGGTGATACCGAGGGTGTCCAAGACCTCTCGGATGAGCTCGACCTGGCCGCGGAACTCTTCTGGGGCCGCCTCCCGCTGCGCCTTGTATTCAGGGAACATCTCCGTACGGAAGGTCTTACGGCCCACATCGAACGCTACAGCGACGAAGTCCGGCTTTTCCTCAGTCAGAATGTTCGCCAACATGGAAAGAAAGCCATACACCGCATTGGTGTGCTGTCCGCCCGAGGTGGAGAAGTTCTCTGCGGGCAGTGCATAAAATGCGCGAAAGGCCATGGAGTGGCCATCAATGAGCAAGAGTCGAGGCTGAGAAGTAGTCACCCGGCCCATCCTAACGTGTTGCGCTCAATGACACCGTCGAGGGCCACAGGCAGGCAATTAGGTTCGAATTGGTCCGCTGCGCTAGTATCGTTGCTTGTGCGCCCCTGTAGCCCAATTGGCAGAGGCAACGGATTCAAAACCCGTGTAGTGTGAGTTCGAGTCTCACCAGGGGCACAATTCCACCCCACGACAGAGCCTGTTGTGGGGTGTTAGCGTTTTCAATGGAAAGGAACCCGTCGCCATGCGTCGCACTATCATCGCTGTGAGCACCGCCATTGCCCTCACCGTAGGCGGCACCGCCGCTGCTACTGCTGCCGAGTCCAGCGCGGACAAGCAGATATCCACCAAGGTTGAAGGCTCTTCTTACTATCAAGAACTGCGCAAGTCCACGGCTTCCTCCAACGATCCTCAGCTGAATAATTTCTACGCAGTGCTTCTCGACGGCCTCGTCGGCCTCACTGTCTTCGCCATCCTGGGTTCGATCTACGGTGAAGTATCCAAGCGCCTGCCGATGTAAAAGGCGTATAACCTTCTACTGACTGAATAGTTTGCATAAGCCTGCGTTGTGGTGAGAGAATAAAAAGTCATCTGCTCACCCGCTCTTCCCGGCACGGCAATCCCACCGGGTAGACAGTCAAGGTTACTTTCGGTTTATGCATTATCTTTTCAACGCCATTCGCGGCGCCCTTATTGGCATGGCCGAGTTAGTCCCCGGAATCTCCGGCGGCACCGTTGCGCTCATCGTCGGCATCTATGAGCGCGCTTTGCATAACGCCAATGATCTCATCTCCGGCCGTTTCAAGAAGGTCGAATGGGGCTTCCTCGTCTCCGTAGCCGTCGGCATGTTCGCCGCCGTTTTCGGCTTCTCCACGATCCTCCATAACTTTGTGGAGGGCCAAGTTTCGCTATCCAGCGCGCTCTTCCTCGGCATGGTCGCCGTGTCTATCATCGTGCCGCTGAGCATGATGTCGCGCGTTTCACCCGCGTCCATCGCCGCGCTTGTTATCGCCGCCGTCGCAATCTTCTTCGTCACCGGCTTCACCTCCACCCCAGTGGAAGACCCCAACCTGCTCGTGGTTTTCCTAGCGGCCATGGTGGCTGTGTGCGCGCTCGTTCTTCCCGGTGTGTCAGGCTCCCTCATTTTGCTGACCATGGGCCTCTACGCGCCGATTATCGGTGCGGTCTCAGACCGCAACATGGTCGTCGTGGGTGTCTTCGCACTCGGCGCGGTGTGTGGCCTCGCAGCTTTCGTCAAGGTATTGAACTACCTGCTGGATAATCACCGCGATGTCACCCTTGCAGCCATGGCTGGTTTCATGCTCGGCTCCCTGCGTGCGTTGTGGCCGTGGGGCGCTGACCAAGACGCCTCCACACCACTGATCCTGCTTATGTTCGCGATTGGTGGCATTATCGTGGCCATTTTCATCGTTGTGGACCGGCGCAAAGCCGCTAGCTACCAAGAGAGTTAAAGCATGAGAAAGAAAACGGCCATCATCGTGGGCGCTGCCGGGTTGCTAGCATCCGCAACCCTCTCCGGCTGTGTTACCAACGTGGAGCCGGCGCTGCCGGAAGGCTGGTCTGCGCCCAACGTGGACGAAGTTCCCGAGATTGCCGCGATGTACGAGGATGCCGATGGCGTCCTTACAGTAGGCACGAACCCGCCTTTTGCGCCTTTCGAATTCAAGGATTCCGACGGCTCGATCATCGGCCTAGAGATGGACTTGGCCAATGCCGTCGCCCAAGTATTGGGGCTTGAATTTCAGCCGGTGGAGCAAGACTTCTCTATGATTCTGCCGGCGGTCCAAGCCGGACAAATCGATCTGGGCGGTTCCGGATTCACCGATACCGATGAGCGGCGCGAGAACTTCGATTTCGTCGATATTCTTTATGCCGGCATTCAGTGGGCGAAACTCACCGATGGCCCCAATGACGTGGACCCATCCAACCCCTGTGGCCTCACCGTCGCGGTGCAGCGCACCACGGTATCGGAGACCGACGATCTGCGCCCCAAGCAGGAAGCCTGCGACGGCGACCTGACCATTCTTCCCTATGACACGAGCGATAATGCCGCCCTAGCGGTCCTGATGGGGCGCGCTGATGCTCTCTCAGCGGACTCCCCCGTTTCTGCCTGGGCTGTTAACCGCTCAGATGGACGTATGTCCATGGTCGGCGAAATGTTCGACGCGGCACCCTACGGCTTCGCCGTGCCCAAGGATTCTGACCTCGGACCCGCCGTGGCCGCGGCACTCCAACACCTCATCGACACCGGAGCCTATGCAGAGATACTCAATAAGTGGGGCGTCGACGAGGGCCTCGTCGAGCACGCAATGATTAATGAAAGGCCGATCAATGACTAACTCCTCTCTCCCGGCAGCGTCGGAGTCGTCGGCTTCGACTACCCCAGAAAAGATCGAAGCCCGCCCACTGCGCCACCCCTGGCGCTGGGTCTTCGCTACCCTCCTCGCGCTGCTTGCAGTGTGGTTCATCATCTCCTCGGCGCGCAATGAGGCCTTCGGGTGGGGCACGTATTTCCAGTATCTCTTCGATACTCGGATTGCCACCGCTGCGCTGCACACCATTGCCATTACGATCCTGGCGATGATCATCGGCGTCGTGGGCGGCGCTGCCCTCGCGGTGATGCGCATGTCCCCCAACCCTGTGCTGGGAGGCGTGTCGTGGGTCTTCCTGTGGCTCTTCCGTGGCACGCCAATCTACGTACAGCTAGTTTTCTGGGGTCTACTTTCAGCCCTCTACCAATCCATCAACCTAGGATTCGCGGAGATTTCCCTCACCGAGGTGCTCACTAACGCATTCCTTCTTTCCGTTTTGGGCTTGGGCCTCAACGAAGCCGCATACATGGCGGAGATTGTCCGCTCCGGTATCTCCTCCGTTCCGGAAGGCCAGAAGGAAGCCAGCAAGGCCCTGGGAATGGGCTGGTGGATGACCATGCGCCGCACGGTGCTGCCGCAGGCTATGCGCATCATCATCCCGCCGACCGGCAATGAGTTCATTTCTCTGCTCAAGACTTCCTCCCTTGTGGTTGCCATTCCCTACACCGCCGAAATCTTTGGCCGCGCTACGGATATCTCCGCTGCGCTCTTCGAGCCCATTCCGCTTCTGATGGTGGCCGCGACGTGGTACCTGGCCATCACCTCTCTGCTCATGGTGGGCCAGTACTTCCTGGAGCGCCGCTTTGAGCGCGGCGCCACCCGCGAGCTCACCGGCCGCCAGCTGGCCGCGCTAGCGGATGCCGAAGGAACTATCCCCCGCAACGTCTCTGTCATCCCGGAGGTAAAGAACTAATGACCACCCCCATGATCTCCGCGCAGAATGTGCACAAATCCTTCGGCCAGCTCGAGGTTCTTAAAGGAATCGACCTCACCGTCATGCCCGGTGAGGTCACCTGCCTCTTGGGTCCCTCCGGTTCCGGCAAGTCCACCTTCCTGCGCTGCTGTAATCACCTGGAGAAGGTCACGGCAGGCCGCCTCTACATCGACGGCGAGCTCATCGGTTTCCGCGAACGCAACGGCGTGCTCTATGAAATCTCCGAGAAGGAAGCCGCAGCCCAGCGCCAGGATATCGGCATGGTCTTCCAACAGTTCAACCTGTTTAGCCACCGCACCGTGCTGGAAAACATCATCGAGGCACCGGTCCAGGTAAAGAAGCAGAGCCCAGAGCAAGCCAAAAAGAAGGCCATGGAGCTGCTGGACAAGGTCGGCCTCGCGCACAAGGCGGAGGCCTACCCGGTGCAACTGTCTGGTGGTCAGCAGCAGCGTGTCGCCATTGCCCGTGCGGTTGCCATGGACCCGAAGCTGATGCTTTTCGACGAGCCCACCTCCGCCCTCGACCCCGAGCTCGTCGGTGAGGTTCTCCGCGTCATGAAGGAGCTTGCCGCCGATGGCATGACCATGCTCGTTGTTACCCACGAGATGGGCTTTGCGCGGGAGGTCGCCGACACCATTGTCTTCATGGATGGCGGCAGCGTCGTCGAAACCGGCACCCCGGAGCAGGTCTTGGATAACCCGCAGCACCAGCGCACGAAGGATTTCCTCTCTTCGCTGCTCTAGCGCGCTGCACTGCAACCACCGACGCACGCGCGGCACCACCGCCGCAACTGCCCTAGTTGCCAAAGTTATGCGCCGCCATCGCGGCGAGCAATGGTTTTGGCAACTAGGGCAGTTTATTTTGCTCAAGAACCGTTCCAACGTGGCGAAAGCCAGATAAAAAGCGAAACCCCGACCAGTCCGAAAAGGATAGCTGGCCGGAGTTTAGGGCTTTAGGGAAAAACGTAGGCTCTACTCGGAGACGCCTTCGTCTTCCACAGTCTCAGCGGGCTCCTCAGAGTCCTCGGCGGAGGCCGAGGCCATCGGGCTATCCGCGGACTGGGCTTGGATGACGTCATCCAGCACCGCGTGGATGTAGGGCGCGGCCTTGTCATTGGAGTACTCCGAGGCAAGCTCTACGCCTTCGACGAGCGCAGTCGCGTTGGGAACATCCGCGTTGAAGAGGATTTCCCATACCGCTACGCGCATGATCGCGCGGTCAACAGCAGGGATGCGCTCGAGGGACCATTCGCTGGAAAGGTACCGGGCGATGGCGTCATCGATAGCGTCCAACTCTTCAGCTGCGCCGCTGACGATCTCGCGGGTGTACTCAGCGATCGGCGCCACACCATTTTCCGGATCGCGGGCAAGCTCGACGCGGTCCTCCACGATTGCTACCGGATCAACATCGCGAGACTCTGCCTCGAAGAGGATATCTGCGGCTCGGCGGCGCGCACGGTAGCGCGCCGTGTGACGCTTATAGTTAGGCTCTGGCTGGGTCATCTTAGTTGTTAACGCGAGACAGGTACTCGCCAGTACGGGTATCGATCTTGAGGGTGTTACCGGTCTCAATGAACAACGGAACCTGGATCTCAGCACCGGTCTCGAGCGTCGCCGGCTTAGTGCCGCCGCTGGAGCGGTCACCCTGCAGGCCCGGCTCAGTGTGCTCCACCTTCAGGTCAACGGAGATCGGCAGCTCACCGAACAGAGCCTCACCGTCGTGGAAGGAGACCTGGACGCGCATGTTTTCCAGAAGGAACTTGCCGGCGTCGCCGAACTTGTCAAATGGCAGCTCGTACTGCTCGTAGGTCTTATCATCCATGACCACGTAGTTCTGGCCATCGTTGTACAGGTAGGTCATGTCGCGGCGGTCGACGTTAGCGGTCTCCACCTTCACGCCAGCGTTGAAAGTCTTGTCCGTTACCTTGCCAGAGACCACGTCCTTGAGCTTGGTACGCACGAAAGCTGGGCCCTTGCCCGGCTTCACATGCTGAAACTCAACAATCTGCTGCAGCTTGTTGTCGATCTTCAGAACGAGACCGTTCTTGAAATCAGTGGTATCTGCCATGAAATGACTCTCCCAAATTACTTGTAGTCGAAACTATGAAAACAGTGTCTAAGCATACCGTACGCACGGCACCAGCGGAGCGAAGGGGTGCTGGCTACAGCACCTGAAGTTCCTTCGGGTAGGGCGTAATGATCTTCGCTGCACCGGAGGTAATGAAAAGACTGTCCTCGATACGAACGCCACCCTTGCCCGGGATGTAAATGCCTGGCTCGATGGTCAATGTCATGCCTTCAGCCAACTCGCCCTTTCCGGTTTTCGCTGCGGAGGGGCCTTCGTGCACGTCAAGACCGATGCCGTGACCGGTGGAGTGGACGAAGTACTCGCCATAGCCGGCGTCGGCAATAATGTCGCGGCAGGCCGCGTCAACGTCGACAAGCTTCGCGCCCGGCACCGCAGCCTTGACGCCTGCTTCCTGGGCCCGCAGCACGACGTCATAGATCTCGCGGGCAAAGTCGGTGACCTCACCGATAGCGAAGGTGCGTGTGCAGTCGGAGTTAAAGCCGCGCAGGTGGGCTCCGAAGTCGATCGTGACCAGGTCACCCTTGCGCAGCTCGCGGTCATCCGCGCCGTGGTGGGGTTTAGCGGAGTTCTCGCCGGAGGCCACGATGGTGTCAAAGCTCACGCGCTCCGAACCGAGCATGCGCATGCGGTATTCCAAGTCAGCAGCGACCTGTCGCTCTGTGCGGCCAGCAGCTACCTCACCCGCCTCGATAAGATCGGTGAGCGCCTGGTTTGCCAAAGCGGCAATTTCCTCCAGTTTCTGAAGCTCAATGTTGTCCTTGACCAAGCGAATCTTCTCAATCACCCCGGTGACTGGAACCAGCGTCACGCCTTCGGGCGTCGCCTTCTCCAGACGCTCGAGTTGCGCAACAGTGACATAGTCCGCCTCGTAGCCAACCCGCAGATCATCGGATACCTTCTCCAGCAGGTGCGGGCCCACATCGCGGCCAAGGCTGGCTTCGATATCCGGGACTTCCTGTGCAATCTGGGTTGTGTAGCGGCCATCAGTTGCCATGAGCGCGGAGAGATCCTTGCGGAGCAACAAACCGCCATTCGAGCCGGAAAAACCCGTCAGGTAGCGCACGTGCGTCAAGTGGGTAACAATAATGGCGTCAATACGCTGGCCGGACAGCTCGGTCATAAGCTTACGGCGACGGTTGCTATAACGAGTATCGGCTAATGCCATGAGAGAACCACTCCATTCATTTTCAAGCGATACTCCATGATAGCTAATTTGCCAGTAGGTACCCCAGTGCCGCGACGTAGCCGTACGAGCCCAGCCCTGCGATAACACCGCGCGCGAGTGGACTGAGGTAAGAGTGTTGGCGGAAAGCCTCGCGTGCATGCACGTTGGAGAGATGAACCTCGACGAAACCGGCGCCATCGGCTACCTCCGCCAAGGCATCCCGTAGCGCCACCGAGGTGTGGGTAAAGCCGCCTGGGTTGATGATGACGGGCCAGCCTTCGTCGGCGGCTCGATGCACCTGCTCGATGAGTTCGCCCTCATGGTTGGACTGGAAGAAGACGATCTCTTCCTCCCCCGCCGCGGCGCGCACGCGGCTTTCGATATCCGCTAGGCTTTCGCTTCCGTAAATCTCTGGCTGGCGTTTGCCCAAACGGTTCAGGTTGGGACCGTTGAGAACGAGGATGGTCATGGCGAACTCCTTGAAGCTTTAGGGGGTCAGCTGAAACTCTACGAGGCCAGTTGCGCGTAAGCTGCGCGCAACTCCTCCTCTGTGGCGTCTTCGAGGCGGGTTGTTTCCCCAATACCAGTGAGCGCGACGAAGCGGATGCGACCCTCGCGGTTCTTCTTGTCGTGCCGCATGCCGTCGAGCAACTCCTCGAAGTGCCCCTGCTCATAGGTGGTGGGCAGCCCAATCCGGGTGAGGATGTCTCGGTGGGTGGCGACGAGGGTGGCGTCGATAAGCCCCCGAGCGTGGGACAGGTGCGCAATAAACATCATGCCCACCGCCACAGCACGGCCGTGGCGCCACGAGTAATTCTCGCGGCGTTCCACAGCGTGGCCGAAGGTATGGCCGTAATTGAGGGTTTCGCGCAGACCGGACTCCTTCAAGTCCTGGCCCACCACGTGCGCCTTGACGGCAATGGACCGCTCGATGAGTTCAGGAAGCAGGCCTTCCGGTTTGAGGCAAGCGGCGGGGTCCGCTAGATAGTGCTCGATGATGCGTGGATCGTGGATGAAACCAGTCTTGATGATTTCTGCGGAGCCAGCGATGATCTCGTCTTCGGGCAGCGTGCGCAGGTGATCCAGGTCGACGAAGACTGAATCCGGCTCGTGGAACGCCCCAACGAGGTTCTTTCCTGCGGCTGTGTTGATACCTGTCTTCCCGCCCACGGCAGCATCAACCATCGCCAGCAGCGTCGTCGGAGCCTGAATAACCGGGATGCCGCGCATCCACGTTGCCGCAGCAAAACCCGCCAAATCTGTGACGGCACCGCCGCCGAGGCCGATGACTGCATCGCGGCGGCTAAACCCAGCGTCACCAAACACATCCCACAGACGTGCCAATACATCAAGCTGCTTGGCAGCCTCGGCATCGGGAACCTCGACCGGGGTGGCCTCGAGGCCCTGTGTGCTGGCTTGCTCAGCGAGTTTGCTGGCAGCTTGGGCCAGCGGCGGCTGGTGGATAATCGCCACCTTTGCCGCACCAATGCCCGCGGCGCGCTCAATCATCGCAGCACTGAGGCCACTACCAATCGTGACCTCGTAGGGGGATGGTCCGTTAACCGGAATGGTGTGCATGGGAGCGGCTCCTTCAGCAGCGCTAGTAGTCGTCTTCATTAGTCGTCGCGGGGGTGGAGTGACAATAAGCCAGTGTCTTAGAGAGTCTCAAGGAAGCTCAAAATATCGCCCACCACCTGCTGCGGGGAGCGCACGCCTGTGCGTACCTTTAAATCCGCAACCTTGGTGTAGAGCGGCCGTCGCTCCTCCAAGAGTTGGGAATAACGCGCGAGAGGATCCGCCGACTCGAGAATCGGGCGGTTGGTACCCCCCATCGTGCGGGTGACGCCTTCTTCGGGTGTGATGTCGAGGTAGACGACGGTCAGGCTATCGAGCAAGTCACGGGTCGATTCTGTCAGCACGGCACCGCCACCCAGGCTCACCACCCCGGTGGTAGCCAGCGCCTCGCGCACGACCTCGGCTTCCACTTCGCGGAATTCCGGCTCACCCAGCTCGGAGAAAATCTCGCCGCACTTCTTTCCATAGCGCGCCTCAATGAGGCTGTCGGTATCAACAACGTCGCAATTCAGTGCCCGCGACAGGCGGCGACCAATCGTGGTTTTGCCGGCACCTGGAGGTCCTACAAGGACGACGTGTGGGGAGTTCATGCGTCACCCCACTCCAGTCGGCCTGCCACGTAGTCCTGGTAGGCAGCGATGTTGCGCTTGGTTTCGGCGAGGCTATCGCCGCCGAATTTCTCCAGCACCGCACGCGCGAGAACGAGCGCCACCATCGCCTCTGCCACGACACCGGCAGCCGGTACCGCGCAGACGTCGGAACGTTGGTGAATAGCGGTAGCCGCCCCACCTGTGGCCATGTCGACCGTCTTGAGCGCACGCGGGACCGTGGAAATCGGCTTCATCGCCGCGCGGACGCGCAGCGTCTGGCCGTTGGTCATGCCGCCTTCCAGACCACCAGCGCGGTTAGTCTCACGATCCACGCCATTGTCTGTGCGGACCATTTCATCGTGCGCTTCGCTCCCGCGGCGGCGGGCCTCAGCGAAGCCATCGCCGACCTCGACGCCCTTGATCGCCTGAATCCCCATCAAGGCGGCGGCGAGCTGTGCGTCGAGGCGGTCTTCACCCGAGGTGTGCGAGCCCAAGCCAATCGGCAGGCCTTCCACGATCACCTCGACAATGCCGCCCAGAGTGTCTCCCTGCTTTTTCGCGGTTTCGATTTCTGCGATCATGGACTCTTCCGCCGCCTTATCGCAGGCGCGTACCGGTGAAGCGTCGATAGCCTCAAGGTCCGCGAAGCTAGGATGCGGGCCCTCATAAGGTTCTGAGGCACCGATGGAGATGACGTGGGACAGCACCTCGACTCCCAGGGTTTCGCGGAGGAAGTTGCGCGCGACCGTGGCCGCGGCGACGCGAGCAGCGGTCTCGCGTGCAGAGGAGCGCTCCAAAATGGGACGGGCCTCCGCGTGATCAAACTTCACCATGCCGGCGAAATCGGCATGCCCCGGGCGGGGACGAGTAAGCGGGGCGCCGCGGCCAGATGCCATCGCCTTAGCGGTCTCCGGGTCATCGAGATCGAGCGCGTCCGGGGACATGATGGTGGTCCACTTCGGCCACTCCGTGTTGCCGATCATGATGGCAATCGGGCTGCCCAGGGTCAGGCCGTGGCGAATGCCGCTGAGCAAGGTGAGTTCATCGGCCTCGAACTTCATGCGGGCACCGCGGCCATAGCCGAGGCGGCGGCGAGAGAGCTGGAGAGCGATGTCGTCTTGGGAAACGGGAACCCCGGCGGGCATGTGCTCGATGAGTGCAACGAGTGCCTGGCCGTGAGATTCACCTGCGGTAGTCCAACGAAGCATGCGGACTATTATCACACGCTAGGGGTTCTTTCGGGGGCACTGGGCCGCCTATCACACCGTGTCGGGGCTAAAGAGAACGACGAGTGCTGCGGCAATGATCATGCCGGGGCCGTGCGCGGGTTTCCGATCCTGCGTTATGAATCCCCAGAGCAGCGTGCTCAGCGACGCCCCTACCATCGCGAACGCTACCCCTGGTACTCCCGCCGCATGGGCGGTCACCATGCCCAGTGGCAACGCCAGCTTGAGATCACCCCCGCCCACGCTTCCGGCGCGGCTCAGCAATGCAACCAGAATATAAAGCCCCGGCCATAGCAGCCCGGCTGGGTCGAACCACCACAGCGACAGCACGGCGGCAGGCAGGGTCAGATAGTTGGGCAGGCGTTTGAAACGCAGGTCATAAACGATTAAGGCGCACCCCCACGCCAGGAAAAGCACATCCCCCATGACTGCGCAGCCTACCGTGCGGGGTGCTGCCGCGCATGCTGTTGATTAAGGCAGCTTGAGCGCAGCGTTGAGAGCAGCCAGCATCTCTGCCCGCGGGGCGGTGTGCCCGGTGAATTGTTCAAACTGCGAATAAGCCTGGTTGGCCAGCATGATGTGCCCGCCGACGGTCGGATAGCCATCAGCAGCCGCATACACAGTTAAAGGCGTAGGCCATGGATCGTAGATAACGTCGAACACCGGAGCCTTGGCCAACTGGGTCAGATGCTCTTCCACTACGGCGGAGGGAACAGTGGAGACGATGAGGTCCACCGAACGCGCTAACCCCGCGAGATCCTCGCCAAAAGATGCCGAGTGGAGGGAGAGGCCAAGAGCGTCGCCCAGCGGGCGTAGCTCGTCGAGGCGGTCGGAGCGATTGAGCACGGTGACATCGGTGACACCACGCTGGGCTAGTCCCCACAGGACCGGCCGCGCGGTACCGCCTGCACCGATGAGCAAAGCCGTCGCGGGCTGAGAGGGGCCCAGCAGCTCATCGAGTGCGCCCAGCACGCCTTCCGTATCCGTGTTGTCCGCGCGCCACCCCTCCGCGGTGCGCACCAAGGTATTCGCAGAGCCGATGAGCTTGGCGCGCTCGCTCACGATGTCTGCGCAAGCCAAGGCGTCGAACTTCAATGGCATGGTCACCGAGAAACCTCGGTACTCTTCCCCTACCTCGGCGAGGAAGGCAGCCAAGTCGGTCACCTCGAACCTGGTGTAATCCCAGTCCTTCAGATTCAGCGCATCATAGCCGGCCTTATGGAGGACCGGGGATAACGAATGCTCGATGGGGCTGCCTAAAACTGCGGCGCGCGGCATCCTATTACTGCTCCTCTGCTGGTGGCTCGCCGGCGCCTTCGCGCTGGCTGTCCAGGATGCCAGAGCGCACCGCATCATCGACGTTGGCGAGGTGCTCATCATAGTTGTCGGTAAAGACCGTCGTGCCCTTGTCATCAACCGTGACGAAGAAGAGCCAATTGCCCTCTGCCGGGTTCTCCATAGCCTGGATGGCCTCCTCCGACGGCGAGGCGATCGGGGAATCCGGAAGACCATCCTTCGCATAGGTATTCCACGGGGTCTCGCGGTTACGGTCCTCATCGGTGGTGGCCAGCTCGACGTCCTCGAGCCCGTAGTTCACAGTGGAGTCCAACTCCAAGCGCATCGGCTCGTCGAGGCGGTTGAGGATGACGCGCGCAACCTTGTCGAATTCACCGGCCGGCGACTCACGCTCCACCAGGGATGCTGCGGTCAGAAGCTCATAGGGTTTCAGGCCAATGGCCTGGGCGCGGTCGACAATGTTGGTGTCGTTGTACTTCTTCGTCGAACGAGTGATGAGATCGGTCAGGATCTCCTGGGCATCCATGTTCGGGTCAAGCACGTACTGTCCCGGGGCGATAAGCCCCTCAATACGCTTGGGATCCTCGCCGCGGGCACGGACTTCCTCCACGGCCCAGTCCGGCGCACCCAGTTCGGCTGGGTCTACCGTGGCCGCGATCTTCTCTAGTTCCTCGGCGGATACGCAACCACCCTCCTTACAGGAGACCTGCGAGATCAGGGAGTAAATACCAAACCGGACATCGCCCCCCAGTACGTTGACGTCCAGCAACGTCGCTCCGCCGTGCACGTCGAGCAAGTCCACCATGTTGGCGTCATCAAGCAGTGCCTCCACGGCGGATTTGGCACTCATCTCCTCTTGGAGACGGTAAAACCCGGGCTTGATTTGGCTCGCGCGCGGATTGGAATTGGCCGCCGAAGAGAAAGCCTCAGGCGTCTTCACCACATTCTTTTCTGCTAGCTCAGGTGCCAGTTCTCCCATGGATGAGCCTTCCGGGACCTGAACGAGCTGTGTTACACCATTGCCTTGTCCCTCATAGTCCAAGGTATTGCCCCCTCCCAACAGGCGGAAACCGATGTAGCCGAGGCCGCCGATGATGAGGACAAGGCTGGCAATAAGCACGGCCATGCCGCGCTGGCGGCGCTTGACGTACTGGGGTTCCATCGAGCGTCCGATGCGTGAAGGTTTACGGCTCACGTACTTCGTCTCCTAGGTTTGAAGGGCTGTGGCCGTTCAACGCGAAATGGCGCGCATCCAGCCAGGATTGCAAAATTTCCACCGCGGCCGCTTGGTCGATAACCGAACGGCCGCGTCTCTCTGACACGCCAGAGGCTCGCAGTGCAGATGATGCCACCACTGTGGTGAGGCGCTCATCCACCATGCGCACAGGCGGAGGTGTGTTTATCGTGTCATCTTTTGCCAAGCGGCGGCGGATACGAAACGCGATTTCTTTGGCATGTTTAACACTTGATGAGCCGTTGCCCTTGAGATCACGCGGCAAACCGACTGCCACCTCGACGACGTCATACTCGTGAATAAGCTCAAGCAGTCGGTCGATGTCACCCTTGTCGCGGTCCTTAAAGCCGGTTTCGCGGCGGACGGTCTCGACCGGCATTGCCAGGCGGGCATCCCGATCGGAAACCGCCACGCCGATGCGGACAGTTCCGACGTCGAGACCCAACCGGCGCCCGGATCCGGGATCGTCTGCTCCTGGCTTATCGGGCTCTACGGCCATGGTGTTCCTCCTGGTCCTGAGAGTCAGCTACTGCTGCACACCTACTCGTGCGCATCCATTAGTGGGTTTCGAGCTCATCACGGACGGCGTCGAAGGCAGCTTGCAGGCCTTCGGCGTTTGCGCCGGAGCCTTGAGCCATATCTGGCTTGCCGCCGCCCTTGCCATCAACGTAGCCGGAAACCAGCTTAACCAAGTCACCAGCCTTGACACCACGCTCGATGGCGGCCTTCGTAGCACCCACGATGAATGGCAGCTTGCCGCCCTCATTCTCCGATGCCAAGACGACCACACCAGCGACATCACCGAGGCGGTTCTTAATGTCGGAAGCCAGCGTGCGCAGGTCACCGCCGTTCACACCCTTAGGGAGCTTGACGGCCACGATGGTGAAATCGTTGACAGTCTTCGCAGTGGAGATCATCTCTCCAGTCTGGGACATGAGCTGGGCCTTGTGCAGCTCTGCAATCTGCTTCTCTGCGGCCTTGAGCTTCTCCGTCAGCTGCGCGATGCGCTCCGGCAGGTCCTCGGTCTGGACCTTCAGCTCGCGAGACACACCTTCCACCAGGGCTGCTTCCTTGGAGTAGTAACGGAAGGCATCCAAGCCCGAATAGGCCTCGATGCGGCGCGCACCGGAACCCACGGAGGATTCACCAAGGACAGACACTGGACCGATCTCTGCGGTGTTCTTCACGTGCGTACCGCCGCACAGCTCGATGGAGAAGGGCCCTCCCATCTCCACGACGCGGACCTCGGAACCATAGTTCTCACCGAACAGGGCCATCGCGCCCATCTCCTTGGCCTTGTCCAAGGAAGTCTCGATGGTATTGACCGGGAAGTGCTGGTCTACCGCCTGGTTAGTCACCAAAGCGATCTCATCGAGCTGCTCCTGGGTGAGCTGGTCGGTGTAGTTAAAGTCAAAGCGCAAGTAACCCGGTCGGTTCAAGGAGCCAGCCTGGACAGCGGTCGGCCCCAGCACCTGGCGCAGCGCGGCGTGGATGAGGTGCGTGGCGGAGTGCGCCTGCACGGCACCGTGGCGCCACTGCTGGTCTACCTCGGCTGTTACGCCAGTGCCCAGTTCAAGGCCACCAGCGGTCACCGTAGCTTTGTGGACCCACAGCCTCTTGCCGATCTTCTGCACGTCATTGACCTCAAGGAGGGTTTCACCGGCAATGATCCGGCCTCGGTCGGCGGTCTGGCCACCGGCTTCGGCGTAGAGCGGCGACTGGTCCAGAATTACCTCGACGGTGTCGCCTGCTTGGACTTCAGAGACCTTCTCGCCATCGCGGACGAGGCCGAGTACCTTGGCTTCGGACTCCAAGGTCTCGTAGCCCGTGAACAGAGTCGGATGGTTATCCACCCACTCGCGGTAGAGCGACAAGTCGGCGTGACCATGCTTCTTAGCCTGGTTATCAGCTTTGGCACGGCGGCGCTGCTCGCCCATGGCGGCATCAAAGCCCTCCATGTCCACGCTAAGGCCAGCTTCTTGGGCCATCTCCAATGTCAAGTCGATGGGGAATCCATAGGTATCGTGCAGTTCAAACGCCTTCTCACCGGACAGCACCTTCGGGGTGGCCGCGCGGGAGGTGCTCTTTAGCTCGTCGACAGCTTCGTCGAAAAGCTTGGTGCCCGACTCCAGGGTCTTGAGGAAGGCCTTCTCCTCCGCCACGGCGACGCGCAGGATGCGCTCACGGTTCTCCGCAATCTCCGGGTAGGACGGAGTCATGGTGTCCATGATGGTGTTCATGAAGCGTTCCATGGTCTCACCCTTCGCACCCAGCAGCTTGGCGGAGCGGATGATACGGCGCAGCAGTCGGCGCAGGATATAGCCACGGCCCTCGTTACCGGGGGTAACGCCATCCAGGATGAGCATCATGCCGGTGCGCGAGTGGTCCGCCACCACGCGGAAGCGGATCAAGTCTTCCTTCGGCGCATCGGGCGTGTATTTCGCCCCGGTGAGTTCCTCGGCAACGTCAATGACCGGGCGCAGCAGATCCGTCTCGTAGACGTTGTCCACGCCCTGCAGGATGCAGGCAACGCGCTCGATGCCCATGCCGGTATCGATGTTCTTCTTAGGCAACGGGCCGAGAATCTCAAAGTTGCCCTTGCCGATGCCTTCGCCGCGCTCGTTCTGCATGAAGACCAGGTTCCAGATCTCCATGTAGCGGTTATCGTCCGCGACGGGCCCACCGTCCTGACCATATTCCGGACCACGGTCATAGTAGATCTCAGAGCACGGTCCACACGGGCCAGGAATACCCATGGACCAGTAATTATCCTCCATGCCGAGGCGCTGGATGCGCTCAGTAGGAACGCCAATCTTCTTATGCCAGATATCGGCTGCCTCATCGTCATCGAGGTAGACCGTGACCCACAAACGCTCGGGGTCCAGCCCCAAGCCGCCCTCCTCTACCGAGTTCGTCAGCAGGTTCCAGGCGTGGGTAATAGCGCCCTCCTTGAAGTACTGGCCAAAGGAGAAATTGCCTGCCATCTGGAAGAAGGTGTTGTGGCGGGTGGTAATGCCTACTTCCTCGATATCCAAGGTGCGCACGCACTTCTGGATGGAGGTCGCCGTACCATTCGCAAAAGGCGGGTTCTGCTGGCCCAGGAAGTAGGGCTTGAAGGGAACCATGCCGGCGTTGACGAAGAGCAGGTTCGGGTCATCCAGGATCAGCGACGCGCTGGGGACGGCCTCGTGGCCGGCCTTGACGAAGTGCTGGGTAAAGCGTTCCCGGATCTCATGAGTCTTCACGAGCAAAAGTCCTTCACTGTTGAGAGGTTTCTAGTCAGCGCTCAACTTTACCCGTCCGGTGCTGTGCTTAGCGACGCCGCCCCCGGATGATGTCCCGCAACCTTCCCAAGTACTCGCGCACACGCTTTTCCGCTCCGTGGTCGGTGGGCTGATAATACTCGGCATCGGCCAGCGTCTCCGGCAGATACTGCTGGGCTAGAACACCGCGTGGATCATCATGCGGGTACTGGTAGCCGACGGCGTTACCTAGGCGCTTAGCACCCTCGTAGTGCCCGTCGCGCAAGTGCGGCGGGACGTGTCCGCTCTTACCGGCCCGGACATCGGCCTGAGCAGAATTGATGGCATTAATAACGGAATTCGACTTCGGCGCAGTAGCCAGGTGGATCGTGGCCTGCGCCAGCGGGATGCGCGCCTCGGGCAGGCCGATCAGCGCAGCGGCCTCCGCCGCGGCCACGGCGGTGGGCAAAGCGGTGGGATCCGCCATCCCAACATCCTCGGAGGCGTGCACGATGAGTCGGCGCGCGATGAAGCGCGGGTCTTCGCCGGCCTCAATCATGCGGGCAAGGTAGTGCAATGCGGCGTCCACGTCGGAGCCGCGGATGGACTTGATGAACGCGGAAACGACGTCATAGTGCTGATCGCCGTCACGGTCATAGCGCACCACGGCGCGGTTGACGTTGTCTTTAAGGATGTCAACGGTCAGCTCGCCGCCATCCGGTACCGCCTCGGCCGCAGCCTCGAGGTAGGTCAGCGTTCGCCGCGCATCTCCCCCGGCGAGCAGCACCAGTTGGTCCAGAGCGTCTTCCGTTGCGGTGATCCGCCCGGCTAAGCCGCGCTCGCTCGTCAGCGCTCGCTCGGCGAGAGTGCGCAGGGAGGCGTCGTCAAGCGGCTCCAAGTGCAGCAGCAGCGAACGCGAGAGCAGAGGCGCCACCACGGAGAAGGTGGGGTTCTCGGTGGTAGCTGCCACGAGTAGCACCGTCCGGTTTTCCACCGCAGCCAGCAATGCGTCCTGCTGGGTTTTGGAAAAGCGGTGCACCTCATCGATAAAGAGCACTGTGCGGCGGCCCTCAATCAGCTCGCGGCGAGCATGCGTGATGACTTCCCGTACCTGCTTGACGCCGGAGTCGAGGGCGGACAGGCCGATGAAGTTATCCCCCAGAGAGGACGCGATCAGCGAAGCCAGGGTCGTCTTTCCGGTGCCTGGCGGGCCGTACAGGATGACGGAGGCCTCGCCGGAGCCCTCGACGAGGCGCCGCAGCGGAGTCCCGGGTTCCAGAAGGTGCTTTTGGCCCACTACTTCGTCGAGGCTTTGCGGCCGCATGCGCGCGGCCAGCGGTGACCCCGAATGAGTCGCAAAAATATCGGGGCCACCCGGCAGGCTTGGCGCTGATTGGTCGTCGCCGAAGAGTGACTCCTGCCCCATCAGGACTCCCGGAGACGGGAGGCCACAGCGCGACCGAAAGCGGCAACAGTCGAGCACCCATCGTGCTTACACTGCGCGGCAAAACGTGAGAGCGCTTCGAAAGTTTCATAAAGGTCGCGCCGAATCAAGAGTTCATCCTCGCTGAACGGGCCGTGATCGGAGCGGCGCAGCAGCGAGCGACGCGGGTCACGATAAATCTCGGCGTTACCCTCCGCCAGTGCTACTACCCCTTCAATCCCACCGGCATACATCGTGGTCACGCTCGACAAAGCCCAACCAATGAGACAAGCGACTATCAGCTCATGCAGTGTTTTCTCATCCGCCAGCTGCGGCCACACGTCGACGACCCGGCGCTGCCAGGCTTGGATGAAGACGTCCGCCTCAGCATCCGTAATCGGGCGACTGAAGAGGAACTGTGGGAAGCCGGCGACAACGCAGGCTACATCAAAGCCCACGTTGCGAAAACCGGCCCACTCATAATCCAGGAAGGTCAGTGTTGTCCCCACGATGATGTTGTCTGGGGACAGATCGAAGGGCGTAAAAGCGCGGTTGCGGCCAGAACTGAAGCTTTGCATGGCGGTGCGGGCTAGTTCGCGGACGTGCTTTGGTGGCTCCAGTCCTGCTTCGCTGAGGATGTCCGCACCGATCAGGATGGAGCTTTTCAGAGACTCATCCCGCAGGGCTTGGTGCTCTGCGTATTCGGGATGCCGGCGCAACTGCCGGTTCAGCAGAGCCTCGTAATCCTCTTCGCGCCCAGCCGTGCCCGCGTGCATTTTGCCCAGCGCGCCGCCCAGGGACCTGAGCAGCTCTCCGCGTTCTTCGTCATTGCTGCGGGCAAGAGTGTCCGCCAGGGTGTCGCCATCGCCGGCGTCAGACAGCACCAGAATGCGCTTCTCGACGTCGTGTGCGAGCAGCACTGGGCCTGGGCGAACCTCTTCGGACAACGCTGTGGTGAACTGATAGGCCACCACCTCACGCAGAAGGGCGGCGTCATCAATGGTGTGCCCGGTGACTGGGTTGTATTTGATGACCACCGAACGATGCGGGAAGAAGGCACTCGGTGACGTGCGGGCACGAAGCACCACGGCGTTGCCCGAACCAGTGAGTTGCTCGACGTCACTAAGCTCAGGCTCCCCGCCAAAGCGGCGCGAGAGCATCTGTGAAGCTTCTGCCACCACGGCATCCGCCACAGATTTTTTCTTGGACTCGTGTCCCATCGGATTCACTTGCTTGCCTGCTTCCACATATCGTAGGCCCAACTACATTACCGAGTTGAGCGACCTAGGACTCCTTCCCTGCCTTGTCGCCCTGAGCGGCCTTGGCTGCCTTCTCCGGCTTGAAGTCCACGCCGGTCTCCTTGCGCTGCTCGGCAGGGATGGTGCCCGGAGCATCGGTCAAGGGGTCCACGCCGCCACCGGACTTCGGGAAGGCGATGACGTCACGAATGGAGTCGAAACCGCCCAGCAGGGAGACAATGCGGTCCCAACCGAACGCGATACCACCGTGCGGCGGGGCACCAAACTGGAAAGCGTCGAGCAGGAAGCCGAACTTTTCCTGTGCTTCTTCCTCACCGATGCCCATGACGTCGAAGACACGCTTCTGCACGTCCTGGTCGTGGATACGGATAGATCCGCCGCCGATCTCGTTGCCGTTGCAGACGATATCGTAGGCGTAGGCCAGCGCCTCACCCGGGTTCTCGTCGAAGTTGTCCAGATACTCCGGCTTCGGCGAAGTGAAGGCGTGGTGTACCGCAGTCCACTTGGAGTGGCCCAGAGCCACGTCGCCGGAGGCGGTGGCATCAGCGGCAGGCTCGAACAGTGGTGCGTCCACAACCCAGGTGAAGGCCCAGTCGCCGTCCTTGATGAGATCCAGCTTCTTTGCAATCTCGCCGCGTGCTGCACCCAGAAGAGCGCGAGAAGACTTGGTGTCACCAGCCGCGAAAAAGATGGCGTCACCCGGCTTGGCGCCGACGTGCTCAGCAATGCCCTCGCGCTCGGCATCAGTAATGTTCTTGGCCACTGGGCCGCCCAAGGTGCCGTCCTCAGCGATGGTGATGTAAGCCAGGCCCTTCGCACCGCGCTGCTTTGCCCATTCCTGCCACGCATCGAACTGACGGCGCGGCTGGGAAGCTCCGCCTTCCATGACGACGGCGCCAACGTACTCGTTCTGGAACACGCGGAAAGTGGTGTCCTTGAAGAACTCGGTGCACTCCACGATCTTGATGTCGAAGCGCAGGTCCGGCTTATCGGAACCGTAGTACTTCATAGCGTCTGCGTAGGTCATGCGCGGAATCGGTGTCTTGATCTCGTAGCCGATGAGCTTCCACAGGGCGGAGATGATTTCTTCCGCGAGAGCGATCACATCGTCCTGATCAACGAAGGACATCTCGACGTCGAGCTGCGTAAACTCCGGCTGACGGTCCGCGCGGAAGTCCTCATCGCGGTAGCAGCGAGCGATTTGGTAGTAACGCTCCATGCCGGCCACCATGAGCAGCTGCTTAAACAGCTGCGGCGACTGCGGGAGTGCGTACCAGCTGCCCGGCTTGAGGCGGGCGGGCACGAGGAAGTCACGAGCGCCCTCCGGGGTGGAACGGGTCAGGGTCGGGGTTTCGATTTCAGTGAAATCATGGCTATCCAGGACCTGGCGAGCGGCGCGGTTAGCTGCCGAGCGCAGGCGCAGAGCCTCGTGCTGGCGCTCCCGACGCAGATCGAGGTAGCGGTACTTCAGACGAGTCTCTTCGCCGACCTCACCGGAGGAAGAAGGATCATCGATCTGGAATGGCAGCGCTGCAGACTTGTTGAGCACTTCCAGATCCGTAACGTTGACCTCAATCTCACCGGAGGCCAGGTTCGCGTTAGCGGAACCCTCCGGACGGGGCTCCACCACGCCGGTGACCTTAACGCAGTATTCGGAGCGCAGATCGTGGGCGCGCTCAGCCACCTCGGATTCACGGAAAACCACCTGGGCAACGCCGGAGCGATCACGCAGGTCAATGAAGATAACACCGCCGTGGTCGCGACGGCGCGCCACCCAACCCGTCAGGGTGACGGTCTCCCCCGCCATCTCTTTGCGCAGTTCGCCTGCCAAATGTGTACGCAGCACTCTCGTTCAATCCCTTCTCATCGTTGACGCTCGCACCCACACACGCCACGCGTAGACAGCACGCGCCGAGGGATGCAAGAACTTGAACGGCCCAAGTCTACCGCCCGCACCAGACTTGCTCAGCGCTGGGGTAAACACCGAGCGCCGCCGAACGTCGAGCACTGGTACCCCCGCTTGACGCAGCTCCCCTCATCACACGCACATCACCGCCCGCATATGGCAAAATCTGGACCATGACTTTCAAATCTGGCGCCAACTTTGATGGCAAGCGAGCAAGCTCCGGCGGCGGGGGCCGCGGCGGCATGATCGCTACCGGCGGCGGCATCGGCTCCCTCCTCCTCATTGGCCTCTATCTCTTGCTTGGCGGCGATCTTGGTGACATCACCGAAAGCAGCCCCCAGCCCGACCAAACCCAGGTCGGCCCAGAGGAAAGCGGAGAGGATGCCTTCGCACACTGCCAAACTGCCGAGGACGGCAATAAGTACGACGACTGCCGCGTCATGTTCGCCGCCCAGTCCGTCGACAAGGTCTGGGCCCAGCAGCTGCCGGATCAGGCAGGCATCGAGTACGTCGAACCCGGCCGCGTCATCTTTAACAACACCACCATGTCCGGCTGTGGCCAAGCCTCCGGCGCCACCGGGCCGTTCTACTGCCCGGCCGATGAGTCCGCCTATTTCGACACCGCGTTCTTCGATCAGCTCCGCAACTTCGGTGGGGATAATGCACCTCTGGCACAGATGTATATCGTCGCCCACGAATTTGGCCACCACATTCAGAAGCTAGAGGGCACACTCAGCTTGTCCAATTACAACGAACCCGGCGAGGACTCCAACGCAGTGAAGATTGAGCTGCAAGCGGATTGCTATGCCGGACTGTGGGCACACTACGCCGACAAGGGTGAGGATGCTTTGCTCGAAACGATCACCGAACAGCAGGTCACCGACGCCGTCAACACTGCCCGCGCCGTGGGCGACGACAACATCCAGCGCCGCTCTGGCGGCGAGGTACGCCCCGATACCTGGACACACGGCTCCTCTGAGGACCGGGCACAATCCTTCCTCGCCGGATATAACAGCGGAAAGATGGAGCAGTGCGACACTTTGGGTCGAGGCGTATATAAGTCTTAATACCGAGCGTCAAAAATGTTGGTGTGTCCACCGAAAGGCCACACCACCCCCAAATGTGCCACAAAATGTGCAGATTAAATTCAAATACATGAGGTGTTTACCTGCCGGCAATCTTGATGCTTTACCCTGATCAAGTTCCCGCCGGTTCGTGGTGGGATCCGCTCTGTCTTTAAAAACATAAAAGAACTGTGCGTGATGTCATCACCTGCACCGCAGCAGGTACGTTAATCCCCATCATTATTGACGCTTTTACCTTGCCCGCGGCAGCCCGCGCTTCCTCATCACGCAGCGTTCTCTTCATGAAAGGAACGACGTTTTGAGCACCGCCACGCCGACGATGCCTGATCTCGAAACGATGAATGGTAAGAACAAGGACTGGATTTGGCACTTGTTCTTCGGCGCCATCACCGCTGTTACTCTTGTCCTCTTCATCATTTGGGGCAACGGAGAGGTTGCTGAGGGCGCTAACAAGATCGTCCTTGTTACCGCGATCATCTTCGCCGTATTCATGGCCTTCAACATTGGTGGCAATGACGTCGCCAACTCTTTCGGTACCTCCGTGGGTGCGGGAACCCTCTCTATGAAGCAGGCCCTCGCTGTTGCGGCGGTTTTTGAGGTATCCGGCGCGATCCTCGCCGGCGGCGAGGTTACCGACACCGTCCGCTCCGGCATTGTGGACCTCGACGCCATTGACGGGCTCGACCCCATGGAGTTCGTCTACATCATGATGGCGTCGCTGCTCGGCGCTGCCATCTGGCTGCTCGTCGCTACCCGCATGGGCTGGCCGGTTTCTACGACCCACTCCATCGTCGGCGGTATCGTCGGCGCCGCGCTGACCGTCGGCTTCGTCACCGGCAAGGGCGGAATGGACATGGTGCAGTGGGGCGGCATTGGCACCATTGCTTTCTCCTGGGTACTTTCACCAGTTCTTGGCGGTGTTGCCGCTTACCTTCTGTTTAGGTGGATTAAGGCTTCCATCCTCGTCTACAACGACGCCGCAGACGAGCGTCTGCGCGACATCAAGGTTCGCCGCGCTGAGCTGCGCAAGGAGCACAAGACCCGCTTCGAGCGCATGAACGAGCTGCAGCAGATTTCCTACACCAACGCCATGGCCCGTGATGCCGCCCTCACCGCGGAAGATGATTACGATCCAGAGGCGCTCGAGTCCGACTACTACCGAGATTTGCACAACCTCAACAAGGATCTCGAGGACGTCAACGCGCACCGCGCACTAGAGAACTGGGTCCCGCTGCTGGCAGCATTGGGCGCTGTTATCATCTCCGCGATGATGCTCTTCAAGGGCCTCAAGAACACCGGCGTTGACTTCTCCACACTTGAGAACCTCCTTGTCATGGGCATGGTAGGTGCCGTGGTCTGGATGGCCGTCTTCATCTTCGCCCGCTCTCTGAAGAAGAAGTCCCTGTCCCGCTCCACCTTCCTCCTCTTCTCTTGGATGCAGGTCTTCACCGCCTCCGCCTTCGCGTTCTCGCACGGCTCGAACGACATCGCCAACGCCATCGGCCCCTTCGCCGCCGTCTTCGATGTCCTGCAGACCAACCGGATTTCTGACGAAGTCACCGTCCCGCTGCCGGTCATGGTGGCTATGGGCATTGCCCTCGTTTCTGGCCTGTGGTTCATCGGCCGCTTCGTTATCCAGACCGTCGGTTCCGGCCTGACCCAGATGCACCCCTCCTCCGGTTTCGCCGCTGAGCTGGCTGCCGCTGCCGTTGTCATGGCAGCCTCCCTCCTAGGCCTCCCGGTTTCCTCGACGCACATCCTCATCGGTGCTGTCCTTGGCGTCGGCATCGTCAACCGCGCTGCTAACTGGAACCTAATGAAGCCCATCGCCCTCGCATGGGTCATCACCCTTCCAGCCGCCGCTGCCATCGCTGCCGTGACGGTCTCCATCCTGCGCGTCGTGTTCTAGTCTCAACACAGCACACGCACAAAGCGTCGCACCCAGCCGCCGCGAGTCTCCCGCCACCTTGGGATACTCGCGGCGTCTTTGTTTTCTCTTCCCTCCAGCAACCACCGGGTTTCAGAGCCCCCGTACACTGGGGCTCCATGAGCGATAACTCCCTGGCCAGATTCTTTTCCGCCTTCAACGACATTGAGCAGTTTCTCCGCCAGGCCGTCGGAGCCAAGAACTCCGATTCCTTCTGGTGGATTGTCGACCGCGCACACGACAAACACCTGCTTAGCAAGCGCCAGGCAGAGCAGCTCAAGGACTTAGGTAATCTGCGCAACGCCATCGCCCACGGCCGCTATTTCGACGGCGAACCCATCGCCACCCCGCACCCACAAGTGCTAGCGCAGTTAGAAAACTTGCAGCGGCTTCTCACCGATCCGCCCACGGCGCAGTCCTTACTCGCCGACCGTGAGGTCACCACCCTTGGCCCCGATACCCCGATCATGGACGCCCTCCGGCTCATTAATAGGACCGGTTATTCGCAGATCCCGATTTACGATTCCGGCGCTTACCAAGCCCTCCTCACGACCAATGTCATCGCCCGCTGGGTCGCAGCAGATTTGGGAGACGATGGCGTGATCAACGCGGCGTCGATTAGCGCCGTTCTAGAGTTTGCAGAGAAGAAGGACAGGGCCGAGTTCCTCCCCCGCACCGCCAGTGCGCAAGAGGTCATCGATGCCCTCACCGAACCCGCGGCGGACGGCACGCATCCTAGTGCTGTTCTCCTTACCGAGCACGGCAAGCCTTCGCAGCGCCCGCTCGCTATCGCAACGCCAGCGGATCTCGCTGTCTTGGTCGATGCCCTTGAGTGGGAATAATTACCCGGCTACACTTTGTTGACATGTCACGGAGAGGAGTATGGCATGCAATTTGGAGTCTTTAGCATCGGTGACGTCACGCAAGATCCCACCACCGGTCGCACCCCCACCGAGGCTGAGCGCATCCGCGCTATGACAGAGATCGCCCTCAAGGCAGAGGAGGTGGGCCTCGACGTCTTCGCCACCGGCGAGCACCACAACCCACCCTTCGTCCCGTCCGCACCCACCACCCATCTGGCCTACATCGCGGCGCAGACGAAGAACCTGCACCTCTCCACTGCCACCACGCTGATCACCACCAACGACCCCGTCCGGCTTGCAGAGGACTACGCTTTTCTCCAGCACCTGGCTGACGGGCGCATCGATCTCATGTTGGGCCGCGGTAACACCGGTCCGGTTTACCCGTGGTTTGGCAAAGATATCCGCGAAGGTATCCCTCTGGCGGTGGAGAACTACCACCTGTTGCGCCGCCTGTGGCGCGAACCGGTCGTGACCTGGCAAGGAAAATTCCGCACCCCGCTACAGGGATTCACCGCCACACCGGCGCCGCTCGACGGTATCCCGCCCTTCGTCTGGCACGGCTCTATCCGTTCCCCACAGATTGCCGAACAGGCGGCCTATTACGGCGATGGTTTCTTCCACAACAACATCTTCTGGAACAAGGAACACACCGCGAAGATGGTGAGCCTCTACCGCAACCGCTACGAATCCTACGGTCATGGTCGCGGGGATCAGGCCATCGTGGGCCTCGGCGGGCATGTCTTCATCGGGTCTACCGAGCAGGAGGCGAAGGATTTCTTCCGCCCCTACTTCGACAACGCCCCGGTCTACGGCCACGGCCCTTCCTTAGAAGAATTCACCGCACAAACCCCACTGACGGTAGGCACGGTGGAGCAGGTCGTAGAACGAACCCTGCAGTTCGCCGACTGGGTGGGCGACTATCAGCGCCAGCTCTTCCTTATCGATCATGCCGGCCTTCCGCAAGAGGTGGTGCTAGCGCAGATTGAGATTCTGGGTACGCAGGTCGTCCCTGAGCTGCGCCGGCGCTTTGAGGAGCGCCGCCCAGATCATGTACCTTCTGACCCGCCAACGCACGCCACGCTCGGTAGTTATGAACCACACGCGTTGGTCAACCCTGGAGAGGAGAAGTAGATGCGGTCACTCGTTGTCGTTACGGCCGGGTTGTCATCGCCGTCCTCGACGCGCGCGCTTGCCGACGCCCTCTCGGCCGCCACCTCCGCCCACGTCACCGCGCGGGGCGAAGGCACCGACATCACCGTCGTGGAGCTCCGGGACCTCGCGAGCGAGCTAGCTGAAGCAATGACGAACTGGGTTTCGCCCACGCCCCGCCTTAACGCGGCTCAGTCCGCGGTGCTGGATGCCGACGGCCTCATCGCGGTCAGTCCCGTGTTCCAGGGCAGTTACTCGGGACTGTTCAAGATGTTCTTCGACACCTTGGAGCCGCATTCCTTGGAGGGGCTTCCTACCCTCATCGCGGCCACGGGCGGCTCCAGCCGTCACGCCCTAGTGTTGGATTATGCCCTGCGCCCACTACTCAATTACCTGCATGCCACGGTGGTCCCCACCGGGATCTTCCAGGCCACGGAAGACTTTGGCACTGCTGAGGGCGCGCGCAATGAAAAGCGCATCGAGCGCGCCACGGGCGAGCTCGCAGACCTCATGGTGCGCCCGCTCGACCGCGTAGCTGGCCTTGCCGGCTCTCTCGGCGAACCGCGCAACACGCACCAGGGTTCTACCGGGAAGGCACCTGATTCGGGCTCAGGGGGATTCCGCGAACTCCTGTCCCGCCACGACGGCCAACCGGGCTAAGCAACTACTGGGGGCGCTCGGTACTATCGTAAGGCGTAACTTATCTAACGCTTCTAAGGAGGTTTAACCCCCCATGACAATTAGCGTGACCGACATCTTCTCGATCGGTATCGGTCCCTCCTCCTCCCACACCGTGGGCCCGATGCGTGCTGCTAAGGCCTTCCTCGAGACCCTTGAGCAACACCCGGCAAAGGTCCACATCGAACTGCGTGGCTCTTTGTCCGCTACCGGCCGTGGACACGCTACGGACCGGGCCGTCATTCTAGGCCTCGCCGGTTGGGATCCGCTCTCCGTTCCGCTCGATGCTGAGCCACGCGCCGATGCCTTCATCCCTACCGAGGGCAGCATCAGCGGCCCGGCAGGCGAGGTGGAATACAGCATCGAATTCAACAACGAGCCGGTGCCCGAGCACCCGAACTGCCTCATTTTCACTGCCTGGGACGAAGACGGCTCCATCCTCGCCGAGAACGCGGAGTATTTCTCCGTCGGTGGCGGGTTCATCCTGTCCCGCGAGGAGTTTGATGCCCAGCTGCAGACGGAAAGCGGAGTCCCCGCTGGCGTCGCAGCAGCCACCGCCGAGGACGTTGTCCCCTATGAGTTCCAGTCAGGCGAGCACCTGCTTCACCTCTGCGCTGCCAATGACATGGCCATTTGGGAGATCGTTGCGGCGAACGAGGCTGTGCTTCACCGCGACGAGGGCGGTCTCGACTACGTCTACCAGCACCTCGACCTTGTGTGGGACATTATGCGCGAATGCGTGACCGAGGGAATCTCCACCAAGGGAATCTTGCCTGGTGGCCTCCGCGTCAACCGCCGTGCGCCGCAGATGTACCAACAGTTGTTGGCCAAGCAGGACGACGAGTCCTGTGGCTTTTCCGCGATGGAGTGGGTAAACCTCTACGCGCTCGCCGTCAACGAGCAGAATGCCGCCGGCGGCCGCGTCATCACGGCGCCGACGAATGGCGCCTGTGGCATCATCCCGGCAGTGCTCCATTATGCCCGCGACTTCATGGCGGACTTTACGCGCGCCGATGCCCGCCGCTACCTGCTGACCGCGGGTGCAGTTGGCATCATCATTAAGTCCAATGCCTCCATTTCTGGCGCCGAGGTGGGCTGCCAGGGTGAGGTAGGCTCCGCCTCCTCTATGGCGGCGGCCGGCATGGCCGAACTGCTTGGGGCGACTCCAGAGCAGGTAGAGAATGCTGCCGAGATCGCGCTTGAGCACAACCTCGGCTTGACCTGCGACCCAGTCGGGGGCCTCGTGCAGATTCCCTGCATCGAGCGCAACGCCATCGGTGCCGTCAAGTCCATCAACGCCGCACGCCTAGCCCGCATGGGCGAGGGAACACACCACGTTACCCTCGATAACGCGGTGCGCACGATGGCCGAAACGGGGCGCGACATGCTCTCCAAGTACAAGGAGACCTCGCTCGGTGGCCTAGCGAAGACGATGGGCTTCACCGTCTCCCAGGTGGAGTGCTAAACCAGCTGACGAAGCTGCTTGACGACGTCCCCCACGGGGACGTCGTGCTGCTCGTGCGCGCGCAGATCCTTGAGCGCCACGGTGCCGGCCTCTAGCTCCTGGTCACCGAGGACCAGAGCGAAACGCGCGTTAGCGCGGTCAGCGCCCTTCATTGCACCCTTGAGGCCGCGGTCACCGAAGGACATGTCCGCGGAAATACCGGCCTTGCGCAAGTCATTAATGATGCTGACCATTTTCTTCTTTGCTGCAGCGCCCAAAGCAACGCCATAGACGGCCACGCGTTCTTCGACGCCGTCGAGCTCCACGCCCTCGGCTTCCAGGGCCAAAACCGTGCGGTCCACGCCGAGGCCATAGCCGATGCCGGACAGCTCCTGCCCGCCGAGCTGGGCCATGAGGCCGTCATAACGGCCGCCGCCACCAATGCCGGACTGTGCGCCTAGACCATCGTGGACGAATTCGAAACAGGTCTTCGTGTAATAGTCGAGGCCGCGGACCATGCGCGGGTTGATGGTGTAGGACACGCCCATGTCATCGAGCAGGCCGGTGACCGTCTCGAAGTGCTCGCGGCACTCGGCGTTGAGGTGGTCGAGCATTAGGGGGGCGTCTACAAGCTGCTCCTGGACCTCCGGGCGCTTGTCATCGAGCACGCGCAGGGGATTGAGCTCGGCGCGGGCCTTGGTTTCCTCATCCAAATCGAGCTTGAACAGGAACTCCTGCAGCTTCTCGCGGTAGGCCGGGCGGCAGTCGTGGTCACCCAAGCTGGTCAGCTCAAGGCGGAATTGGCTCAGGCCTAGGCTGCGGTAGGAGCGATCCGCCAAGGCAATGATCTCTGCATCCAGCGCCGGATCGTCTACTCCGATAGCCTCGACGCCGACCTGCTGCAGCTGGCGATAGCGGCCAGCCTGCGGGCGCTCGTAGCGGAAGAAAGGACCATAGTAGTTCAGCTTGACCGGCAGTTGGCCGCGGTCGAGGTTGTGTTCAATGACCGCGCGCATGACACCAGCGGTGCCTTCTGGGCGCAATGTCACGGAACGATCGCCGCGATCGGCAAAGGTGTACATTTCCTTGGACACGACGTCCGTGGACTCCCCCACTCCGCGGGCGAACAACGAGGTGTCCTCGAAGATCGGGAGTTCGATGTGTTGGAAGCCGGACAGGTGTGCCTGATGCACGAAGGTCTCGCGCACCTTGGCAAAGATGACCGATTGCGGCGGGACGTAGTCCGGCACACCTTTGGGCGCGGACAGGGCTTTGAACTGCTTCTTATCACTCACGCCCTTTAGAGTACATCCCCCGCTGCGCGTAGAAACGGATTAGTCGCGCGTTCACGACGCATAGTCGTGGTCGGGCCATGGCCCGGCAAGATAGCAAGGGAGTCATCGAGGCCCCACACCGGGCCGCGCAAGGAACGCTGCATCGCGGCGTGGTCGGAGTGCGGCAAGTCGGTGCGCCCGATGGAACCCTTAAACAGCACGTCGCCCGTCAGGGCAACCTCCTCAGCCACGAGAATGACGCATCCGGGCGAGTGACCTGGTGCATGGAGCAGCTTGAACTCAAGGCCAACCAGATTCAACGTTTCTCCGCCGATCAAGTCGCGACGGTCCGCCACCTGCTTCATGGAGGCGGCAGCAAAGAGCATCTGCGATTCGGGGGACACACCGGAGCCATCCACAAGCATAAACGCGTCATCTGGGTGGATGTAGACCGGTAGGTCGAACTCGGCGGCATCGCGCGTGTGGTCAATGTGGCCGTGGGTGAGCACGACGGCCTCAAACTCCAAGGACTTCTCACGCGCGAGCTGCTCAAGCTTCTCGCGCGTGTGCATCCCTGGGTCCACGATGAACGCCCGGGATCCGTTAGCCACCACATAAGTGTTGGTTTTATAAGGCCCGGCGGCGAAACCGTAGATTTCGGGAGCGGGCATTACTTGAGCGATGCCAAAGCTGCGTCGTAGTCCGGCTCAGTCGTGACCTCCGGAACCAGCTCGGTGTAGGTCACCTTGTGGTCCTCGTCGGTGACGATGACCGCGCGGGCGAACAGGCCCTTGAGTGGGGACCCCTCTAGCACGAGGCCCAGCTTATCCGCGAAGTCAGAGCGGAAGTCAGAGGCGCTGACGACATTCTCAATGCCCTCAGCTGCGCAGAAACGCTCCTGTGCGAACGGCAGGTCACGAGAGACAGACAGAACAACAGTGTTCTCCAGTCCAGCCGCCTCCTCGTTGAACTTGCGCAGCTGCGCCGCGCACACACCAGTGTCGACGGATGGGAAGCATGAAACGACGAGGCGCTTGCCGGCGAAGTCTGCCTTGGTCAGCTCTGCCAGATCGGTACCGACAAGGGTGAAGTCCGGCAGGACCTCACCAACCTTGGGCAGCTCGGCGTTGGTTTCGACGGGTTCATTCTGAAAATTCGTTGTAGCCATGGCACCCAAGCGTACTGACGCGCGGGGCGTCGCGCCATGATGTAGGACGGTGCGGTTAGGATAGGTGAGTCGAAAGTTGTGAACCACCACTGTGGAGGAAACATAGGTGTCTACTAACAGCCAGCGCTTGGATGATGCGCTCAACCAGCTCGATCGCGAGCTGAAGTCCCGCGACCGTAAACAGAAGAGCCGCCCACTTGGCGTTGTTGTGATGGCAGCCGTCGTCATTATTGCCCTCGTCGGCGGAATCTGGTTCTTGGCTACCCGCTCGTCGGAGGAAGAGGAGATTCAGGCCGAGGAGAGCTCGGCCGCGGAGACCACAACCGAAGCCCCCACCGCCGAGCCTTTGATCGGCAAGCGTGCCACACCGCTGGGTGACACCGTAACGTGTGAATACCCAGAAGCAGGTGACGCCTCCCGTGAGGTGCCTACGCCTAACGGCAAGGACATTCCAGCCAAGGGTGAGGTGACCGTCAACTTCGCCACCAAGCAGGGCGACATCGAGATGACCCTCGACCGCTCCCTAGCTCCGTGTACCGTCAACGCAATCACGGACATGATTTCGGCCAAGTACTATGACGACACCGTGTGCCACCGCATGACCGATGGCGGCATCTTCGTTCTGCAGTGTGGCGACCCGACCGGCCAGGGCGCCGGTGGACCAGGCTTCCAGTTTGCCAACGAGTACCCCACCGATGAGTCTGACGATGCCGCCAAGGCACAGCCTGCCCTGTACCCGAAGGGCTCCATCGCGATGGCCAACGCCGGCAAAGATACCAACGGTTCGCAGTTCTTCATTAACTACAAGGACTCGACGCTTCCTCCCTCCTACACCTACTTTGGTGATTTGACGGAGAAGGGTCAGAAGACCATCGACGCTATCGCTGCTAAGGGCGTCAAGGATGGACAGTCTGACGGAGAGCCCGCCGAAGAGGTGCGCATCACCAAGGCAACCATCGAGGGATAAGTTTTACCCCCTTTACGGTGACTAGCCCCACTCGCGTTCAGCGAGCGGGGCTATTTCTTTACCACTCCGCCCCACCCCGCCCGGTACTAAGAATTTCTTAGCCTTGAGCAGTTCATTTGGCAAACCACTCACCCACCACAGGCACCCCTGTTTAATATCCGCAGCTCACATACGGCGGCCAGCAGATACACAGACTCACCAACTAATTGCCAAATCTCTTGCAAATCGCACAATGTCTCAGTAGCATCTGTGAGGTCTTTGAAATTCCCGAGATCTTAAGGAACGAGAATGAAGTTCTTCTCCCGTAAGGCCCTTGTTGCTGCCGCTACCGCTGCAACCGTTTCCCTGTCCGGCGTGTCCGTTGCTTCCGCTGAGGACACCGCTGAGGACACCGCAGTCGTAACCAACGAGTCCGCAGACTCCGAGACCACCACGGACAACAACAAGGAGACCGACAACTCCGAGTCCGAGAACGACAAGGAGAAGGAAGAGGAGTCCTCTTCTTCCTCCTCCAACGACTCTGAGGGTTCCTCCATCACCGACATGAAGCCGTCTGAGATCCGCGACTGGATCGCAGTCTTCACCGCCATCATCGGCGCTCTGGGCACCGTCTTCGCCTTCTACCAGAAGAACTTCGCTCCTAACGCGAAGTAATTCGGTTTCTCTTTCCACCCTCTCCAAAGATTAGGACACTCCACCATGAAGTTCTTCTCCCGTAAGTCCCTCGTTGCCGTTGCTACCGCTGCAACCATCACCTTCTCCGGCACCGCTGTTGCTTCCGCTGCTCCGGTCGAGAACGATAGCTCCTCCGCTGCTTTCTTCGCTCTCTCCTCCGACGATGAGGGCAACGTCAGCCCGAAGGAGATCCGCGAGTGGATCAAGGTTATCACCTCCATCATCGGCGCCATGGATGACGCATTGCGTCTCGGCGACAAGCTCGCTGGCAACTAAGCCACAAGCACGTAAGTCTCCTCCCGCGTTCAACGCGCCGGAGGAGATTTTTTGTTTTGCGGGCTGGCCATCCCCCGTTTGACCGTTACTGCCCTAGACACTGCTGCCCTGGACGTGCTGCCTTAGTTGCCAAAGTTTTCCCTCCCGCCCCGGGGATCGGGCTATGTTTTCGTCACGTAGGGCAGTCTGGTCCCCACCCCATGAGGCTCGCGCTCTCGTGTGGAATGGAGAAAGGTATCTCGGCACGTCCTTCAGGACTCCAACCCTCACAGTGGTTAGCAGGTCTAACAGCTGGCGAGAATCTATTCGCTATCCTTTTGCGAGTCTTCTTCGACTTCTTCGATGCGCTCGGCGCCGAGGATATCCTTAAACACTGAAGCGTCGACAAGCTGGCCACGGCGGATGACCGAAATCTGACCAGTCGGTTCCAGAATCATAAGCTGGACGTCGCTACGCCGTCCGAGCCCCGCCTTGCGCACAGCGGAATTGATATCCCTCTCGGTGATGTGCGCAAAATGCATGTTGTCCTCTTGCAGTTCCCCCTTGTACACCAAAAGGACCGGTTTTCGGTCAATGAACCTCGACCACCTCACCAGCTGTCTGAAGGTGCCGAAAGCGGCCTCCAACAACATGAGCGTAAACAGTCCGATGATGCCGGCGGCAAGCGTGGGCGGGTTGCCTACGATGACGCGTCCCGAAACCGCACCAAACATAATGATGATGACAGCATCTGAGGCCGTGATAGACGTCAGCACCCGACTACCGAAAAGCTTGACCAAGAGCATGAAAGCCAAGTAGATGCCCAGCGTTGCGAACATCACCACCGGGATGCGGTGAGGCTCGATGCCGAGCTGATACATTGCCTCGCGTCCAAATAGCCTCAGTGTATCCACAGCTTCCCACCATACCTTCCGCATGCGAAAAGCCCGCACCTCAGTGCGGGCTTTAGGAACGAGACTGACTAGATGTTGAACTGCTTGCGCAACTGCTCAATCATCTGCTGTACCGGAGCCGGTAGCGCGCCTGCCGGCAGGTTAATAGCGCCAATCACAGCGGCAATGGCAGCGGCAATCGCTACGGTGATCCCCACGCCCAGGCCAACGGAGGACGCTACATCCTTGTTGGAGCCGTTATCCTTCGGATCCTTCGGGTTCTCTGGGTCCTTCGGGTCCTCGTCGTTACCCGCGCCCTCAAGGGTGATAGGCAGGACAGCCTTAGTACCAGCATCCGTGGTGATGGACAGCTTCTGCTCGCCCTCTAGGCCCTCCGGGATGGTGAGCTTGACGGTTGCGCGGCCACGCTCGCCAAACTGCTCATCACCCGGCTGTGCTGCGTTATCAATGCCTGCCTCAGCCTTAGCGTCACCCAGTGCAACGGTGACCTTCTTAGCCTGCGGCTCCTCAGCGTTGGAGTAGTTCAGGGAAGACAGGTCAATGGTAATCTCGCTGCCCGGCTTCAGGTCCCCCTCAATGTGAGCACCGATCTGACCCTGGCCGGTGCGGACCTTGGACTCTCCGGACGCAATGTAGTCAATCATCGCCTGGGTGTCCATGTGGCCAACGTCATTGCGGTTCTTGATGGAACCGGGCTCGAAGAAGCCATCGCCGCCTGCTTCCGTATCGCTGGATGCGAGGAAGGAGGACAGAGCAATGCTGTAATTCTTGTTCGGGTCAATCGGTTCACCGTTAATGGTGACGGACTTAACACGCTTGCCTTGCTCAGCCTTCTGGTCGTAGACAACGGTGACATTGTTGGACAGGCCTAGAGCCAGACGTGGGCGGGACTGGCCAGGCTTCCACTGGTTTTCCAGTGCGGTGATGAAGTCAGCTCCGCTGACCTCAGCGGTAATCACGGAGTTTCCGAAAGGCTGAACAGCAAAGATGTCCTGGTATGTAACGTCACCTTCCTTGAGGTCGGCGCGCACACCGCCCGCGTTCATGACGCCAATTTCGATGTCCTTGCCCGCCGGCTTGGCTAGAGCGTAGCGCTGACCTTCCGCAATGAAGTTGTTAAGGGTGGACTCCACACCGCGGTTGGAACCGGTGTCCTTGCCCTCATCGGAGCCGCGGTACATGGCCTTCTCGGTGGTACCAGCAGTCTTGGCACCCTCAATCTCCGCTACTTTCTTTGCTTCCTCGACGACCTTAGCTACCTCGGGGTCGTCTTCGAGGCCCTGCAGCTGGGCGAAGACCTCTGCGTCGGCCACGTCGTACTGCTTGAGATCAATCTTGGTGATCTTCTTCTCGGCCTTGTCGAAGGTGATGTCGGCGTCGTTAAGCACCTTGCCGTACTCGTAGCCCTGTGCCCAGTACAGCGGCAATGCGCCCTCACGGGCAACCTCGCCCTGGGTCTTGACGTGAGTATCACCGCCAAAGAGGATGTCCACATCCTTGTTGAAGCCCTCAGCGAACTGCTGAGCATCCTCGTGCATGAGCGCCACAACAACCTCGGCCTCGCCGGATTCCTTCAGTCGGCTGGCTTCCTTATTGGTGGCCTCGACCGGGTCGGAGAACTCGACGCCCGGGATGGACGCAGCAGACACCTTGTACTTGGTGTTCTCAGTGACGGTACCAACGAAGCCCACCTTCACGCCGTCTACCTCCTTGACGAAGGAAGCATCGAGCAAGGGCTTGCCATCCTTGGTGACGTTGGCGCCCAGGATCGGGAAGTTGGACTGGTCCTTGATACGGCCCATAAGATCCTTATCGCCCTTGTCGAACTCGTGGTTGCCCACGGCCGTGACATCGAGATTCATAGCATTGAGGGCCTCGTTGGTGTACTTGTCCTCAGAAATCGCAGACACGAAAGCGGAACCGCCAACGTTATCACCGGAGGAGGTCAAGGCGTACTCCTGGTCCTTGTTGACGGCCTTGATGAGCGCAGCCATGCGAGCAGCACCCATCTCGGAGTAACCAACCAGTTCCTCGGTTTCCTTATCAAAGTTTTCGGCCAGCTCAAGGTGGCCGTGGAAGTCGGTGAAGTTGGTGACGGAGATGGTCACCTGGTCGGCCTCAGCGGCGAAGGCAGGTGCGCCGGAGACGGCAACGGCGGTAACGGTGGTGGCGGCCAACAGCTGGCCAAAGCGGCGGAAATTCACGTGGTACTCCTGAAGATGAGAGGAATCTTGTCCACGCGTTTATAACGCATCCATCACGGTTGCGCAGGGCTCGCTAACGCCTCCACCTGCACGTTTACTTAGCGTCTTCCCCGTTTTCATCCCAGCGCAACCCAGTGTTCAACCACACACCCCCGGTTGAGGGGGCGGTGGTTTAGCCGTGGGCTTCAGTTCGCCTAGGCGGTGACGCGGTAGACGTCGAAGACGCCCTCGGTGTTGCGCAGCGTCGTCATGAGCTGCCCCAGCTGCTTGGTATCGGACACCGAGAAGGTAAAGCGCACGGTCGCAATGTGGTCATCGCCGCGGTTGGACGTCATCGACAAAACGTTGAGGCTCTGCTCGCTGAAGATACGAGTCAGCTCAAAGAGCAGGCCCTGGCGGTCGATGGCCTCAAGTTGCAGTGTCGCAGAGAAAGCGCCGGAAGACTTCGGCCCACCGGCCCACTCCACCTGCATCATGCGCTCCGGCTCGGACTTCAGCTTTTCAGCGTTGGTGCAGTCAGCACGGTGCACAGACACCCCACCGCCGCGGGTAACGAAGCCAAAGATGGCGTCTCCTGGCACGGGCTGGCAGCACTTCGCCAACTTGGCCATGACGTCTGGGCTTCCCTCCACCAGAATGCCGGTGCCGGATGCGGAATCCTTCGTATGCTGCGCGCGGGAGTTCTCCAGCTCACTCAGCGGGGTGCGCGAAGCCAAGGCATCGACAGCGTCATCTTGATCCCCAAAGAGAGCCATGAGCTGATTAGCAACGTGCTGCGCCGATACGTGGCCCGCGCCGATAGCGGTGTACAACGCATCCACGTCGGGATAGTGCAGCTGCTCGGCCACCTGCTTCATCGAGCTGGCGGTGAACAAGCGGTGCATGGGCAAACCACCGCGCTGAACCTCAGCGGCCAGGGCATCGCGCCCGGCTTCAAGATGCTCCTCACGGCGCTCTTTGGCAAACCACTGCCGCACCTTCGTCTTCGCCCGGGGCGACACCAAGAACTCCTGCCAATCCCGCGACGGTCCTGCGTTCGGATCCTTCGAAGTGAAAATTTCCACCTTGTCGCCGGACTTGAGTTCAGACTCTAGGGCCACGAGTTTGCCATTGACCTTGGCGCCGATACACCTGTGCCCCACCTCGGTGTGCACAGCGTAGGCAAAGTCAACGGGGGTGGAACCGGCAGGCAGGTTAACCACGTCGCCCTTCGGGGTAAACGCAAAGATCTGCTTGGCGGTCAGGTCATAGCGCAAGGAGTCGAGGAACTCGTTGGGATCTGCTGCTTCCTTTTGCCAATCCAGCAGCTGGCGCATCCACGCCATCTGGTCGACTTCTTCCTGGTGGCCGGAATTCTTGCCCTTAGTTTCCTTGTAGCGCCAATGCGCCGCCACGCCGAACTCAGCGTTGTAGTGCATCTCGTGCGTGCGCACTTGCACTTCAAGAGTGGAGCCACCGGCCGCAATCACGGTGGTGTGCAAGGACTGGTACACGCCGAAGCGCGGCGAAGAAATGTAATCCTTAAAGCGCCCTGGAAGAGCCTGGTACAGCGAGTGCACCACGCCGATGGCTGCGTAGCAGGAGTTGATGTCATCGACAAGAATACGGATGCCCACAAGATCGAAGATTTCCGCAAAGTCACGGCCGCGCACGATCATCTTCTGGTAAATCGACCAGTAATGCTTCGGGCGGCCCATCACCTCAGCCTCGATGCCGTTGGCCTTCAGCGCCTGGCTAACCTGAGCCTTGATCTCTTTGAGCGCTCGATCGCGCGAGGGCGCACGGTCGGCCACCATGCGTACGATTTCGTCATACTTCTTCGGGTACAGGATGGCAAAGGCCAAATCCTCAAGCTCCCATTTGACGCTGGCCATTCCGAGGCGGTGAGCCAGCGGCGCGATGACGTCGAGAGTCTGGCGTGCCTTCTTAGCCTGCTTTTCCGGCGGGAGGAAGCGCATCGTGCGCATGTTGTGGAGACGGTCGCACACCTTGATAACCAACACGCGCGGATCAGTAGCCATTGCCACAATCATCTTGCGGATCGTTTCCGCTTCCGCAGCGGCGCCGAGTGCAACCTTGTCGAGCTTCGTAACACCATCGACGAGTCGGGCCACCTCAGGACCAAAATCACGAGTCAGATCCTCGAGCGAGTAGTCGGTATCCTCCACCGTGTCATGCAGCAACGCTGCTGCGACGGTCGTGGTGTCCATACCTATCTCCGCGGCGATGGTGGCTACCGCCAGCGGGTGCGTGATGTATGGCTCACCGGACTTGCGGAAAACGCCTTCGTGCAGACGCTGTGCCGTGGTGTAGGCGTTATTGAGTAGTTCCGCGTCGGCCTTCGGATGAAATTCCCGGTGAATGGACATCAGCGGGTCGAGCGCCGGATTGATCTTTACTCTGCCGCCCGTCAGCGAACGAGCCAGGCGGGCGGACATGCCGCGGACGCCGCCTGGCCGCCATGCAGTCTTGTCCTGCTTTTCAGTCGTCATGTCTGCCTCCGCGAAGTAGCTTAGGCATACAACCTTAGTCCTTTGTCCCCATCTGGTTGAGCACAATCAGCGGAGAACCTTCCAGGCGCTCGCGGCCCTCCAGTCCCTGAACCTCCAGAACCACGACATTGCCCACGACCTCTGCTCCTGCGGACTCCAGGAGCAAGGTGGCGCCGTGGAGAGTGCCGCCGGTGGCGAGGACGTCGTCGACAAGCACAATGCGCTTGCCCTTGATGTCGATGCCGCTGTTAGGGATTTCCAGCGCGGCGGTACCGTATTCCAGCTCGTACTCCTGGGTCAGCACCGGTGGCGGCAGCTTGCCTTTCTTGCGAATGGCCAAAATACCTACCCCCAACTTGTACGCTACGGCTGAACCCAGCAGGAATCCGCGCGCATCGAGGCCGCCGATCATGTCAGCACCGAGCTCCTTGCACGCCTCAGCCAAGCCATCGACAACGGCGGCGAAGGATTCAGCATCGGCCAACACCGGAGTCAGGTCCTCGAAAAGGATTCCTTCCTCCGGGAAATCCGGGACAAGGCGCACCTTGTCTTTCAGGGCTTGTGCTGCTGCGACGTAAATCTCGCTCACGACTCTTCCTTTGTTTCGGTTGCTTCATTTCGGGTATAGCCCCAGCGGTCGAGATTCCACCCGATACCCGCAGGGCCAGTGTAGGGCACCACGCCAGTCACAGCGCGATCAACGATGAAGGTTCGGGGCTGCGCGGCAATGGGAATAGACGGCAGCTCCTCCCAAAGCTCTTGTTCCAGTGTGCGTAAAGCCGCAGCGTTCTTCACACTGGCAGCGGGCGCGGAATACTCCCGCATCGGGTCGACGGCTCCAAGGTAGACGTCGATCTCCGGCAACCCCGTCGAGGGGTCGGCGTCCAGTTGGGCACGGGATACACGATCCCCCGAACGATCCTCCACCGTAATCCCGGCTGGTTCGCAGGCTGCGCGTAGCTCCTCCACCATCGCTTTATAGCGCGGGTTAGGTGCCAGGTATCCGACGCCGACCGTATAGCCAGCGAGGCCGGAAGCAGTGGCGGTGTCTACAGGGACTGTGGTGAGCGACGCCATTTGTGATGCCACCGAATCACTGGTGCTCACTGTCCGCACGGAGACGGCGGGTACCTCCACGCCGGATTCCTTTGCGGAAACTTCTGCCATGCGTTGTGCATCGACGCAGGCAGCGAAAGCGGCGCGTGCCCACGGCTGCGCGAAGGTGCCGGCTTCGGAGAAAACCAAAGTATCGGTCATGCCTCCCGCAACGGAGTTAACGTCGACCGGTTTTCCTTCTGCGTCCCGATTCAGCCACGACGGTGCCGCGGTAGGTGACTCGGCCACGCGCAACTCGTCCGAGGCCACAAATGCAGCCGCATCCGCCGTGTTCGGCAGCATGACGATCTCCTTCAGCGACGGCTTGTCGCCGTAGTAGTTGTCGTTGGCGGTGAGTACGATGGCGCCGTCGTCCTCGACGCGATCAATGCTGTAAGGACCAAAGGAAATCTGTAGCTCGGGATCGAAACGGCCTGGTTCGGTAGAAAACCCCTCGCGCCACGCCTCCGCCACAGGCTGCAAGGTCGTCACGTCGTAGGCGTGAAGCGCCGCGTTGAGCTCCTCCATGCTGAGCTCTGCTCGCTTAGCTAACGCGTGGGCGGGCACCACCGTGCCCGGCCCAAACAGGTAGCGCCAGCGCGAACCAGCATCTGGGTTAAACCAGACGGTGAACTTCTTACTATGCGGTGCACACTCCATCTCGGCTATGTCTTCCGCCAACGGGAGGTGGGAGCCAAAGGTCTCGCTCAACTGCCCGGCGATATACGCCAAAAGGTAGTCATCACATGTGACAGGTTCTCCGTCGGCAAAGCGTGCCTGCTCCGTGAGCGTGAAGTCCACACGAGCGCCGACGCCCTCGCTCTCGGCCGGAACGTACTCAGCATCTGCCAGATCCGAGTTCGGAACCATCTGCCCAGCCGGGCCTGGCACGTACAACGCAGGGAACACGCGGCTGGCAAGCTGCGCGGCGCCCGCAGCTTCGCCCCAGTCAGAAGCCGCATTGCTGGTGGCGATGCGGGCGTCGCTCAGTACTGCGAAGCGCGGCGGCGGGACATCCTTGCCTGCCCTGTCCTCCTTCGCTCCACACGCAGAAACGGTAAGAGCAACAGCGAGCAGTGCCGCAACTGATGAGGCGCGCACGATTTAGCGCCCAGGACGCCAGGACGCGCCACCGGACTCCTCGCCGCGCGGCTTCGTTGCGGGCTCGGAGGCCGTGGATGGGGAAACTGCTGCCGGGGATACCACAGTGCGCGCAGGCTTCGGTGAATCATCGTCGGCGTCGTCTGCGTCCCCGCCTTCCGCCCGATAAGCGGCGACCTCAGCGTTATGCTTCTTGACGCTCTTGCGCTGGTTCGACAATGTCACCAGCAGCGTCGTTGCGAGGAAGATGGAAGAAAAGACGCCTTCGATAACGCCGATGAACTGGACCAGAGCCAGATCGCGCAGGGTACCGATACCCATCAACCACACAGCGACGACGAACAAGGCGATAATCGGCAGCGCGGAAATGACCGAGGTAGAGATAGAACGCATCACGGTCTGGTTGATGGCCAGGTTGGTGAGATCGGCATAGGTCTTCTTACGCTGGCCCTCCAGCCCACTCGTATTTTCATCTACCTTGTCAAAGACAATGACGGAGTCGTAGAGGGAGAAAGTAAGCACAGTCAGCAGGCCGATAATGACCGCCGGTGAAACCTCAATTCCAAAGAGGGCGTAGATACCAGAGATGAAAACACCGTCAAAGATAAGGGCGAGGATAGCGGCAAAGGCCATATCACGCTGCAGGCGAACCGCCACGTAGATAGTGGCGAGCACCAGGAAGACCGCCATGGCGATGACCATTCGCTTGGTAATCGAGGCACCCCACGATTCCGATACCGTCGAGGAACCGATCGCGTCCGGGCTGGGCTTGCCGTTTTCATCCTTGACGTGGAACTCTTCGAAGATGGCCTGGCGTGCCCGATTCACCTGATCCTGGGACAGGCGCTCGGAGGTGATTTCCAATGTCTCCGAGGAACCGGCGCCCACAATCTGCACCAGCTCCGGTGTGACACCGGTGGCATCCTTGAAGGTTTCCTCTACCTGCTCGGTGCTGAGGTCTCCCGCCGGCATGTTGAGCTTCGTACCGCCTTCAAAGTCAAGGGACAAGTTAAAGCCGCGGAGCGCAATGGCCAAAATGGACGCGATGAGCAGCACGCCGGCGATGGTGTACCAGGTTTTGGCCCGGCCCACGAAGTCGAATCCGCTGCCGTCCACGTAGAGACGGTCAAAGCGGGAAATCTTGCGGTTAGTGGTTTCGACAGCCATGTTTACTTCTCCTCATCCGCAGCGGTAGCAACGGGGTTCTTGGCCGGTTTGGCATAAAAGCCGCGTTCACGGCGCTCCTCCACAAGGTTGTAGATGCCACCAAGGCCATTCATCGAAGGTTTAGCGAAGGCCGGGCGGCTGCCGAGGAGCTGCATGAGCGGTGCCATGATCAGGAAGGATACGACGAGGTCGAAGATCGTGGTCAGTCCCATGGTGAAGGCAAATCCCTTGACCGCACCGATGGACAGGAAGTAGACCACGACGGAACCGATCAGGGTAACGGCCTTACCCGTGACGATCGTTGCACGGGAGCGTTCCCAACCCGTGCGGGTGGCGGAGCGGAATGTGCGGCCGCCCAAGAGCTCATCCTTCATACGCTCGTAGTAGACCACGAACGAGTCAGCCGTGGCGCCGATACCGATGACCAAGCCCGCCATACCGGACAGGTCCAGCGAGTAGCCAATCCAGCGGCCCAGCAGAACCAGAGCGCCATAGAGCAGGACACAGGTGGCGATGAGCACCAGCAAGGCCACAGCGGACAGTGCGCGGAAGTAGTACATGGAATACAGGGAGACCAGAATCAGGCCGACGATACCCGCAATAAGCGCTGCCTCAAGAGCCGCCTTACCCAGTGACGGAGGCACGGTTTCCACCGTTCCGCCCGGCTCGCCGTTAGCGCCCGTAAAGGACAACGGGAGCGCACCGTAGCGCAGGTTGTTGGCCAAGTTCTGGGCTTCTTCCTGCGTGAAATCACCCGTAATGGAAGTGGCAGAACCCACCGGAGTCGCGCCCTGGATAACCGGTGCGGAAATAACGGCCGAGTCAAGAGTGATGGCCACCTGCTTCTGCAGGTACTCCTGGGTCAGGGTAGACCACGTCTGAGAGCCGTTGGGGCCGTCGCCAGTCTTGAACGCGAAGCTGATCTCCATCTGGCCGGTTTGGCCGTTGAGACCGCCCTGAATTGGGGATTGGGTATCGATTTCGTTACCGGTCAGGCGGGTACCGTGTGGATCCTCGATGCCGTCCAGCAGCGGAGCCGGCATCAGGATATAGGGCTGCTGATTCGAGTAGTCACACGCCACGAGCGGCTTTGCCGGATCGTCGGTGCCGGCCAGCGGATCGGAATCAGCATCGCACCGCATCAGGCCCAGGGCCGCGGTTTGAACGGTGGGGTCCTCGGACTGACGGTCCTTGAGGAGAACCTCGTTAACCTGATCGCGACGTTCAGTTTCTTCCAGAGAGTTTGCCGGTTCCGGAAGCGGCTTTTCGCTCACGGTCGGGGCCGGAGACTTCTTCGCGTCCTTGTTTTCTTCCTTCTTATCCTCACCCTGGGCGGCATCAGCGCTCTGGTTGAGCGCGTCGTGGATAGAGGCCAGTGCGTCATTCGCCTGCTCCGGTGCCACGACGCCGTACTTGACCCAGCGGTTCGCCATATCCGTCATGGTCTTTTCAAGCTTGTCCAAGTCCGGCATCGGCTGCTCACCCACTGGGCGGAACAGCAGCTGCGAGGTTTGGCCTACAGCCTGCGCCTGGGAAGCGTCTTCGCCCGGCACCGTAATGACCAGGCTAGAGCCGCTGATAACGACCTCAGAGCCGGAGACGCCCATACCGTTGACACGCTGCTCCAGGATGTTGCGTGCCTGCTGCAGCTGATCCTGGGTGGGGTCTTCGCCCTGCGGAACGAGGGTTACTCGCGTACCGCCCTGCAAATCAATGCCGAGCTTGGGAGTCGGCGATTTATCGCCGGTTAGGAAGATAAGGGCGTAAACCACAATGACGATGAGCGCAAAGAGCGCCATTGCTCGTCTGGGCCATTGCCGTTGACGGCTGCTGACGCCACCACGTTTCGAAGCGGACACAAAGATCTCCTGTGTTGTGAGGAACAGGGCTAAAAATCATGGGTCATGGCAGCCACTGCCACGCACGTGCTGAGTGTCGCGGCGCCACCATGACTAAAGCACAGTCCATCATCGTACGTCATGGACTGGCATAATCCTTAACAGGTTTAAGGTGAGGCACCCGCAGTGTGACGAGTGCAACTTGTTTTAGAGCTTCGGAAAGCGTTCGTCCTCACCCTCCTCCGGCTCAGCCGCTGCTTCGTTCTGGGAAGCAATCGGCTCCGCGGAGCGCACGATGGCCATGGTGTCGAAGGTCATCACCGTGCCGTCCTTGACTCGCAAATCAACCTGTTCACCGCGGGCCTCCACCACAGTTCCGTGCAGGCCACCGGCCGTAATCACGTCTAAGCCTGGGCGCAACGAGGATTGGAGCTCCTTCATCTGCGCTTGGCGCTTGCGCTGCGCGCGCATGGACATAAAGCTCGGCAAAATGACGAGGACGGCCAGAACAAGGAGAAGAATAAGTTGGGTTCCGTTCATAAAAGGCCAGTGTGCCAGACCTGCCCGCCTCCCGGCCAATTGCCGGGACAATTAGAAGAGTGTCCCGCCGACAGTTCCTTCGGGCGCCTCAAGGCCCAGGTGCTGCCAGGCCGCTGCCGTGGCAACACGGCCACGCCCGGTGCGGGAGATCATTCCGGCGCGCACGAGGTAGGGTTCGCAGACCTCCTCGACGGTTGACGGTTCCTCGCCCACCGCAATAGCCAACGTATTAACCCCCACGGGTCCACCGCCGTGTCCCTTAATGAGGGCCTCGAGCACCGCGCGGTCAAGACGGTCCAGCCCACGTTCATCAACGTCGAAGACCCGAAGCGCTGCCTGGGCAGCTGCCACATTAATGTGCCCATCTCCGTTGACCTCGGCATAGTCGCGCACACGACGCAACAGCCGGTTAGCAATACGCGGCGTCCCGCGCGATCGGGAGCCGATCTCCACCGCGGCATCCTGGTCGATATCAACCTCCAAGATTCGCGCTGCTCGGGTAATCACTCGGGTGAGGTCCTCGGTATCGTAATACTCCATCTGCGCGGTGAAACCGAAGCGGTCACGCAACGGACCAGTCAGCATGCCCGCGCGCGTCGTCGCTCCCACCAGAGTAAAAGGTGGGATTTCCAGCGGGATGGAGGTCGCCCCAGGGCCTTTGCCCACGATGACATCGATGCGGAAATCCTCCATTGCCATGTAGAGCATTTCTTCCGCGGGACGGGCGATGCGGTGAATTTCGTCGATGAAGAGCACGTCACCTTCCATGAGATTCGACAGCATCGCGGCCAAGTCTCCGGCCCGCTCCAGTGCGGGGCCGGACGTCATGCGCAGGGAACTTCCCAGTTCTTGAGCGATAATCATCGCCATCGTGGTCTTGCCCAGCCCAGGCGGGCCGGAGAGCAACACGTGATCCGGGGTTACCCCGCGGTTCTTCGCACCATTGAGCACGAGCGATAGCTGTTCGCGCACCTTGGGCTGGCCGATGAATTCATCGAGGGATTTCGGGCGCAGCGAGCGCTCAATATCGTGCTCGCCTTGTTGCTCTGTGGCGTCCACATCGTGGTTACGCTGCGGAGGCGAGGTTAAATCCATCCCCTCCGGCAGCTTAAACTCAGTGCGTTCTACGTCTGACATTTCACCCACTCTCCCCTATTTTTTCGCGCCCAGTTGGCTCAGCGCTGCCCGCAGCACCACCGGCGTCGCTGCATCGGGCTGTTCAGCCACTACCGATTCCACCACCGGACGAGCCATCTTGTCCGTAAAGCCCAGCCCAATGAGCGCCTCAACGACATCCTCCACCACGTGGCCGGCAGCCGCAGGGGCGGAGGCCGCAGGATCAGCACCGTCCGTGGGCGCAAACGCCTGCACCTTGTCCTTGAGTTCTAGGATCAAGCGCTGCGCTACGCGCTTTCCTACCCCCGGAATCTTCTGCAGCCGTGCAGCCTCCTCCCCCGCGATTGCTTGGGCTAAATCACCTGCGCTCATCACGGACAACGCGGCCAGCGCCAGTTTGGGCCCCAACCCAGAGACCGTCTGGAGGACGTGAAACATGTCGCGGTCATCCTGGCTGGTGAACCCGTACAGCGTCATCGAATCTTCTTTCACCACGAGCGTGGTCATGACTCGGGCTTCCTCACCACGCTGGAGCGTGCCCAGCGTGGCTGGGGTGGCCAGCACCTTGTATCCCACGCCGGCGCATTCGAGCACGGCATGGTCAAGCTGGATGTCGAGGACAGTTCCGCGCAAAGATGCAATCATTACTTAGGTTCCTTGGTTCGAGTGGATGTACCACATAGCTTAAGAGGACGTCTTCGCCGCCCGAGAGACGGACGCGGTGCGTGGTGAGGTGCCGCGCACACCGCTCGTTCGTGCCCCAGCCCCCACGCCAGCACTCGGATCACCCCCGCTCATCCATGCCAGGGCCGGCGCACGCCAGCAGTGGCAGACAGCAAGGGCCAAGGCATCCGCAGCGTCCGCTGGCTTAGGCGACTCGCTGAGCCCCAGAATTCGGGTGATCATGGCGGTCATCTGCTTCTTATCAGCGCGCCCGTTGCCCGACACCGCCTTCTTCACCTCCGAAGGGGTGTACATGTGTACTGGGATGTCGCGCTCTGCGGCTGCAAGCACCAAGACCCCGACTGCGTGCGCGGTCTGCATCACGGTTGACACCTGACCGCGTTCGAATACGCGCTCGAGCGCCACGACATCCGGCTTATAGTCATCCATCCATTCCCGGACCGCGACTGACAGCCGCTTAAGGCGCTCTCCCAGATCCTTGTCACTGGGCGTACGGACGACGCCCACGGCGATGGGAATGACCGCGCGCCCACGTCCGGCTTGGACAACAGACAGGCCACAACGCGTCAGACCGGGATCAATACCCATGACACGCAACCCCTCCAAGTTCACGGCTGCCTCCTCGCCCTTTTTATTCTCACCCTATACAACCACTTGTTTATGTAGAAACAGTGTACACACATGTGTTCTAGTGCAGGCAGTCCCCCGAGCCGAATACACTCCCTCAGATTGTGGGGCGTAGAGTGGCGCGCATGTCTCAACATCCTAATGGCTTTTCTGAGTTCATTCGTTCCCGCCATTCCGCGCGCGCGTTCCTTCCGGACCCCATCCCCGCAGAGGTTATAGAACAGGTGCTGATCGACGCCCAATCCGCCCCCTCCAACTCCAATACCCAACCCTGGAATGTGCACCTGGTTGGCGGTACGGCATTGCAGGACTTGAGCGCCGCTCTCATTGCTGAGTTCGATAAGAATGGAATCAACCCGGACTTCACGATTGACTACGGTCAGGGCGTCCACCTGCAGCGCTCGCAGGCCTTAGCAGCCAAGATGTACGGTCTCCTCGGTATTGCGCGCGAGGATAAGGAAGCGCGCACGGAATTTGTCCGTGAGAACCTTCGCTTCTTCGGCGCCCCACACACGGCTTTGCTCTTCATTCCCCCAATGGGCGACCGTATCCGCGCTGCCTTTGATCAAGGTACCTATGCGGAGAATTTCTTGCTCTCGCTTCAGGCGCACGGCTACCGCGGTGTCCCGCAAGGCATGATTTCACTCCTCGCCCCGACCGTCCGTGAATTCCTCGGAGTGGACGAGGAGCACAAGCTTGTCACCGCCCTGACCTTCGGCATTGCAGACGAGTCCAGTCCTGTGTTCAACACAGCCCCGGGCCGTGCCCCGCTGTCAGAGACGGTAACTGCTCATGGCATAGAAGACCTCAAGCTCGACTAGCCGCGTTAGTCCTCGTCCAGCTGGGCGAGGACCTCTTCGCTCAGGTCCATGTTGGTGTAGACGTTCTGGACATCGTCCGAGTCCTCAAGAGCGTCGATGAGGCGGAAGATCTTACGGGCATCATCTGCCTGCAGCGGTACCTCGACTGAGGCGCGGAAGTCGGTATCGGTGTCATCGACCTCGATATCGGCGGCAACGAGAGCCTCGCGCACGGCGGGGATATCACCCGGCGCACAGGTAATCTCAAACTTCTCGCCATTGTCGTTGACCTCTTCGGCGCCGGCTTCCAACACAGCGAGCAGGACATCGTCCTCATTAAGCTCGCCCTTTTCCACCAACACCAAGCCGGTGCGGGCGAACATGTATGCCACGGAGCCGGACTCGCCGAGGTTGCCGCCGTTCTTGGTCATGGCGGTGCGCACGTCCGTCGCCGCGCGGTTGCGGTTATCCGTCAAGCACTCGATGAGCATGGCGACACCGTTCGGGCCATACCCCTCGTACATCACGGTTTCCCAATCGGCACCGCCTGCTTCTTCGCCGGATCCGCGCTTGCGGGCGCGCTCAATGTTGTCGTTAGGAACAGAGGCCTTCTTGGCCTTCCTAATCATGTCATCAAGGGTTGGGTTTGCGGCGGGATCACCGCCACCGGTGCGGGCGGCCACCTCGATATTCTTAATCAGCTTGGCAAATTCCTTGCCACGCTTGGCATCGTTCGCCGCCTTCTTGTGCTTCGTTGTTGCCCATTTAGAGTGGCCTGCCATGTCATCCCTTTCGATGTGGCTATATAAAAAGCTTGTAGAAACTGCTGCAATTATACGGCCTTGTCCTGGATCCACCGGAACAGGGGTCCGCGCGTGCGTCTCGCACGCCGTGGTGCTGACCCCCCGGTGGCTAAACGTTTTGCCAATTCCCGTTGGCGCTTGAGCCTTCGGCGTCCGGATGCAGGATGCGCGTCAGGCCCTCCTGCATCGCCACGGCCAGTAGCTCGCCGCGCTGATTGAAGATCTTGCCCTCTGCTAGCCCCGTCCCGGTTTGTGCTGAGGGGCTGGACTGCGAATACAACATCCACTCATCCACTCGAACTGGCCGCAAGAACCACAGAGAATGGTCCAGGCTGGCTAGCTGAATCCTCTCACCCTGGTGCGGAAGCAATGCTGTACGAATCAGCGTCATGTCCGACATATACAGCAGCGCCGCCTGGTGGAGGGACTGGTCGGCAGCGGTAAGAAGGTCACCGGTGTTACGGAACCAAATGTTCCTAAACCCGGCACCGGTGGTTTCCGCGGCAACCGCGTCGCGGTCCGCGTCCGGGACAAGCCGCACGTCCCAGTCCTCCCACTCTTTCAAGATGATTCGGGTGGAATAGGGAGAGTCCTTAATACTCTCCGGTGGCGGCACCTGCGGCATGTCTGCTTGGTGCTCAGGGCCACTGTCCCCTGGCGCTTGGAAACCGGCGCTGAGCATGAAGATCAAGCGATCGTTTTGAAAGACCCGCACGTGGCGGTGCGCAAAAGAGCGGCCATCCCTAATCCGCTCAACTCGGATGGTAGTGGGTGCGCCAGAATCGCCCGGCCCCACGAAGTAGCAATGCATGGAGTGGGCAAACTTGTCGTCAACGGTGAGCTGCGCCGCGCGGAGCGCCTGCGCCATGGTTTGCCCGCCAAAGGTGCGCGTAATGAGCGATGGAACCACAGGGCCGCGGAACTCGTCGTCGCCGATTCGCTCGAGGTCGACCGCCTGGGCCACCGTTGCCATGTCTTACTCCCTTCCTTGTGCGTTGTAGCGTTCGCCGCGATATGGCGCCCGCCACACTAACCCCGACTATCCTACTCACGTGCTGATCCACCCCCGGAGGTTGCGTACTATATTCCGCATGACTTCAACCACGCCGCACAGCGTGCACCGCGTAGCCGCTTACCTGGAAATGGTCACGTGGGGATTGCTGATCCTCTCGATGATCCTCAAGTACTCGGGCACCACCGCAGCACTCACCCCACTTGCGGGAGGTATCCACGGCTTCGGCTTCCTGTGCTTTTTGCTCATGACGGCCCTGGTGTGGATCAACAACCGGTGGCCATTGGGTATCGGGATCCTGGGCCTGGTTGTCACCGTGATTCCTTTCGCAGCCTTGCCTTTTGCGCTGTGGGTGTCGCGGCGCGGGCTCGTTGCTGGTCCGTGGCGGTTTAGCGATGACGCGGAGCCGCAGAATTTCTTCGACAAGCTCTTAGCCCAGGCAGTGCGCCACCCCGTCCGCACCGCGCTCATCGCGCTGCTCGTCGTTGCCGTAGTGTTTAGCATCCTTCTCTTTTTGGGCCCACCCGTCGACGTCGAATCCGCCATTGAAAATAATCGCTAAAGTCCCGACTATCTGGGCTGGGTGGGTGCTGGCACGCCTTTTCCTTATCTACCTACTCGTCAACGAAACGGGTCCGCTCGGGGATGTCCGGTACTACCTCGCGGGCGTATACGGGGATAACCCCCGTGACATGACGGAATATCCCCAGGTGGGCACCTGGCCCAGCGTCCTCCTTGCGTGGATTACCGGCGACGACTTCGAGGCCTATGCCATCGGCTTTACGGCAATGGTGCTGCTTGCCGACGGCGCCTTCCTCGCCCTTCTCCTACGCCATCACCGTTCCAACCCCGGGGCATATAGCGCCGGATGGTTTTGGGTGTTCTTTGGCACCGCGGCGGGCCACGTTTTCGCGTGGCGGCTCGATCTCTATCCTGCCTTGCTGGTTGCCGGTGCGGGCGCGCTTCTGGCTACCCGTCCGCGGCTCGCCTCAGCTTTGTTGGCGTGGGCCACCGCCACGAAGCTGTGGCCGGGGGTCCTCGCTGCCGGGCTCGTCGGGAGAGCAAACTCCCGCGATACCTGGCAGCGGCTCGCCGCATTCTTTGGAAGCCTTCTTGCCCTGTGCCTCGGTGTAGCAGCGATGACCAGCGTGGATAGGGTTCTATCCCCGTTGACGTATCAAGGTGAGCGCGGTCTCCAGATTGAGTCTCTAGCCGCTACGTGGTTCGTGTACCAGGCGCATCGCCATCCTAATGTGTGGACGATGGGATACGCGGCCTCGAAGAGCTATGAGATCTCCGGTCCCGGCGTCGACACGGCACTCGCTATCAGCACCATCGCGACGGGCGCGGCCCTCGTGTGGATCGTGGGCGTAGCATTCGTGCACTTTCTACGGGGGTTCTGGAGCCCACATTCCACCGTGGTCTTTTTCATCGCGGCGATTCTGCTTCTCATCGCAACGAATAAGGTCTTCTCCCCGCAGTACATCGTGTGGCTCGGGCCGATACTAGCGGTGGCGCTTCGCTCCCCCGTCCCCAAGTCACCCGCCGGGCAACGGCAGAGGGCCGCCGATATCACAGGGGTACGCACCATCATGGCCGTCCTCGCCGTGGGAACAGCGGCTTTGGGAACCGTCATCTACCCCTATGGCTATGACTACATCTGGTTCTATGTCGGTAAGGACCCCAACCCGGTGTATGCCCTCGTACTGCGCAACCAGCTCATCCTCGTCATGGCTGTTCTGGCTCTCTACTGGCACCGCCTCGAGTATCGCGCAGCGCGAGCAGCTCACATGTCGATCTGACTTAGTTCGAAAAACTCAGGCAGCTTCGCTGTTCCCCCCAAGCGCAGCAGCTTGACAGCGGGGCGCAACCGCAACGCACGAGTATCGCTGACTGCTTCGTTGTAGAAGCGGTGAGCTAGGTGAATGCGCCCTTCGGCGTCGGCAAGCAAGGCCGGGCGTGATTCAAAGCGCTGCTGGATGGCTGCGGACAACTCCCGCTCCCGGGTGGCACGCTCATCGAAATTCCCCTGTGCTAACTCGGTAGACTCCGCCCGCGCCGCAATGCCCTCGAGCTCCGGCGCCAGCGCGCTCACGACCGTCGCACGGCGGTCGAGCGTGGACTCCAACTGCGCTAACGCTGCATCGGTGCGGATGTGGAGGGAGTTGAGCCGCTGTGCTGTGTACAGGGCCCACATTCCGAGCACAATCGCCAGAGCAAGGATGATGACAACTTCGATCGGCATTTAAGACACACGCACCTTTGTTCCGTCCGCTACCGTTTCATAGACGCGCATTACGGCTGCGGCCACATGGTCCCAATCGTAGTCGCGAGCCCTCTCCATTCCCGCTGCGGTCAAGGCGTGCCGCTTGCCGGAATCGCTCACCACATCGTGCAGCACGCGGGCTAGATCCGTGGCATCACCGTTACGGAACAAAGCACCGGCGGGTGTGTCCGAATCGACGTTGCACACCGCGGCGAAGGCCTCCAAATCTGAAGCCACGACCGCGCAGCCGGCGGCCATCGCCTCGACGAGGACGATGCCGAAACTTTCGCCTCCAGTATTGGGCGCCACATAGATATCGGCACGCCCGAGGATGGCTGCTTTCTCGGCATCGCTGACCCGGCCCACGAATTCAACCCCTGGGGCGCTTCGCGGGTGCCCTCCTCCCATGACCGTCACGCGGACGGGCTCTGGGAGAAGCGTCAGGGCCTCGAGAAGAATGTCCAACCCCTTGCGCGGTTCATCGAGGCGTCCCAAAAACACAATTTCAATCTCCGAATCGCGTCGCTCACGCTCAGCTCGCTCCCGCTCGAGGGCATACACGGAGGTATCCACGCCATTGGGGATAAGCACGGGGTCACCGCCAAGCTGCTCCACCTGCCAGCGCCGCGCCATCTCCGAGACCGCGATCCCGCCCCGGACCTTTTCCAGATATGGGCGCAGGAAAGGCTTGGCCAGAGTCAGCGCGAGAGAACTGGAGGCGGATGCATGGTACGTCGCCACGATCGACCCGCGCGCCAGTGCCAAGGCTGCCATGGAATAGCTTGGGGAGTTCGGTTCGTGAATGTGGAGGATATCGAAGTTGCCCTCGCGGATGAAGCGCTTGATGTTGCGGCGCACGTGCGGGCCGATGGACAGGCGGGCCACAGATCCGTTATAGGTGATCGGCACCGCCCAGCCTCCCTTCCGCACAAAGCTGGGGACCTGCGTGCTTGCCGACGCCGGCCCCAGCACCTCCACATAATGACCCTGCTCAATAAAAACAGTAGCCAAGTCAAGGATGTGGGCCTGAACGCCGCCAGGCTCGTCGAAGGAATAGGGGCAGATAATACCGATCCGCATGATGTGTTCTGCCTTTCTATTTCTTCGCGCGCGCCGCCCGCCGACGTTCTACGTCGGCGTTCCAATGCGGCTGCAGCATGTGCCAATCCTCTGGATGCGCTCGGATGTTTTCTGCGAAGCCTTCTGCGAGCCGCTGGCAGGTCCCGTGAAGAGTGGTAACTTCCACCTCGGGGCTGACGGACAAGCCCCATTCCTTACCATCGAACCACGAGTGCACCACGTGAAGGGCCGCTCCCGTCTCGATGGCGAGTTGGGCGGGGCCTGCGGCAACGTTGGCTTCTTCGCCCATGAAGTCTACCGGCACACCAGTGCGTGTGAGGTCACGCTCGGACAACAAACACACCACGCCACCACGCTCCAGGGTGTCTTTCAAACGCGGAAAAGGCGAGGAACTTCCGCCGGTCAGCGGCAAGACGGTAAAGCCAAGGCTCTCGCGGTAGTCCACAAAAGCGTCGAAAAGCGCCTCGGGTTTTAGGCGCTCGGCCACGGTGGTGAATCCGCCATAGTGACCCACGCAGAAAACACCCGCCATGTCCCAATTGCCGGAGTGCGGAAGGGCGAAGATCACCCCGCGGCCCGATGCCACTGAGGCGTCCGCGTGCTCCTTGCCGCGCAGCCCTGCCAATAGACGTTTCTGCAACTCGGGGTCCGAGTGGATGGCAGGCAGGCGAAAGGCCTCGAGCCAGTAACGCATGTAGGAACGCATCGAGTCACGCACCAGCTCGCGCGTCACGTTTTCGGCGCCCACCACGCGGCTGAGGTTTCGGCGCAGCTGCTCCATGCCCTTTCCATTGTCGCTGGCCACATCCGCGCCGCGCTCAAACAACCAGGCTGCCAGCGGTTGCGGAAGAAAACGTACAACTTTCCAACACGCGATGTACGCGGCGGCCGTCAGGCGTTCACGATCCACTAGAGCCACGGTTGAGAAGCCTTTCTGTGCGGGCCGGGGTCGGGTGCCGGCTGAGCGGAGCGATTACTTAGGCTAAAGATCCTTCTTGAAACGCGCTTTAGTGTCCTGGCGCGCCGCTTGGCGCATGCGCTGGTAAATGGTGAAGACAGAACCGACAGCTAGGAGCCAGAGCGAGACTTCTAGGGCATAAGGAACCCCCAGTCCCTCCAGACCCACGCCGCCGAGGCCCAGAATCAGGCGCTCGGGGCGCTCGACGAGTCCGCCGACCATCTTAAAGCCGGAGGCCTCACCGCGCGCCTTGACATAGGAAATGACCTGGGAGCTCACGAGCACCACCATGCAGGCGGCGAAGTTAAGCGGGTGAGCATTGTCGACGTACACCATCCAAAAGGCAATCGCTGCGAACAATGCGCCGTCGGTAATGCGGTCACAGGAGGCGTCGAGAGTAGCTCCGAAGTTGGAACCGCCCGTAGTCAGGCGTGCCATGGTGCCGTCGAGCATGTCGAAGGCTGCGAAAAGCCCCGAGAGTAGCGCTGCGGCGAAAAGGTGGTCGAGCGGGATGAGGATGACCGAGATAGCAATGGTGACAATCGTCCCCACGATGGTGACGATATTGGGAGTCAGGCCCATCTTGAGGAAGAGCTTGGCCACTGGGACCACAACCACGGCGGCGGGCTTGCGCCCATGAACACTAAGCATGCGCTTCTCCTAAGATGATTCCCTCGGCGGCGAGCTCCGCCCACCCCTGCGCCAGCAGGGAGCGGGTGTCCTTGAGGAGCTGCGGCAGCACTTTGACGCCGTCCACGATAGTCATGAAATTAGAGTCCCCGCTCCAGCGCGGAACAATGTGCATGTGCAGGTGCTGCCCCACCGATCCACCGGAGGCGCGCCCCAGATTGAATCCAGCGTTGACGGCATCGGGGCCGGAGACCTTCTTGAGAACCCGGATAGCTGCTTGGGCAAACTGGAAGAGCTCACGGGATTCCTCCTCGGTAAGGTTTTCCAGCTCAGATTCTTGACGGTACGGAATGACCATCATGTGCCCAGCGTTATAGGGATAGAGGTTGAGCACACAGTAGACAAGCTCGCCGCGGGCCACGATGAGCCCGTCCTCGTCCGACATCTGCGGAATCTCCACGAACGGATTGTGGGCTTTCTTCGGCACGTCGCCGGCGCCGCCCTCACGCTTGATGTAGCTCATGCGGTACGGCGCCCACAGGCGCTCTAAGCGGTCGGGCGTTCCCAGGCCGGTATCGACGTACTCTCCCACTCTGTATGTTCTCCCTTTCTAGCCTCTGCCTAGATGCATATGCATCTAGACGCGCTCGGCGATGCTGTCCTTGGTCGGTTGTTCGTTATTGCGCTCACGAACCCACGCCTCGATGACGTTGATTGCCGCCTCGACCGGCACACCGTTGACCTGGGTGCCGTCGAGGAAGCGGAAGGAGACCGCACCCGCTTCGACGTCACGCTCACCGGCCAGAAGCATGAATGGCACCTTGCCGGTGGTGTGGTTACGGATCTTCTTCTGCATGCGGTCATCGGAGGTATCCACGTCAGCGCGCAGGCCGCGTGCACGCAGCTGTGCACAAACTTCCTCAAGGTGCGGGGCAAAGGTATCAGCGACTGGAATGCCCACCACCTGGTGCGGAGCCAGCCACGCCGGGAATGCACCCGCGTAGTGCTCTAGGAGCACGCCAAAGAAACGCTCGATGGAGCCGAAGAGCGCACGGTGAATCATGATCGGGCGCTGCTTGGAGCCATCCGACGCCGTGTACTCGAGCTCGAAGCGCTCAGGCAGGTTGAAGTCCAGCTGCACGGTGGACATCTGCCAGGTACGGCCGATGGCATCGCGAGCCTGAACGGAAATCTTCGGGCCGTAGAAGGCCGCGCCTGCCGGGTCCGGGACCAGCTCAAGGCCGGACTTCTCCGCCACCGACTGCAGGATCTTCGTCGAGCGCTCCCAGATCTCATCCGAGCCAACGTACTTGTTCGGGTCCTTGGTGGACAGCTCAAGGTAGAAGTCATCCAGGCCGTAGTCCTTGAGCAAGGAAATGATGAACTCCAGAACCTTGGTCAACTCTTCTTCGAGCTGCTCCGGGGCGCAGTAAATATGCGAGTCATCCTGGGTAAAGCCGCGAGCGCGGGTCAGGCCGTGGATAACGCCAGATTTCTCGTATCGGTAGACCGTTCCGAACTCAAAGAGGCGCAGCGGCAACTCGCGGTAGGAACGGCCGCGGGAGGCGAAGATGAGGTTGTGCATTGGGCAGTTCATCGGCTTGGCGTAGTAGTCCTGCGGCTGCTTGGTGCAGTTGCCATCCTCGTCCCACTCACCGTCGAGCTGCATCGGCGGGAACATGCCATCCGCGTAGAAATCCAGGTGACCGGACTTCTTGAACAGGTCTCCCTTGGTCAGGTGCGGGGTGGACACGAAGGAGTAGCCGTCCGCGATGTGGCGACGGCGGGAGTGCTCCTCCATCTCCATGCGCACGGTAGCGCCATTGGGGTGGAATACCGGGAAACCGGAACCAATCTCATCCGGGAAGGAGAACAGGTCCAGCTCAGCACCCAGGCGGCGGTGGTCACGCTTTTCAGCTTCTTCCACCATGGTCTTGTAGGACTCCAGGGCCTCCTTGGATTCGAAGGCGGTGCCATAAATGCGCTGCAAACCAGCCTTGGACTGGTCACCGCGCCAGTAGGCAGCAGAGGAACGCGTCAGGGCAAATGCCGGGATGTACTTGGTGGTCGGCACGTGCGGGCCGCGGCAGAGATCAAACCACTCCACCTCGCCGGTGCGCGGGTTGACGTTGTCATAGTGGGTCAGATCTCCGGCACCCACCTCGGCGGCCTCATCGGAATCTGGGTCCACGTTGCCCTTGTCCTGGACCAGCTCCAGCTTGAAGGGCTCGTTGGCCAATGCCGCCTCAGCCTCCTCGGTGGTGGCATAGACGTGGCGCTCGAAGCGCTGGCCGCCCTTGATGATCTTCTTCATACGCTTCTCAATGGCCTTGAGGTCCTCTGGGGTGAAGGGCTCAGCGGTCTGGAAGTCGAAGTAGAAGCCATTCTCAATGGCCGGGCCAATACCCAGCTTGGTACCGGGGAATTCCGCCTGTACTGCCTGGGCCATGACGTGTCCGCAGGAGTGGCGGATAACGGCGCGGCCATCTTCCTCGCAGGCAGCAACCGGGGTGAACTCGGAGTCCGTGTCTGGGGTGTGGGAAAGGTCGTAGAGGGTGCCATCGGCGCCGCGGACGACGACAACTGCTTCGGGGCCCTTGTTGGGCAGCTCATGCTCGCGCATCGCTGCTCCCACGGCAGTCCCGGCCGGGACCGTGATCGGGTCGTAGTTCACCGGGACTGCTGGAATCATTTCCGCCATGACTTGGTGCGCTCCTTTGCGCTCACGCGCCACTCGACATACCTGGCCGAGCAGCACTCATCGAGAAAGTTACAGCGGCTTAGTCTACCCCTCTTAACTGCGTATGAGCGACTCGCCCCAGAAGGTTTCGCCTTCAGTTCCGGCTGGCATGAAGTACACGGCCGAACCAATGTGGGTGATCCACTCGTTGAGCCGATCAGCTTCGTCAAGGCGCGCCTGAATAGGCTCGAACTGGGTCGTAGGGTCCTTCTGGTAGCAAATAAAGATCAACCCGGCGTTGCTGAGCTCACCGCGCTGGGTGGTCTCCGGAGTCGGCGGCAGGTTGTAGTTATACGGGCGACGCAACAGTTTTTGCTCTGGATGCTCCGCCGGCGGATGCGCTCTGGCGACATGAGAGTTCTCATCAATGGCTTTGAGCCCAAACTCATTGCGGGCGTCCAAATCCACCGGGTCGAACTCGTCCTTAGCACCTATAGGAGCTCCGGTATCGAGAGTGCGCCCAGTCGAGTTCTCACGTGCTGCGCGATCAAGCTGCTCCCATGTGTCCAGGTTCATGTGGATGCGGCGTACCACCATGGCGCTGCCGCCGGCGAAGGGGCCGTCTTCGATCCACACCTGCTCGTTGAAGTCTTCCTCGCTTCGGGGATTAACCGTTCCGTCCTTTTGCCCGAAGAGGTTGCGGGGAGTAACACCCTTCGGTGCAGATCCATAGGCATGGCTGAATCCCTGCTGGATCCACGCAACGTCGGCGTAATCTTTGCCCGCACGGGTCATATGCCGCAACACGAAGGCGGCAGTGAAAGGATCATCGCTGCAGATCTGCAGGACGATATCCGTTTGGCCCCATTCCGGGCGGAGGTCATCATGGTCAAAAGCCTGGATATCGCGCAGCCAGCTGGGCTTGGCGACGTCCACCGTGTCGAAGAATCCCTCTCCCCAACCGCACGTGACGGTGAGGTTTGCTGGGGTGGTAGACAATTCGGGTTCGAGGCTGCCCAACGGGTTCTCACCGGTGCAGAGGCGACGGGCATCCTCCGTCCACAGGCGCATCAACGCGGCCGCGCCGCGAGCGGTGGTGTCCTTCTTGAGGTTAAAGCCCACCAGCTCCACGTGCGCCTGGACCGGAGTTTGGATGCCTGCTTGGTGCTTGCCGTCGAAGGCGACGATATCGCCACCCATGGTCTCCTCGCGATTTTCCGGGCCTGTGCTGCCGGCGTCCCCAGCCTGCGCTGCGCGAGAGGCATCCGCGGAGGCATCCGCAGACGCCTGTCCAGGTTCATCCCCTTTCGCACAGCTTGCAAGCGCTACCGCGCTTGCCGCCACAGCGCTTCCGGCGAGCAGTCCACGCCGACTGACAGGTTCCTCGAACCCGCTCATCTTTGATATCTCCCTATCTCGTGAGAACCGATTTCTTGCCTACCTTGGCCCGGAACACGCTGGTTTCTAGTGCGCGTGCTCTTCCTTCTTCATGTCAGACATGTCTGCGGAGTCCGAGTGGTCCATGTGCTCACCATGATCCATGGATCCGTGGTCCATATCGCCGTGGTTCATGTGGCCCATGTCGCCGTAGTCTTCATCGCCGGCGCCAATGGTGCGCACCGGGATATCGCCGAGCTCGATCGTGGAGCCGTCGGCAAGCTCCAGCGTCAGGGTTGCGGTCTCACCGGCCATGACGGGCTCGGTTACTCCCATCAGCATGAAGTGGAAACCTCCCGGCGCGAGCTCGAGGGATTCGCCAGCGGGGATGTCGAAGCCTTCTTCCTTCTCCTTCATCACGCCGTCTACGACCTCGTGGATCTCATAGTGCTTAGCCTTCACCGAAGAGCTGAAGCCAACTACGTTGATGTCCTTGTCCGTGTTGTTGTGGAGCGTGCCGAAGATAGCGGTCATATCGGAGTCCTTCTCCATGGCGCGCACGACAGCATCCTCGAAAGTTACGCCAGACTCAGCGGAGGAAGAAGCCGACGTGCTGGTTTCCGCACCCTTCTCTGCGCTGCTGTCAGCGCTGGCCGCGGTGCTCGTCGCGGTAGCTGTCGAGTCCTCCTCGCTCGGCGAGCAACCAGCCAAGGTGAGGCTGACAGCCGCGATAGCAACTACGGAGGTACGGAAGAAAGAACGGGATTTCAGCATGGAACATGCCTTTCTGGAGTAATTACCTGAAGGGGATGAGGTGGATTGGCTCGCGCGTCATCGAGGCCCTGTGTGGCCTAGCCTGCGCCATCGGAGCGACGTGTTTTCGCCCCGAAGGCGAAGACTGCCGCACCGACGACGAGAACTGCCCCGATACCAATGATCCATTTAGCAGCTGCGGGCAGGGAGCTCAGGGGGTCCTGGGAGTCCTCTGCACCGCCGTCTTCCGCGGCAGCATCCGCGTCACTTTGGCCAGAGGCTCCAGACGACCCATTGCCTGCCTCCCCTCCGGCAGCACCGGAAGCTACGCTGAACGGCACCGAGCCGAGTGTGGAGTGACCATCGGAGGAGGTAATGCGAAAACCTACTTGGTATTCGCCGTCACCAGGTTCGATGTCCTGGGGAACCTCAATGGTGAGGTTTCGTCCGTCAATGGTGGGTGTGGCATCAAAGAGCACGTCGCCGGAGGTTGTGTCGCTCACGGCGAAAGTGTTGAAGTCATCCCGAGGAATGCCAGAGAACTCCAGCGTGATTTCACGGGGGAATTCTTCCAGCGGTGCGTCACCCACCACGTTGCCGCCAATGACTGAGTCATGTGCCGCGGCTAGTGGCGCGGACAGCCCAATCACGAGGCTCACGGCCCCAGCGGCGACTACTGTGGTGACCTGACGCAACTGCATTTCTTGGATGACTCCTTGATGGCGTGATGAAACTTTTGATTGAAGGTTCCCTCATCCTATCGCTGGGAGGGATCTCCTAGCCAATCCTTAACCCCACGTGGAGTGCGTGGGGTTATCAAGTAGTCGTTGCACGCGACAGAAAAGTTCCCTATGCCTACGCAAGCGTGGATTCTGCCGCAGTTCCCGCAGGTAGCACTAGTGTCTACGCCCGCGAAGAAGGATGACCACCAAGATGATGACGGCAAGCGCAATGATGCCCAAGGCTGCGGCCAAGAGAAATCCTAGGGTGCCAAGACCCAAGCCTTTATCCTCGTCGGCGCTTGCTGCTTGGTCCACATTTCCTTCGTCACCATCACTCTTCGGTGCCTCAGTCTTGTCCTTGACAGGCTCATAGATGGGCCCTTGGATTGGATCCCCCAACACCTTGGACGTGAGGTAATACTTCATGGTGGCACGCTTGTCAGTGAGATTTCCTTCGCTCTCCCCTAGGTCATTCCCCTTACCTGCATCCAGCGTCACCACGATGTAGTAGTCACCCTCCAACCAGTTCGCGTTGCCATAAGAGGATGCCGCATCGGAGCTGAAGCGGTTGGTGAAAGCGATAGGGCTTGCTGCCGAAGCCGATCCCTCATCCCCCTCATCAGGCCAGATCAAAACTTCATGCTCCCCAGCTTTCTCTCGGACCGGATTGAGGATAGTCACGTCAAGGCCTGAGTACTGGAGAGCCTGCTTGTCCGAAACCTCTCCAGCTTTGATTGCGGCAGCCAGCTGCTGACCTTCCTTCATTGGGACCTTGTAAACGTGCGCTTCGCCCTGAACAATGTCAGTTTCGATGGTCTGGCCGCTGTGAAGCTCCGCAGCACTGTCAAACCAGTTTCCGGGAGCCATCTGGTCGGCACCGTTGGCGTTGGCATGGAGTTCGCCGTCCAGCTCGCTGCTAAGACCACTTACAAGCTCGTCGATGTTGGATACTGGGTCAACACGGTGAAGCAGGATCTCCACGTCTAATGGTTCATCGGCCTTGTACTGTCCTGCGCGCATCGCGGTCAAGACCAAGTCGCCCTGGCAATTCTTGGAACCGATTTCGTAGGTATACGCGCTAGTGTTTGGCAAGGCCTCAGATACAGTGCCGGTGTTCGCACTGTCCCAGTCAGCTGTGCAATCATCTGAACCTTCATCGCCACCATGCGTACCCGTTGGCGGTTCCGTACCATCGCCGAAAAACGTCTTCAAATACAGGCGGTTCGGTGTTCCCACTACACCTTCGAGTGTCTTGTACATCGTCGCCACATAGCGCTCACCCGGCTTGACGGGGATAGACCATGACTCAGCATGGAAATCGGTACGTGACTCCTTGCCGCCGTTCGGCGGGGCATCCAACTCAGCATGGAAGATGAAGTCCTCGCCAGACTCCCAGCGTGGAAGCGGCGTTGGTTGGCTGATGTCTTCGCTGCCTTCAATCTGTTCGACATCGGATTGGTAAATGTCTGCGGCTCGCCCTGCTGCCTTCTTAATCATCGCTGCCAGTGAATCTGCGTCCCCGGCGTCGAGATACTCGCCGCCGGCGGCATCTGCGATGCAGGAAAGCTCCTTGCGAGCTTCCTCGTCGACATTGAAGCCGATGGTGTTGATGACAAGGTCGATACCTTGGTCGTGGAGTTCCTTGGCTACTTCACATACTGGCGGCGGCGCACAGGTATCAATGCCGTCCGATACCAAGACGATCGTCCCGTGCTGACCGCCTAGCTCTTCGGCGGCCTTCTTCAGGGAATCACCAATCGGGGTATAGCCCTTAGCTTGAAGGTCATCGATTGGCCCAGTGAAAGAATCCCCCACGTCCTCCTTAGGCCCACTCACCACGTGGATATCACGGCATCCGGCTTCCTGATTCTCAGGGGCTTCGTCGACCGTGCCACCATACGTGACGAGTCCCAACGGGCTGGTGCCGCCGAGTTCGGAGACGAAGTTCTTCGTTGCGTCCTTAGCTGCGTCCAGGCGGGTCTGCCCGCCAGCATCCTGGACATTCATAGAGCCCGAAGAGTCGAGCACAAGCATCGTCGCACCGCTCTGTGCCTCTGCTGAATCTCCACTCGGTGCAGACTCGGAGTCAGCCGTGGGAGCGGACCCAGGCTCTTCACTGCGCGTGACGCCCGTGGGATTCTGTGCAAACGCTGGCACGGCCATCGCACTGAGAAGTGCCAGAAGCATTACGGCGAGAATGATAAAAGCGCTGCGTAGTGCGCTTTGAAGGGACGATGATGACGGGGAGAAGGCTCTCATGATGTCCATTTCTTTGAGATGACAAGTCTGTGAGAAACATCATAAATGGCTGGCGAAAAGCTCGGCCACCGACGGGGAAAAGTCCCCTTCCAACACGCCCGCCTCAAACCTGCACATCTCCCAGGCAACCTCCCGGGCAAACTTATCCAACCCGAGCGCTCACGGTAAACAAGGCCTCAAAAATCTGCGATTTTGTGCCACTATCTACCGTGAATCACCCCAAACCCAGGCAAACCCTTACCCCCAAACGCAAGGGCGAAGAAATTAAAAAAGTGCCCCTCCATAGTGGAGGGACACTTTCGCCGGAGCGGATGACGAGACTCGAACTCGCGACCCTCACCTTGGCAAGGTGATGCGCTACCAACTGCGCTACATCCGCGTGACGAGCTCTCGCTCGTCGCGGGCTCCAAATGGAAACCCTGTGCGCGATACTGGGATTGAACCAGTGACCTCTTCCGTGTCAGGGAAGCGCTCTCCCGCTGAGCTAAACGCGCTCGCAGCGCCCTGTTTGGGCGCCAGCATTTGAGGTGGAAACGGGAATCGAACCCGTGTGCACGGTTTTGCAGACCGTTGCCTCACCACTCGGCCATTCCACCGTGGCGATACCGCCTCACACACTACATGTGCTGGAGCGGATGACGAGACTCGAACTCGCGACCCTCACCTTGGCAAGGTGATGCGCTACCAACTGCGCTACATCCGCATTCGAAACCAGGCCCGGTTTCTAGGACAAAGTCCTTGTGCGCGATACTGGGATTGAACCAGTGACCTCTTCCGTGTCAGGGAAGCGCTCTCCCACTGAGCTAATCGCGCATATGTATTTATCAAGACCCTCCACTCACTTATGCCAAAAAGTTTGGCGTCAAGAAAGTCTTGGAGCGGATGACGAGACTCGAACTCGCGACCCTCACCTTGGCAAGGTGATGCGCTACCAACTGCGCTACATCCGCATTGCACGTTCCCGGCCGGTATGCCGTGGTGCGAGAAGAAACTTTATCGTGCGCCGCCGTAGTTTCCAAATCCGCAGCCCACGGCACTAATCCCCAGACTCCCCAAAGCCTGCGGATTACATCAGTGTGATTGAGACTGCAGTTACAGCGAGCGGCGGCGATGACAACAAGAGACCCCCTACCGATTCCACCACGACAGCCAGCGCCCACACATACAGCTTAAAGCGCGTTTGAGCTGGACGATTAGGGGGTTACTACACGCGCGGTGTACCTTAAGTGCTGCACCGAGGTTCTATAGCTCAGTGGGAGAGCGTTCCGTTCACACCGGAAAGGTCGCTGGTTCAATCCCAGCTAGAACCACCATCATAACTGCAGGTCAGAGACCTGCAGCATGTGGCACAAGCCTTCGCGTGGATACTATGTGGATTATAAATCTACATTAATGGTTTCTCGCGGGGGCGTTTTCTCATTGTGCCTCATCTTGGCCACAAGGGCTAGACGAAAACCTCGACGCGTTGGGGACACGGCACGGTTACACAAGACTGCATGACATTGAACCTGTCCCCCTCGCACACTTATCCGATTGCTCCATAAGGGTTCGATAGCAACAAGTGCAGGAATAGGGTGATTTTATGCGGTTGCCAAAGTGCGGCCCGGCCTGGGCCGGTGCCTTGATGGGTACCTCGATTGCATCGACTTTGTCGGGGTTGCATGGTTTAGGCGTAGCGCAGTTCGTCTTCGCTTTTATCGCAGCGGTGCTGCTGGTGATTGTTACCGCGGGGACGAAGAATGAGCCTCCCCGGCACCAGAACATGGCGGCGTGGGGCATGTACACGATGGGGCTGCTGGCGTGCGGCTCGGCATGGACCGCGCTTACCGGAAGCGATGCCTTCCAGTTGGCAAGTTGGTGGATTGGTGCACCGCTATCGGTGGTGGTCTGTTTGTGGCAGCTATGGGGGTTGTTCAAACAGCCGCACCTCTACGACAAGCCCGCTTTTCCTTGGGGCCTGGCACTTGTTTCTCCCATGGTGGCGGCGACCTCCGCAGGTCAGTTGGCTATCAACCACGGGCAGTTCTACCACTTTGCCGGCGAGTTATGCTTCTTCCTCACGTTCATCACGGCAATTCCACTCTTCGCCTACTGTTACTGCTCCCTTGCACAACGCCGAGATAGGCCGCGCGGGGCAGCTGCAGGGACAGCGTGGATCCCGCTCGGCGTGGTTGGACAGTCAACGGCGGCCTCGACACTGCTTTTTGACGCCCACCTCTACGGCATCATCATGTTCATCATTGGAGCACCCTGCGTCGCATTCGCAATGTACTGCTTCTACCGAGCGGTCTTCGAGTGGACTCCCTACAGCCCCGGCTGGTGGGGCTCGACCTTCCCGGTCGGAACACTGTGCCTAGGTTCATGGGATGAAGGCTGGCACCGGTTGTCCTTCGTTCTCTTGGTGCTCTTATTGCTTCATTGGGGAGCCTGCGCGCTGCGCTTCAGCGCTTGGCGGCTCCAGCGCGCCTAATGGCATGAGATCCACCTCCCCAGGCAGTAGCCACCCTTTGCGGTACCGTGGGGCGCCATGAGTGACACTGCGCTGATAGAACGCCTACTGGGGCCAGACCGAGAAGGAATCCGCTTGATTACGGTGAGTACGCTCCACGGCTCCGCCACCATCGATGGAACCTCAGGGCCAATGGGCGACACCACCGACGGTGAACTCTTCGCCGCACTGCGGGAATGGGCCGATATTGCCGTCGTCGGCTCTGCAACGGTGAAGGCGGAGGAATACGGGCCGTCGACAAGCACGCGCCTCGCCGTGCTTAGCCGCTCCCTCGATTTTGCCGGTTTCGGGGATTTCATTGCAGCTGGCCCCCTCGTGCTTACCCCCGCAGAGCGCGCGTCTTCACCCGAGGCACGGCACTTAGCCGACGCCGGTGCCGAAGTTATCAGCACGGGGACTGGCACCATGAGCGAGGCTGTTTCAGCTCTTCGCGCTCTAGGCGCGCGCCGCATCAGCTGCGAAGGTGGCCCATCCGTTTATTCCGCCTTTATCGCAGAAGGCCTCGTGGACCAGCTTTATTTGACGCTTGATCCGCACCTTTCCCCTTCCGTCGAAAAGCCCATCGTCGACGGCGAGGCCACCTCCCCCGCACTCAAGCTCGAGCTGGAGAACGTCGACACCGTCGACAGCACGGTGTTTCTGCGCTACCGGCGCGCACAAACCCCGTAAACTTTGCTGCCGTGACTTCTCCGGCTCCCTCATCCCCAGCTTCCGCGCGACTGTGGACGGCCGCCGCCTGGCCCGCCGCCATCGTCTTAGTCCTTCACCGCGTGTTCGTGCTCGCTGTTAACGGCTCGGTGACTGATGACTTCGGCACCGTCTACCGCGCGATCCGGAGGTTGTGGGAAGGCAACCCGGTCTATGAACAGAACTATTCCTTCGTCGAACCGCTTTATCTCTATAACCCTGGGGCCACCGTCTTTCTGTCCCCCTTGGGGCTTATCTCCGAAGAACACGCGCGCATCGCCTTCATTCTGGCCAACGCCGCCGCCATCGTCGCTGCGCTAGCCGTGTTGACCCGCTTCGTAGGCCACAGCCTGCGGGGCCCACTGTGGCCGGTCAGCATCGCCGCAGCCTTCGCTACCGAAACAGTCATCAACACGTTGGTCTTTACCAACATCAACGGTTTGTTGCTACTCGCGATGGTGGCGTTCCTAGCTTTGTTGGATAAACACGGATGGGCCGCTGGACTCTGCATCGGGCTGGCAATCTTGGTCAAGCCGCAGTTTGCCCCGCTACTCTTCCTCGCACTGGTGCGCAAGCGCTGGCTCACCTTAGGTCTGGGTGTAGCTGTACCGCTGGTAGCCAACCTTGCAGCTTGGCCGTTCGTTCCGGGCGCGGAAGGCTTCCGCGCCAACCTTCTTCCTTACCTGTCCACCACGCGCGACTACGCCAACGCCTCATGGCCGGGCGTGCGCGCTTACTTCGATCTCCCCGGCGTCATCTACTACCCCATCTGGATCCTTTTCGCGGCGCTAGCCGCAGTGGCGATCCTCGGTCTGCTGCGCTGGCGCGACAGCGAGCCGACCTTCTGGGCGCTGAGCACAAGTGGTGCCATCATGGTCGGGATCTTCTTCCTTTCCTCCTTGGGACAGCAATACTACTCCATGTGGCTTATCCCAATGCTGTTTACGGTGGTGCTGGGCCGCTCGGTCTTCCACACGTGGGGAGCATGGTTGGCCGCATTTTTATTCTTGGCGCCGCTCGAGTGGACGTCGTCCAGCATGCCCACCGCCGCGCACTGGATGAGCGTGTTCATCGCCACCATCGGGTGGGGCCTGCTCATCGTCGTGACCGCTGCCTCCGTGGCCGGCTGGTGGAGCGCGGAACGAGGGGCTAGTCGGCAAGCTCAGTCGAGCGATAAGATTCCCGCATGACTGATTTCAAGCTCATTGCCGATACCGAATGGCGCCAGCGCCTGAGTCCTGAGGAGTACCACGTCCTGCGTGAGGCCGGCACCGAGGCACCGCACGTCGGCGAATACACCAACACCACCACCGAAGGCGTGTACTCCTGCCGAGCCTGCGGCGCCGAGCTCTTCCGCTCCACGGAAAAGTTTGAATCGCACTGCGGATGGCCGTCCTTCTTCTCCCCTTTGGCTGGCAACGCCGTCATTGAGCGCGAGGACAATTCACTGGGCATGCGCCGCATTGAAGTGCTGTGCGCCAACTGCGAGTCCCACCTAGGCCACGTCTTCGAAGGCGAGGGATACGATACGCCGACGGACCTGCGCTACTGCATCAATTCCATCTGCCTCAGCCTAGAAGAAAAGCCGGTCGAGGACTAAACCCTCAACCGGCTTCCGGCGCTATAACGACCCTTTAAGGCAAAATCGCGATGAGCTCAGCCACATCCTTCACGCGGCGACCGGTGTGGAAGGGAATCTCCTCGCGCACGTGGTGGCGCGCCTCGGTGTAGCGCATGAGGTACATCAGATCCACGATGCGGTGCAGCTCCGGGGCCTCAAAGGCCAGGATCCACTCGTAGTCACCCAGCGCGAAGGCCGGCACGGTGTTCGCGCGAACGTCCGGATAATCACGCGCCTGCATGCCGTGCTCCATGAGGATGCGGCGGCGCTTTTCCTCGTCCATGGTGTACCAGTCGTAAGAGCGCACGAAGGGGTAGACGGAAATCCACTCACCGGGCTCCTCGCCCATGATGAAGGACGGCAGGTGGGACTTGTTGAACTCCGCTGGGCGGTGCAAGGCATTTCCTACCCACGTCACCTCGGAGACCTGGCCCAGGACGGTCTCGCGGCGGAAGTCCGCGAAGGCCTTCTGGATGTCGGCGAATTCCTCAGCGTGCCACCAGATCATGAAGTCAGCGCTCTCCCGCATTCCGGACAGATCGTAGATACCGCGCACGGTAACCACGCCTGCTTCCTCGAGCTCCGCGAAGAACTTCTGCGCCTGCGCGACGATCTCCTCGCGCTCGGTGCCCAGCGCTCCCGGGATGACCTGGAACACCGCGTGCTGCGAGTAGCGCTGGACCTTGTTGAGCTCGGCGAAGTTGACCTTCGACATGCCTCTCTCCTTTTTTCAACCGACAAAGTTTCTTATCCATCATAAGTTGGAGACGCCCTCGCGCGCCACTAGCCTTTCGGCGCGCCTTCCACCGCCACACGGGCGGAGCTTATACCTTGATCCCCGTGAGCAATTCCGACGTTTCTTCGCGCAACCTTGCAGGGGCACCGACCAACCTGCACGATCGCGCCGCCGCCTCTCCCGCCGAATCGCGCCCCGCAGAACCGAGCACTCCGGCTGCCTTCACGGAGGCCGTCGAGTCCCTCCACGCTGCGCAGCTGCGCCCAGAAATCACCTTGGGCACCATCCGACCCCCGCAGCGACTGGCCCCGTTCAGCCATGCCATTGGCCTGGAGGTTGAGCGTCACGAGCAGGAGGAGGCTATCCCCACCGACTCTGAGGGTGATGCCTTCGGCCGCCTTATCCTGTTGCACGACCCAGGCGCTGAGGAAGCCTGGGAAGGTGCGATGCGCCTGGTGGCCTACATCCAGGCAGACTTGGAGGATGCCGTAGCCGGGGACCCGCTGCTTCCCGACGTCGCCTGGGAGTGGCTCACCGAATCCCTCGACGTGCGCGAGGCAACACACACCAACCTCGGAGGTACTGTCACCTCGACTGCTTCGGTGCGCTTCGGCGAGATCGGTGGCCCGCCGCGCGCCTATCAGTTGGAAATGCGCGCGTCCTGGACCGCAGCCGACCTGGATCTTGCCCCACACGTCGAGGCTTTTGCACAGGTGCTTTCTCTCGTCGCAGGCCTGCCGCCCGAGGGCGTCACCGAGCTCGGACGCTAACATGAGCGAACTGCGCCAGGTCCCCGTCGACGGCACGCCAAAAGTCCTGCTTTCTCCCCGTGAGTTCCAGGCGGGTGCCGCGCGCCTGGCCGCGGGGACTGGACCCTTCGCCATTGATACCGAACGCGCGTCGGCCTACCGCTTCGATGACCGCGCCTTTCTAGTGCAAATTCGCCGGGAAGGCGCAGGCACGCTTTTGTTTGCCCCGGAGAATCGTCGGCATGAACTGAGTTCCGCGCTAGCGCCGGTGCTCAACGGCCAGGACTGGGTAGTCCACGCCGCCCCTTCTGATCTTCCCTGTCTGGCCTGGCTGGGGCTACACCCCGGAACACTGTTCGATACCGAGCTTGCCGCCCGCTTCGCCGGTTTTGCGCATCCCAACCTGGGGGCGATGGTGCTGGAGCTGTTCGACGTCGAACTGGAAAAGGGTTACGGCGATTCCGATTGGTCCCAAACACCCATTCCCCGGACATGGCGCAACTACGCGGCGCTCGACGTGGAGCTGCTCAACGAACTTGCTGTGACGTTGCGAGACATCCTTGCGGAAGAAGACAAACTCGACTGGGCCTTTGAAGAATTCGACCGGATCGTCGACGAGCATGCCGGGATTACCGGCCCTGAGCCTCGAACGTGGCGGGAGCTGAAAGGTGTGTCTTCGCTACGCACACGCGAACAGCTCGCCGTGGCTCGCGAGTTGTGGCAACGCCGCGAATCCATCGCACGTTCCCAGGACATCGCCCCCAACCGGGTGCTGCCGCACCGCGTGCTCGTGGACATAGCGCGCCGCGTGCCTCGCACCCCGCACGACATCAATCAGATTAAAGGTTTCCCCCGCCGCCGCGGTGGGGCTACGTTGCGCTGGCTCGATGCCGTCACGACTGCGCTGGATAGCCCGCGCCAGGAGTGGCCAAAGCCGCTGCGCAGCCCCCGCCCGGTGCCCTCCAAATCAGTATTTAACCGGGATTTTCCCGAGCTGTGGCAGCTCTACTGCGAGATCCGCCATGACTTCGAGGACCTCGGTGACGAACTGCGCATGAGCTACGAGCTGATCCTCAAACCCAGTCTGATACGTACAGCGGTGTGGGCAGCGTTCGGGCCCGAAGGCGGCGTCGCGGGGGAGATCGCAAAAGATGCCGATATCCCCGATTTCCTGCGCTCCCAGGGCGCGCGCGACTGGCAAGTCGAACTGGCCACGCCGCTCCTGCAGCGCGGGTTAGCCCGGATGCGCCCTACTCGCCCGCGCTCTTAGCAGACTCCTCAGCGTCGCGTGCAGCTACCCACTCACGCACTGAGTTCGCAATGCCTTCCGGGGTCAAGCCAAAGTCCTCGAGGATTTCTCCACGGCTGGCATGCTTGGGGAAGCAGCCGGGTACGCCGAGCCTGTGTACTGGAGTGTCCACATCGGCGGCGTCGAGGGCCTCGGCCACCATGGACCCCACACCGCCCCGCAGGATGCCATCCTCCACCGTCACCACGAGATCGTGATCGGCCGCCAACGCGATGATGGATTGCGGTACCGGTACCGGCCAGCGCGGGTCCACGACGGTCACGTTGAAGCCTTGGGCTTCGAGCAGCTCAGCTGCACCCAGGGAACGCGCGCTCATGGCACCGATGGCGACGATAAGCACATCAGTAGCCTCCTCCGTAGCGGCAGCAGCATCGGAATAGCTCAGGATGTCTACCCCGTCATCGAGCCGCTTGAGTTCGTCGCGGTCATCAAGGAGGTTGCCCTTGGGGAAGCGCACCACGGTCGGGCCATCCTCGATTGCGATGGCTTCGTTAAAGAGTTCCCGCAGGCGGGCACCATCGCGCGGGGCGGCGATGCGCATGCCGGGGACGATGCTCATGAGCGCCATATCCCACACACCGTTGTGTGAAGCACCATCAGAGCCCGTGACACCGGCGCGGTCGAGGACAATGGTCACTGGCAGCTTGAGCAGCGCAATGTCCATGATGACTTGGTCCACCGCACGGTTGAGGAACGTAGAGTACACCGCCACCACCGGGTGCATCCCGGCCAGCGCCAGACCGGATGCAGAAGCCATGGCATGCTGCTCAGCGATGCCGACATCAAAGAAGCGCTCCGGGAACTCCTCTTGGAAGGGAGTTAGCCCCGTCGGCCCAGCCATGGCGGCAGTAATGGCGACGATGTCCTCGCGGGCGTGGCCGGCCTTGATCAATTCTTCCGAGAACGCCGCAGTCCACCCCGGTTGCTTCTGTCCCTTGGATACACCGGTGACCGGGTCGATGGCGCCGGTGGAGTGCATCTGGTCCTTCGGCTCGTTGACCGCAGGAGCAAAGCCATGCCCCTTCTCGGTGACCGTGTGCACGATGATGGGACCGTCATAGTCGCGGGCGTAGCTCAGCGCCCGCACAACTGCCTCAATATCGTGGCCGTTAATCGGGCCAATGTATTTGATGCCCAGCTCCGGGAACATCTCCGTGGGCATGACGGTCGACTTCACACCCTCCTTGACCGCGTGCAATGCATCAAAGGTGCGCTCGCCTACCCAACCCATGGACTTGAGGCGCTTCTTGCCCAGCGCCATGAACTCGTCGTATCCGTGCTGCGCACGAATGCGCCCCAGGTTCTCTGAGAGGCCGCCGATCGTCGGCGAATAGGAACGCCCGTTGTCATTAACGATGATGACAACGTTGCGGTCCTTGTCGGCAGAAATGTTGTTGAGGGCTTCCCAGCACATGCCGCCGGTAAGGGCGCCATCGCCCACGACCGCCACGGCATTGCGGTGGGATTCACCCCGAATCTTGAAAGCCTTGGAGAGCCCGTCCACCGTGGATAGCGCTGCCGAGGCGTGGGAGGATTCGGTCCAGTCGTGTTCTGACTCTGCGCGGTCCGTGTAGCCGGACAAACCGCCCTTCTGACGCAGCGTATCGAATTGGGAGGCGCGGCCCGTGAGCATTTTATGCACGTAGGACTGGTGTGACGTGTCGAAGACGATGGGATCCCGCGGGGAATCGAAGACCCGATGGATCGCCACCGTGAGCTCCACGACGCCCAGGTTAGGGCCTAGGTGGCCGCCTGTAGCGGACACCTTCTCAATAAGGCGCTGACGGATTTCCGCCGCGAGCTCAACCAGTTGCGTCTTGCTCAGGGCTTTAAGATCGCCTGGTGAGTGAATGGAATCCAGAATGCCCATAGAGCTTGCCTTAAACCCCTTCATCGATCGTTTTCTTCTTTACCACCGTACCCGTTGACACGCGTGACGCGTCAATCATTGCCCGACCACTCCCGCGGCGCCCCCTGTGCGCCCTAGGCCAGTGGAACCAGGAGTGCCAGGGTTTCAAAGTGATGTGTCCCGGGGAAAGCATTCACCATGGCGAGGCGCTTCGCGCGGTAACCATGCTCCGACCAAGCAGCCAAGTCCCGGGCGAACGTAGCAGGATCGCAACCGATATGCAGGATGCGTTGCGGCTTTGCCGCGGCGACAGCGGCCACCACGTCGTTGCCAGCACCGGTACGCGGCGGATCCAAAATCACCGACGCCGGCTGCGGAAGCTGGCTGGCCACCTGCTCCACCTTGGCGGTGCGGAAGTGCACGTCAATGCCTGCGAGCCCCGGCTGCGGCGCCGCTGCTGCGGGCGAATAATCGACGGAATACACGGTCGTGTGCCCGCCCTGGGGTGCGGTGACCTCTGCGAGCGCGGGAACGAACAGGCCAACGCCGCCATACAGATCCCAGGCCACTGCATGTACAGCGGACTCGTCCGCTGCCTCAGGTTCACCGCCGTTCCCGTGGCCTTCTGCGCCGAGCCACTCGCGTGCAAGGCTGGTGTAAACGTCCGGTGCTCCGACGTGCGCCTGCCAAAAAGCGGTGGGCGGGAAGCGGAACTCGTGGCCGTCAGCACGCTGCACCACGTTCTCAGTTGGCGCCTCGATGACCTCTCGAATGGTCTCGATTCGCCGCCCCCGCGGCGCCTTCCGGGTTTCCACGACGTGCCTATTGCCGTCGCTATCCATGACCGCGATTACCTCTGCACCTGGATTAAAGGTACGGGCATCAGGCCCCACTAGGCCGTCGACGAGCCCCGGAATCAGCTGGCTGCACGCAACGTCGGTGACGAGCTCCGTGGAGCCACGCTTGCGCAGACCAGCACGGCCTTGCTTGTCGACGCCCAACCGCACCCGCGTACGCCACCCGCGATGCGGTGCCACATCGATGGTCTCGACGTCGGGAGCATCCTCGATGTGAGCCACGCGGCGCAGCTGATCAAGCAAGACTGTCACCTTGATGTCTGGCTCCGCCGCGGGATCGAGCTCAGCGAAGTCACAACAGCCAGCGCCACGCTGCGCGGCCGGGCACGCAGATTCGACACGGTAGGGCCCAGGTTGTACGACGGAACTCAGCGCGGCTTCCACAAAGGACTTCTTCACCTTGGTCGCAGTCACCGTGACATGGTCGCCGGGGAAGGCACCCGGGACGAAGCACACGCGCCCGTCGGGGGCCGCCCCGATTCCGACACCGCCGTGCCCCATACGTTCGATGGTGGTGTCGAATGACTGCCCTTTGCTCAGGCTTCCGGCAGCGGCGCTCTGATCTTTCGCGGAGTTGTGATCAGTCGCGGTCATGGATCTTCTCCTTAGAGTTGTCGCCGCCCTGCGACGTAGTGTCGCCGCCCTGTGCTTCCTCCACGGCGGCATTCGCGCGGCGCACCATCCAGATAGTGAGGAGGGTGACAATACCCGTTAACGGCCAGCCCATGAGAATGCGGACGATACCAAGCGTTGTGGTGGCATCGGCATCGTAGAGCGCGCGTTGCACCGCAAAACGGGCGATGAACACCGTCGCCCACCCGGCGGTGGCATAGGCATAGGAGCGTCGCGCCCGTGGCACTGTGCGCCACCCCATGTCCTCACCGTTGAGGCCTTTCCATACCACGCCGACAAGCGGCCAGCGCAGAATAATGGAAACGATCGCGACGATGAACAGCACGAGCGACATCCAAATTCCGTAGAGGAAATAGCCTTTGGCATCCCCGGTAAACCACGCGATTCCGGCGCAGATGGCCACGCCCAGCAGACCAGAAAAAGCTGGTTGCAGGGTTTCCTTGCGGGCCAGGCGCCACAGGCTGATAGCCAGCGCCACGCCCAGTGCCGCAACAAGCGCCGGCCCCAACCCCCAGACGTTGTTGACCGGGATGAGAACCAGCACGGGCAGGGTCGCAGACACGAGCCCGGTCAGCCCACCCATCTGGTCGAGCAACGACGGCTCCGGATCAGCTTCTGGCGACACCGTCGCTTGTCCTGCCGCCATGTCGGCGCCAGGATTCGAGGATGGCTCAGGGGCAGGTTCAGTAGCGCGCTCGGTGGTATCGGGGTCATGCGCAGACGCCGGGGGGCGGTAAGGCTCGCGCTCTTCGGGAGTAGGGCTGGTCACGTGCTTAAGGGGTCCTTTTCGGTAGTGCCGGAGGGGTCTGGCCGGCAGGCTGAAGTGCGCTACTTGTTCTCGTTGTCTTCGAGGTCGCGCAACTGCTCGCGGGCCTGGGACTCCGCGGTCTTTTCTGTTTCCGTGGCCGTGTCCGCTGGCGCTGCACTATCCGCGCTGGCTGCCTGCGCGGCCTGCTGCTGGCGTTCCTTCAGCGCCTGCTGAACTTGCTCAGCCAGCTGCTGCGGAAGCGTGACAGGCAGGGAGCTGCCAGCCAGGATGGGATCCTCACCGCGGTAGACAAAGGTGCGGGCAACGACTTCGCGCCCTAGCTGCGCCAATTCCTCTTCCTTGCCGGCAGGTGCGGCCAGGGTCAGGCGGTACATCCACCGCGGCCCCTCTACACCAATGATGCGTATGCCGCCTTTCTCGCTGCTGCCAACGATCTCAGAACCCCACGGGCCATCCTCCGGGTGGGCAGCGAAACCATCGGCTTCCAAGCCTTTGATGATGTCCTCCGCAGACTCCGCCCACTGCCCCGGCGTGCGCGGCGCGGCAAAGGCCACTGGGGTCATGCGGCCGTGTGGGGTGAGAATGTGGAGCATGCGCGGGCCTTCCTGGCCCATCTCCACCTGGACCTGTGAGCCCTTCGGCAGCGGGATGCGCAGTGAGCCCAGATCCAACAGGCCTACGGAGAAGTCCTCAAAGTTAAACTCAGCGATGTCGACATTATCGCCATCGTAGGGACCCATGTCGCCGTTGATGGCATCGTGAGCCACAGCCTTCACGGCTAGAGAAGCTTGAGCATCATCTTCATCCTCACGGACAAGACCAGTGGTTGGCTCGGGAGCGGCCTCAGTGGCGCCATCGTTTGCGTTCTCCGCTGCCGGGTTCACTGTGGTGGTGTCCTCGGCCACGGCCTCGGTAGCCGCCTCTTCCTGGTGGACGGCAGAGTTCTTCTTCTTTTTTCCAAAGGGCCACATCGCCATAGTTTAAGCCTTCCTCATTCCGTGTCTGCTTTGTTGAACTTAGTTAACGCCGGTTGATCCATACCCGCCGTCGCCACGAGCGGTGTCATCAAGTTCCTCGACTTCCTGGAAGCCCACCAGCTCCACGCGTTGGACAATCAACTGCGCGATACGCATTCCCCGCGTGACCTCAAAGGTCTCCTCTGGGTCGTGATTAATGAGGCATACTTTAATCTCACCGCGATACTCGGCGTCAATGGTGCCGGGTGTATTCACGACGGAAATGCCGTGCTTGGCCGCCAGGCCCGAGCGCGGGTGGACCAAGCCTACCGTGCCCATCGGCAGGGCAAGGGCAATGCCCGTACCGACAAGAGCGCGCTCGCCGGGCCGCAAAATAACGTCGTGAGCAGCGTAGAGATCCGCGCCCGCATCGCCGCCGTGAGCGCGATGTGGTAGCGGAAGCTCCTTATCAAGGCGCTTGACCTGAATGTCGCCGAAGGGACTAACCGGATCTACGAGAGGGTGTTGCTCATTCACGCGGCCCAGCCTACCTTGTCCCCTCCATCCCCAACCGTCAGGGCTGGAAGCCGCGTCAGCCTGGCAGCCGCGCCTACTCTGCGTGTTGGGCTCTCCCCTTCCCCGACGGCTAGACTCGAAGGTCATGACTTCGAGTTCTTCGTCTGCTTCCCCCTCGGCACCAGCCGCTTCCCCAGTGATCCTCTACCGTGAGCGCCAATGGGTGCCGTGGTACTGGTGGCTGATGACGGCCTTTGTTGTAGCGATCTCCACCGCCACAGTCAGCCTCAACCGTGGAATCATGTGGGTCATCGTCCCCGCCATCCTGCTCAGTGCCATCGCCGCGTGGGTCCTGCTGACATGGTCCAACACGGTGGTGCAGGTGGAACAGGATGCCGACGGCACACGGTGGCTCACCGTCAAGGACGCGCAGCTGCCGAACGATGTTGTCGCCCGCAGTACCGCGGTGCCGGCCACTGCACGCCGCAACGCGCTCGGTCCACAGCTCGATCCGGCTGCCTTCCTCGTCACACACGGCTGGGTACCCGAACACGTCATGCTCGTCCTCGATGACCCCGAAGATCCAACGCCCTACTGGCTCATCGGATCCACCAACCCCGAAAAACTCCTCGCAGCCTTTGTCCCCGAGCAGGCCGCAGCAGCTACAAGGCGCAGCAATTAAGGCTTGAATTAAGGCCTCAGCCACGCCTCGGTGAAACTGGCCTACTAGGCGCAGTCCATGCAGATTGGCTCGCCGTCCTCTTCATGGTCAAGGCGCTTGTTGGACTGCACCAAGAAACATACAGAGCAGGTGAACTCGTTTTCTTTGCGCGGAACGACGGTGACGTTGAGCTCTTCACCGGTCAGGTCCACTGACGGCGGTTCGAAGGCCTCGACGATTTCTCCATCGTCATCCATGCCATTGTTATCGCTTTCAGCCGCCTTCAGGCCCTCGAGGGAATCGGCCTCGAGGTCGTCTTCAGCGCGGCGACGCGGTGCGTCATAATCCGTGGCCATAATGCTTGCCCCTGTGAGTCAGATCGATAGGTATGTGTATTTATCGACGGCATCCTAAACCAGACTGGCCTCTGTGTCACACTCGCCCCGCCGTGGGGGCACCAAACCCTGCACTATCCTACCCCCTATTACTCCTCCTTCACCCCTGTGACCTGCTGATTCCAGCTCTATAGCGGGCCGCAAGAATTTCATCACAGTCTGTGCTTACCGCCAGCCCAAAAAGCGCGTCACGCACCGCAAACCGCACGGCACTACCGCTACTGCCCTTTTCATCCCTCGGATCATGCCGCATCATCGCGCGGGCCCACATAGACTGTCGGTATGACCGCCCATGAATCACAGCACCAGGACACGAAACCGAGCCCGCAGCACGAAGGCCACGCCTTCGGCATCGATGTTGGAGGCTCTGGCATCAAGGGTGCCGAAGTCGACCTCGCAACGGGAGAGTTCGTTGGTGACCGCCTCAAGATTGCTACTCCCCAGCCCGCAACGCCGGACGCCGTCGCCAAGGTGATTGCCCAGATCATCGAAGAGAAGAACTGGGACGGTCCCGTCGGCATTACCATGCCAGCGGTGGTAAAGGACCAGGTAATCCGCAGCGCGGCAAACATTGATAAATCCTGGATCGGCACGGATGCACAGGAATTGTTGAGCTCATACCTCGACGTTCCTTTTACCGTGCTTAACGACGCCGACGCGGCCGGCCTCGCCGAGGTGGCTTATGGCGACGAGATTGCGCGCTCCGGCCCCGTCATCTTCCTCACTTTGGGCACTGGTATTGGTTCCGCTTTCCTGCTAGATGGCCAGCTTTTCCCCAATACGGAGATTGGGCACCTCATCGTTGGCGAGAGGGAGGCGGAGCACCAAGCTTCTTCAGCCGTCAAGGACCGCGAAGGGCTCAAGACCAAGCAGTGGGCGAAGCGCGTCAACCGCGTACTCCACGAGTATGAGGCCCTGTTTAACCCTTCAGCCTTCGTCATCGGCGGAGGAATTTCCCGCAAGTTTGACAAGTGGGGAGAGCACCTCCGCATTGAAACGCCGGTCGTTGCAGCTCAGCTTCGTAATCGCGCCGGTATAGTAGGCGCAGCCATGGCAGCACAAGAAGGTATTCGACCATAAGGCAACCGGGGGCCAGCTTTTCCGAGTTGACCCCAGTCACCGCCTAGTGCAAGAAATGATCTATACTGGGCTGTCGATTATCCAATATCCAGCGGCGCGCCTCCCCTGCTCATCTCGGAGGCGGGCTAGCATCGGGGACTAGTCGCGACTAACTTGCGCGTCCCCATAGTTTCCACTCAGAGAGCAAGTCGAAAGGGCGTACGTGGCAGCCACTGATTCTTCAGACCAGGTACTCGGCGCGGGCGAGAGCACCTCCGAGGCATCTGCACCTGCACAGAAGACCGCCAAAAAGACGGCAAAAAAGACCGCTAAGAAAACGGCCAAGAAAACCGCGAAAAAGACAGCCAAAAAGACAGCCAAGAAAACGGCTAAAAAGACGGCCAAGAAGGCAACAAAGAAGACCACCCGCAAGTCTGCACAAAAGGCCACAAAAAAGGCGGCCAAGAAGACTGTGCGTAAGTCAGCAGCCACAAAGGCAACGTCGCCTGAAGCTGCCAAGTCTTCCGAGGATCTCGCCGAGGATCAGACCGACGAGTTGGACGCCGACACCACTGACGATGCCGATATCGATTTCGATCCGGACAACGCCGAGATGGATGATGAAGACGAGTTCGGCGACGACGATGATGACCTCGAGGGCGACGACGCTGATGAGGACGAGGACGATGGTTCCTCGGTCTGGGACGAGGATGAGTCCGCAGCCCTGCGCCAAGCCCGCAAAGATGCGGAGCTGACCGCGTCGGCAGACTCTGTCCGCGCCTACCTGAAGCAAATCGGTAAGGTCGCCCTGCTCAATGCCGAGCAAGAGGTCTCCCTCGCCAAGCGAATCGAGGCTGGCCTCTACGCTCAGTACCGCATGGATGAGATGGAAAAGGCCCGTGCCGAAGGCGACAAGGCCGCCAAGCTTTCCCCCATGGAAAAGCGTGACATGCGTGCCATCGCTCGTGATGGCCGCAAGGCGAAGAACCACCTTCTCGAGGCAAACCTGCGTCTCGTGGTGTCCTTGGCCAAGCGCTACACCGGCCGCGGCATGGCCTTCTTGGATCTCATCCAGGAAGGCAACTTGGGTCTCATCCGCGCTGTTGAGAAGTTTGACTACACCAAGGGCTACAAGTTCTCCACGTATGCCACCTGGTGGATCCGTCAGGCTATTACCCGCGCGATGGCAGACCAAGCACGCACCATCCGCATTCCTGTGCACATGGTCGAGGTCATCAACAAGCTGGGCCGCATCCAGCGAGAGCTGCTGCAGGATTTGGGCCGCGAGCCCACGCCGCTGGAGCTGGCGAAGGAAATGGACATCACCGAGGAAAAGGTGCTGGAAATCCAGCAGTACGCTCGTGAACCCATCTCCTTGGACCAGACCATCGGTGATGAGGGTGACTCCCAGCTGGGTGACTTCATTGAGGACTCCGAGGCCGTCATTGCTGTCGACGCGGTCTCCTTCACCTTGCTGCAAGACCAGCTGCAGGACGTGCTCACGACCCTGTCTGAACGTGAGGCGGGCGTGGTTCGTCTGCGCTTCGGCCTCACCGATGGCATGCCGCGCACTTTAGACGAAATCGGCCAAGTCTATGGTGTCACCCGCGAACGTATTCGCCAGATCGAGTCCAAGACCATGTCCAAGCTGCGCCACCCTTCGCGCTCCCAGGTGCTGCGAGACTATCTCGACTAAGCCCGCGGACACGACAGTGGCGGCGAGGAAATCTTTTCCTCGCCGCCACTTTTCTTTCTGTATGTTCCAGGGCTCTGGGTTTCCTAACAGCTCTAGGGATTGAGTCCCATGACCACCATCATGGCCATGGGAACGAACGGTGCGATGCAACTCCAGCAGAATCCGATGATCATCCCGGACACTGTGATGCCGGTTCGCCTATGCTCCGGGCTTCGCCCTGATCCGAGGATGAGCGCCACGATCCCCAACCCCACCGCGCACCATCCGGTAAAGATCGTCAGCATCGACGACAAGAATCCCACTGCACCCCACAAGAGTGACAGTACGATGATGACGAGTGGCGGAAGCACCGCCAGCCCCAGTACCCACGGCGCGAGGGGATTCGGCGTGGAAGGGTGTTCTATCGGCGGCGCGTGCGAGCCCGCAGAGGAATAAGGGGAAGTATTCGGATAAGCCTGTACGTAATCGGGCTGGTTCATGGATTCCCCGCTTTCAAGAGAACTCAACTAGGACGCTGCCTTTACCTTATTCGAAGGCAGTGGAAGCGTCCTTTCATGCGGGGGACGGTGCCCGCACGCCGCACCATTCGGGGCACGCTTCTAACCGTCGAGCCCCAGCTCGATGGCCGTGGCAATCCGGTCGATGACTTCCTTATCGGAGACATCTCCGCTAATGGTCACCGATGCACCCTGGCAAGCACCGAGCGACATCAGCATCATCGCGGAGTCTGCCTCTACTGCCTCACCGTTATAGGTAAGGACGATATCGCCCTCTGCTTCAGCCGCCATTTCAGCGATCTTGGACGCGGGACGGGCATGGAGTCCTGCTTCATCGGCAATGGTCACAGTCAGCGAGTATCGATGTGGATCTTCCTCTTGGTCTTGCTCGCGCACAGTCCCGGGAGCAGCAGGCTGCTGAGGAGTTAAAGCCTCGATAGCTCGTCTAGCGGCGTCAGCAACTGCCCCCAGATCATCGCCTTGCTGGGCGGCGGTTGCCGCAGCGATAGTGGCCTCGACCAGTGGGGCATCAACGAACAGTGCTTGCTCTTCGTCCAGAAACTCCAGAACCGATTCGACGGTCATCGTTGCCGAGCCCAAGTCCGTGAGCACAACAACGCTGAGACCTTGACCTATGGCGTGGCTGATAGCGCCTTCGATGAAGTCATAGGACGTTCCGATACTGCCGTCTTCCAAGCCACCTGCAGGAAGGATGGTGACATCAGCGGCCATCTGGGCGGCGAGCTCAGCCAATCCTTCTGCGAGCTTCGCGGAATGCGAAACGAGAACGAGTCCAACGCGCGGCTGTGCCATGCTCTACGCCCCCTTCCCAGTAGTGTCGGCGGCGTCAGCAGCCGCAGCGAGGAAAAGCGCCGAGGAGGCGGCACCCGGATCCTTGTGCCCGGCAGAACGCTCGCCCAGGTAGGAAGCGCGTCCCTTAGTCGCAACCATCGGGATAGTAGCGTCCGCGCCGGCTGCGGCCGCGTCGGCAGCCGCGCGCAAGACCTCGGCGGGGCTCTGTGCGGCATCGGCGGCGTCGCGGGCAGCGCGCGCCGCTGGCGCCCAAGCATCGACCATGGTCTTCTCCCCTTCCGTTGCTTTGCCGCGGGTCATGATTCCCTCGAGGGCGGCCTCAATAAGCGCAGCCGTCGTAGAAGCATCAATGTCACCGGTGCCGGCGGCCTTCGCCGCACGCAAGAAGGCGGTGCCCAACAATGGGCCGGAGGCTCCGCCGACGGTGGACATGAGAGTCTTCGCGGTTAGTTTGAGTACATCAGCGACCGTTGAGTCATCCGAAGAGATATCCGCAGCAACCTTGTCGACGACGGCGCGGAAACCACGGTCGACGTTTTCTCCATGGTCGCTATCGCCGATGGCACGGTCGAGCTCGATGAGCTCCTCACGGTGTTCACGCGCGGCTTCGGCACAGCTTTTCATCCATTCCTGTGCCCACGCGCTTGAAAGAGTTTCAGAATTCGTCATAGTTAGATTGTTACATTCCTTGGCGTAGTGCGGAGGTGTGGCAGGGAGCGTCGAAAAGCGCGAGGTCCTCGTCGTCCGCTCGCATGACGGTAACAGAGCACCCAGCCATGTCCAGGCTGGTGACGAAGTTACCCACGAGGGAGCGCTCAATGGCGATGCCAGCCTGCTGGAGACGCTGGGCCACGCGGCGGTAGACCACGTACAGCTCAGAGGCCGGGGTGGCGCCCATGCCATTGACGACGACGATGGTGCGCTCCCCCTCGCTCAGCTTAAGATCTGCCAAGACGGGGTCGAGTAGGTGATCAGTAACGTCATCGGCAGAAACCAGTGGAATTTCCTTGCGGCCCGGCTCGCCATGGATACCCACGCCGAGTTCGACTTCGTCTTCCCCAAGGTCGAAGGAGGGCTTGCCCACGTGCGGCACCGTGCAGGCGCTCAGTGCCGCGCCCATGGTCGCGGTATTCTCCACTACCTTCTTAGCCACCGCTGTCACCGCAGCAAGATCATCGCCGCGCTCGGCTGCGGCACCTGCCAGCTTCTCTACCAACAAGGTTCCTGCCACGCCGCGGCGTCCGGCGGTAAACGTAGAATCCTCCACCGCGACATCATCGTCGACGATGACCTGGCTGACCTCAATATCATCGAAGTCAGCCAGCTCGGCTGCCGTATCAAAGTTGAGAACATCGCCGGTATAGTTCTTGACGATGTAAAGAACGCCCGCCCCAGCACTTACCGCTTCGGTGGCTGCTTGGATTGCATCCGGTGTAGGCGACGTAAACATGGCGCCCGGCACCGCCGCGTCCAGCATGCCGTAACCAACGAAACCCGCGTGCAAAGGCTCGTGCCCAGAACCACCACCGGAGACAATAGCCACCTTGCCGTGTTCTTTCTTCTGTGCGCGGGCAACAAACAGCGGTTCCGTGTTGCGAGTCACAATGTCACCGTGGGCTAACGCGAAGCCTTCTACTGATTCGGCTACTACGTTGTCCGGCGAGTTGACGAGCTTTTTCATCATCCATCTCCTTAGGTTGTCTTTGGCCTAGAGCACTCTTCTCACAATGCTGCCGAGCCTACCCTTCGCTGCTGGATGTTTCGCTGAAACCGTTGCGCCAACACCGTGGGCTACGCCCCCTTGCTTAGCCCTGCGCTGCTTTGCGGACCTGCAACGCACCAATAAAACCGAGCCCTAAGAACGCAACTGCGGTCAGCAATGACCAACGCGCTGCATCACTCATACCGTCGCTGAGTGCTCGGACCAACACGGCAGTCTCCTCTCCGAAGGGACTGGCGGCACCCTGCGCACGCAGCCCAGCGATACTCGACCCAGCCGATTGACGCGCTGCTTCCGCTATTCCTTCCGCAGCCGGACCATCGAAGCCAATGGTATTAAGCGCCTTCGGCAGAGACAGCGCTAGCGAGACGGAAAAGACCGAACCGGAAATCGCGGTTCCCAGGGAAGAACCAATTTGACGAACTGTGCTCTGTGTCGCGGAAGCTTGGCCTGAGTTTTCCACGGGGATGTCACGCAAGACGGTTCCGGTTAACTGCGCAGAAGCGAATCCTAGGCCCACTCCATAGATCACAAGCGGCAGCGCGATGAGCCATCCGCTGGTGTCGGGACCGAGAATTTGCGCGAGTATGAGAGCACCGACGACCTCGAGGCTCAGGCCGATGAGTACGGTGCCAGGGGCGCCGAAGCGCCCAGCGACGTGGCGTGCGGCTGCACCTGAAATGAAGGCTCCGACGGCCATCGCCGCGAGCACAAGGCCGGCAGACATTACGCTTAAGCCCAACGCATTAATGAGGTATAACGGCAAGACGAAGATGATGGCGAACTCCCCGATGGCTACCGCACCGGCGGTGGTATTTCCCCACGAGAACGTCGGATAGGAAAATAGCCCCAAGTCCAAGAGTGCGGAGCGCTGAACCTTTTCGCGGTGCTTCTCCCAACGGATAAACAAAGTGAATCCGACCGCGGCGATGAGTAGCGCCACCGGCACAGCGGATACCGACGCGGTGGTAGGCCACGTCCACCCGAACACAGTCAGCTCCGCTTGCGGTGTCCACCAGCCAAGGCTGGGCCCCTCGATGACAGCGAAAACAAGGGCCCCAAAGGCAATCGCGCTCAGCTGCGCGCCGTCGACGTCGACTCCAGGGCGAGTCTCTGGGTTGCGGGTTTCCCGGACGGTAAGGACCGCTCCACCGGCCACGAAAAGGCCGATGGGGACGTTGACCAGAAAGATCCAGTGCCAGGACACCCACTGAGTAAGCGCGCCGCCGGCTAGAGGGCCTACGGCAGCAGCGCCTGAGATGACGGCGCCCCAGACGCCGAATGCGGCCGCACGATACTTCCCGCGGAATACGGCGTTCACGGTGGACAGGGTGGAGGGCATGATAAAAGCCGCGCCCACTGCCTGCACGGCACGTGCCGAGATGAGAATTCCCGCTGTTTCGGAGAAACCAGCCCACACGCTGCCTGCTACGAATACGGCGAGGCCGAGAAGGAAAGCTCGTTTGCGGCCCCAACTATCCGCGATTTTTCCTGTGGACAGTAGCAGTGCGGCAAGCACCACCGCGTAGAGGCTGTTGACCCACTGTGCCTGGGTAATATCCAGGTTGAGGTCCGTGATGATGGCGGGCAATGCCACGCCGACGATGGTGCCGTCGAGGACGATGAGGCCCAGACCTACCGATAAAACCGCAAGGCTTATCCAGTCACGGCGGGTTGGTGCCACCGTGCTGGATTCTGTTGTAGCCGCGGGCATAGCTAGGCGCTCACAGAAGTTGCGGCGGCAGGGTTAGCGGGCTCGTTCAATGCGCGGCCAAGTGCGACGAGGAAGAGTGCCAGACCCACCGTGATGAAGATGTGTCCGAGGCCGGCGATTCCGGCGATCATCGCGGTCGATTCCTCCCCCAGCACAGTTAAGCTACCGTGCCAGATGAGCATTCCAACGGTAAGCACAACGCCAATGTTGTAGAACCAGAAAAAGGAGTTAAAAAGCTTCGTGTTGCGGGACACGGCGAAGACCTTGTCCACCACAAGGAAGATGAGGAACATCATGAACCCCAGCGCCAAGAGGTGGGTATGGGCCACTCCTAGCTGGGTGAACTGTCCCTCCGGGAAATCGTTCGCGCGCGTGAACTCGCGGTAGAACACGCCGGCGCTCAACCCCATGACAAGGTAGAAGATGGCTGCTCTATAGAGGGACTGCATTGTGTGTTCCTTCCTAGCCACGCTGCTGTGGCGATTGCGTCGAGGATGGTGATTGGCCTTTAGACCATCTGCTATCCATCCTGCTTCGCGCTCACAGCGTTTCCATCGCGTAGCCGGTTGAGTTTCTCATCAACCAACTAGTTGATAGCGCGGCCGCGCCGGCTACCACTTGCGCAGGTAATCGATGCGCTCCCGCAGCTGCTCGGCGTCGCACAACGCAGTCGGCGGGCCACCGCAGGCCTTGCGGGCTTCGGTGTGGATGGCACCATGCGGGCGCCCGGTGCGTTGGGCGGTGATAGACACCACCGTGTTGAGCTCTTTGCGCAGCGCGGAAATCTCATCCACCACGCCTGGCTGGGAACCAGCACTGCTTGACGACGCCTCTGCCCCACGCTTGGGTGCATGTGGGGTGCCGTAGAGCTTGCGGCGTTGTTCCTCCGCTGCTTCCGCAGCCCGGCGCGCCTTCTCTTCTGCCTCGCGGCGGTCCAACTCTTCGGACTGCTTTTTGCGCAGGAGGTCCTTGACCTGGTCGGCGTCGAGAAGCCCGGGGATTCCGAGGAAGTCTTCCTCTTCGTCCGTGATATTGCCCGTCGTGAACTGCGAGCCGTTATAAAGCAGCCCGGAAAACTCTGCCTCCGCTCCGAGGGACTCGTAGGAAGGCTCGAGCATATCGGGCTCGGTCTTCTTCTGGTTAGCGTCCTCCAGAAGCTCGTCGTCCCAGCCTTCCTTGTCGGGGTTCTTCTCCCCTCCCAGGACGTGGTCGCGCTGCTTTTCCATGTTCTCGGCAAGGCCCAAGAGCACCGGCACGGAGGGCAGGAAGACGGAGGCCGTCTCGCCGGGCATGCGGGAGCGCACGAAACGCCCGATGGCCTGAGCGAAAAACAGCGGGGTCGAGGCAGAGGTGGCGTACACGCCCACGGCGAGGCGGGGAACGTCGACGCCCTCCGACACCATGCGCACGGCCACCATCCACTCGTCGGTGGATTCAGAGAACTCCGCAATGCGCGCGGAGGAGCCTGGGTCATCGGAGAGGATGACGGAGACTGGAGTATTGGAGATCTGCTTGAGGATCTTGGCGTAGGCGCGCGCGGTTGTCGTGTCGGTAGCAAGTACCAGACCGCCGGCATCCGGCATGTTGCGGCGCATCTGCATCAGCCGCGTGTGCGCCGCCTGCAAGACGGTGGGGATCCACTCGCCTTTCGGGTCGAGGGCCGTGCGCCAGGCGCGGGCTGTCTGCTCCGGATTGAGAATATCGCCGAGCCGGGCCGCATGTTCCTCACCGGCGCTATCACGCCAGCGGGATTCGCCGGAGTAGCTGAGGAAGACCACGGGGCGCACGACACCGTCGGCAAGCGCATCGCCATAGCCATACGTGTGATCAGAGCGGGATACGAGGTGGCCTTCCCCGTCCTCCTCATAGCGCACGAAGGGGATCTGCGAGTCATCGGAGCGGAAGGGCGTACCAGTCAGTGCGAGGCGGTGCTCCGCATCATCATAGGCTTCCCGCACGCCATCGCCCCAGCTCTTGGCATCTCCGGCGTGGTGAATCTCATCAAGGATCACCAGGGTGCGCCGCGCTGAGGCAACCGCGCGGTGCTTGTACGGGTGCATGCCCACCTGCGCATAGGTCACCACGACACCGTCCATCGCGGGGTTGACTCCCGAGGAGTTTGTGAATTTGGGGTCGAGCGCTAAACCTACGCGGGAGGCGGATTCCGACCACTGCACTTTGAGGTGCTCGGTGGGCACCACCACGATGACGCGCTCTACGGTGCGGTCCGCCATGAGCTCTGTGGCCACCCGCAGGGCGAAGGTGGTCTTACCTGCGCCTGGCGTTGCCACCGCCATGAAGTCCTGCGGCTTGGTGGCTAGGAACTTATCCAAAGCCGCGCGTTGCCACACGCGCAGCGAACCATTATTGGCAAATCTCTGTGCTGGAGTCTGTGTAGACACGGTCAGCGACTTTCCCCCTCTAGTTATCCCAACATCCCGCTTCTGTGAAGTTTTTCGTACGTTTCGTTTTACGCCGACGCAGGATGAGCGTCGACGTCGGACTTAACGGCGGCGCAAGCTCTTGTATATGCGCTCGCAGTCTGGGCACACGGGTGAGCCGGGCTTCGCTTGCTTGGTCACCGGGAAGGTCTCTCCACACAGGGCAACGACGTACTTGCCGTTGACCGCGGAATCGAGGATCTGGTTCTTCTTCACGTAGTGGAAGAACTTCGGGGTGTCGTCGTTGGTCGACGTATCCTCGCGGACATCAGGGCGTTCAATAGTCTTAGTCGTCGTACTCACGCCCCCTATCATGCCGCATCGGTATCGAAGTTGGCGAGTCCTGCAGCTACGCTTGTAGGCATGACCCCTTCGAACTCGCGCGATAACGCCCGCCATACCCCACGTTCGGGGCAGCGGCGCGGACGCCGATTCGGGCGCGAAACGCACCTCATCACGACTGCCAAGCTCGCCCCGGGTCAAGACCGGTATCGCCGCGAGATCATTTACTCCATACTGCAGTTTTTACGCGTTCCATCCCTCCTGATAGCCGGGGCCATGGTTTATGTTTGGCAGTGGTGGATCCCCGCTGCACTCGTCGTGGCCGTCACCTTCCCCCTCCCCTGGATCGCCGTGGTCATTGGCAATGGCCGGGGTCAAAAGAAAGACAAGCGCGAGAAGGCTGTTTATAAGCCCGCTATGGCTCGGCAAATGGCGCAGGCCCAGCGCGAGCAACTGACAAGCCGGTCCCATGGAGCGCTTCCCGGCGCGCCATCATCACACGACGATTCGGCGAAGCACAACACCATCGACCACGAAGACTAGACGTTAACCGTTTACCGTTTCCCTCCCGAAGCAATGTAAGGACACTTTTGTGAGTACACAACAGCCTTCTCCTTTTGGCCCGGCGATGAACCCAGAGAACCCCGTCGCGGATGTTGCGGCCGACCTCGCCCGTGTCTTTGCTGACGCGGGATTCAGCGCGGACGGCATCGCGGGACACTTAGGGCCGGAGTACACCGAAGCCCTACATCGCGGGGAGCCCGAGGCCGTGGCGCTGGGTGCTAGCGGCGACTCCCGTCTCGACCGCCTCATCCGCATCTTTGTGTTGCACGAGCACGTGCCGGCCACGCTGCTTTCCGACGTCCTCGGTGCCCGCCTAGCCACCCAATTGCTTGACAGCGGTGTCGCGCTTACCGACGATCACGGCACTGTCTACGTGGCATACGACATTCGGCCGCACGTCATCGTGGGCAAGAATCGCGTGGTGTTTTCCGATGTTGATGCTTCCCTCGTGGACCACGTTCCTGGTCCCGAGCACGTCTTGGGTGTCGGCTCTGCCAGCCTTTCCCTACTTCATTCGACTCCCACTACTCCGGTGTCATCGGTGCTGGATCTGGGCACAGGCTCTGGCGTGCAGGTCCTGGGGCAGCTGGATTCTGCAGAGCGCATCGTCGCTACTGATGTCCATGAGCGAGCCCTCGAGCTCGCCCGCGCTACCGTTGCTGCAGCGGACGCAAAGGAACGGGTCGAACTGCGCCAGGGTTCGTGGTTCGAGCCGGTACAACACGAGCGCTTCGACCGCATCGTGGCCAATCCTCCATTCGTGGTGGGCCTTCCTGAGGTCGGCCATGTGTACCGAGATTCCGGTCTCAACCTCGATGGTGCTAGTGAGCTCGTGGTGTCCCAAGCCGTGGAACACCTCACCCCTGGAGGAACCGCGCACGTGCTCGCCGCGTGGGTTCATCAAGGCGAGGAGTCCTGGCAACAGCGGGTTGCCTCGTGGTTACCGGACACCGGTGTAGCCGCATGGATCATTCAACGCGACGTGGCAGATCCTGCCCTGTATGTGTCCACCTGGTTAAGCGATGAGTCCGTGGATGTTCGTAGCCCTGAGGGAAGGGAGCGTTCGCGCCGTTGGCTCGAGCACTTCCGCGACCATGAGGTCACCGGCATTGGGTTTGGTTTCGTAGCCATCCAGCGTATTGGGGACGACGAGCCCTCGGACATTCTGGCGGAGACAATGTCACAGCCGCTCATTGATCCACTCGGACCAGAAGTAGAAGAGTATTTTGCGCGCGTCGAATGGCTGCGCGCTTTGGTGCCGGGAGAACTGGAGACCAAGCACGTTCAGCTGCGCCCCAGTGTTGCTCGGGAGGACGTGGCCCTGCCAGATGCTGAGCTTGGCATGGGCTTTGAGCGCGCAGCGCTCCGATTGAGCCGGACCGACGGTCCGCGCTGGCAGCATGATGTCGACGAGCACCTCGCGGCTATCGTCGCCGGGCTTAATCCGCATGGGTTGAGCATCGGCGAAACCATCGAGCTTTACGCCGCCGCACAAGGCTTTGATGAGACCGCACTGGTGAGTGCTGCGCTTCCTGCCATCGTGGATCTCATCCGCCATGGTCTGCTGATCCCCACGGAGCTGCTAGCTTTTAGCAACACCGAGTAGTTCGCGTTAGCTATATCCTCATCAGCCTCATTGCGTACTGAAAACTTCTCCACAAGAAAGGTTGTGTATCCCCGTCCATGCGTGCTGTTCTCACCCGCGTTTCTGAAGCTTCCGTCACGGTAGAAGGCGACGTTGTCGGTTCCATCAGCTGTCCCGACACCGGCGGCATCCTAGCGCTCATTGGTGTATCTCGTGACGATGTCACGGCAGGCGCCGAAGCTGGTCCTGCCGACGGGCCATCCTTGGAGGAGCGGATGGACACGATGGCACGCAAGATCGCTGAGCTGCGCATTCTCGAGGGCGAAACCAGCGTGGTTGACAGTGGAGCTCCAGTGCTAGTGGTAAGCCAGTTCACTCTCTACGGGCGAACGGCGAAGGGCCGCCGGCCATCGTGGTCAGATGCCGCACCCGGGGACGCGGCGGAACCGGTGATCCAAGGGGTTGTCGCTCGCCTGCGGGAGCGCGGGATCACCGTGGAGGAAGGTCGCTTCGGAGCCATGATGCAGGTCTCCTCCGTCAATGAAGGGCCGTTTACCGTGCTCGTTGAGGTGTAGCCTCGGCGCGCCTCCCCCAAAATGGCCTAAAACCCACCTCGCAGACCGGGGTGCGTGAACATTTTTCAAACCGTGGGAACTATCTGCGCCGAAGGTCCGTTGTAGGAGATGAACCAAGCCGCAACTTAGGAGGCATGAGATGGCCACATCATCCGCTGCTAGCGTCCAGGACGAGGACGGACAGGAAGTTGACCGCGGCTCACGCCGTAACCAGACTAATGACAATCCCTCCGCGGACTTGGTCCGCGTTTACCTCAACGGAATCGGCAAGACTGCGTTGTTGAGCGCCGAAGACGAAGTTGAGCTCGCACAGGCAATCGAGGTGGGCCTGTACGCCGAGTACAAGCTCGCCAATGCCGAGAAGCTGACCCGCGCCGAGAAGCGCGACCTCAAGATTCTCGCCCGCGAAGGCAAGAAGGCACGCTCCCACCTCCTCGAGGCTAACCTGCGCCTCGTGGTCTCCCTGGCTAAGCGTTATACCGGCCGCGGCATGCCGCTGCTGGACCTCATCCAGGAAGGAAACCTGGGCCTGATTCGCGCAATGGAGAAGTTTGACTATGCCAAGGGCTTCAAGTTCTCCACGTACGCCACGTGGTGGATCCGCCAGGCCATTACCCGCGGCATGGCTGACCAGTCCCGCACCATCCGCCTCCCGGTGCACCTGGTAGAGCAGGTCAATAAGCTTTCCCGCATCAAGCGCGAGATGTATCAGTCCTTGGGCCGCGAGGCTACGAATGAGGAGCTGGCCGAGGAATCCGGCATCGAAGAGTCCAAGATCGAAATGCTGCTGCGCCAGTCTCGCGATCCCGTCTCCCTGGATATGCCTGTGGGCACCGATGAAGAAGCACCGTTGGGTGACTTCATTGAGGATGCCGAGGCAACCGATGCGGAAACCGCCGTGGTGGCATCCATGCGCCACTCTGATATCCGCTCCGTCATCGGCTCCCTCGAGGAGCGTGAGCAGGATGTCATCCGCCTGCGCTATGGCTTGGACGACGGTGTTCCGCGCACCCTCGATCAGATTGGACGCAAGTTCGGTCTCTCCCGCGAGCGTGTTCGCCAGATTGAGCGCGAGGTCATGGCCAAGCTGCGGGAGGGCAACCGCGCCGATCGTCTCCGCGAATACGCGCTTTAAGTTCTGTTTCATAGCTTGGCGCTAGCCATCGAGGTTCATCCCTCCTGCCCACCTAAATTGTTGGCTGGGCTCGGGGAGGTCGATGCTCGGTGGCTTTCGTCATTTCTCGAGGGCCGTGAATCTCTTTGTCCATATCTTCCTATTCACCCCGCGCAGCGTGCAGCGCTGCGTGCGCTAAGCCCTGAAAAAATACGCTATTGTTTAAGATATTCTCTTAATACACTCCTATTACCGCGCCTAAACCTATGTGGCTACGGACCGCCGACAACGCAGAAAGGTAAGCCCACGTGAGGGATCTAGTTGACACCACGGAAATGTATCTGCGAACCATTTATGAGCTCGAAGAGGAAGGAATTACCCCACTGCGTGCTCGCATTGCAGAGCGCCTAGAGCAATCTGGGCCGACTGTGTCCCAGACTGTGGCTCGCATGGAGCGCGATGGCCTGCTCCACGTGCGCACGGACCGCAGCCTCGACCTCACCCAGCAAGGTCGCGAACTGGCCACCAATGTCATGCGCAAGCACCGCCTCGCTGAGCGCTTGCTCACGGACGTCCTGGGCCTCGATATTCACAAGGTTCATGATGAGGCCTGCCGTTGGGAGCACGTCATGAGCGAAGAGGTAGAGAAGCGAGTCATAGCCGTTCTTGAGGATTCTTCCCGCTCCCCCTTCGGCAACCCCATCCCAGGTTTGGCGCAGCTTGGCATGACCCCCGCGGAACTCGACCTGGGGACTCGCGCCATCGATCTTCCCACCGGGCAAAAGACTGCAGCCACCATCGTCCAGATCAACGAGGTTTTGCAGGCGGATAACTCGACTTTCCACGAGCTTTACTCGTGCGGTATTCAGGTTGGTTCGAAGGTTACCGTGGTCAATGAAAGCGGAACGATTACGCTGACCACGGAGTCGGGCCACACCGTCGAGCTTGTCGACGACCTCGCGCACGCTATCCGAGTCAAGGAGGACTAAGGCGATGAAGCTACTTGTTACTGGCGGTGCCGGCTATGTCGGCAGCGTGTGCGCGGCCGTCCTCGTGGAGAAGGGGCACGACGTCACCATCATCGATAACTTTTCCACCGGCAACCGCGAAGCTATCCCAGAGCAGGCCCGCCTCGTCGAGGGTGACGTGGCCGATGTCGCTCGTGAAGTGCTATCTGAAGGAGGCTTCGACGGCGTTGTGCATTTTGCCGCTCGCTCCCTCGTTGGCGAATCCGTTGAGGCTCCGGCTGACTATTGGCAGCACAATGTCGTCACGACGCTGCAGTTGCTCAACGCCATGCGCGAATTCGGCGTCACCAACCTTGTGTTTTCTTCGACCGCGGCAACGTACGGCGAGCCTGCACAGGTTCCGATCACAGAGACGATGCCTACGAAGCCGACGAATCCTTATGGCGCATCCAAGCTCGCAATCGACTACATGATCACCTCATATGCCCAGGCCTACGGCTTGGGGGCGACGTCGTTGCGCTACTTTAACGTCGCCGGTGCCTACGGCAGCATTGGCGAGAACCGCGAGGTGGAAACCCACCTCATTCCGCTTGTATTGCAGGTAGCACTTGGCCATCGCGACAAGATCTTCATTTTCGGCGATGACTACGACACTGCCGACGGCACCGCCGTCCGCGATTACATCCACATCCGTGACCTGGCCGACGCTCATGTGCTCGCGCTTGAAAGCAACGCTGCGGGTACACACCGCATCTATAACCTCGGCTCCGGAGACGGTTACTCTGTCAAGCAGGTCATTGAGGCCTGCCGCGAAGTCACCGGACACCCCATCCCCGCTGAGCTGGCGCCCCGCCGCGCAGGAGATCCCGCAACCCTCGTGGCCTCCTCGGACAAGATTAAGTCCGAGCTCGGATGGGATCCGAGCCGCACCGACTTGACCACCATCGTGACGGATGCGTGGAACTTTACCCGGCAGCTCGGCGAGCGGGCTCATTCCGCGCGGCGTTAGTGCTGCCCTCCCCAGCCGTATCCCCTACCGCGTTGTCGAAGGCCTTACGCGCCCCTGCGTGGATCGAAGCACGTATCTTTTCATGCAGCCCGTGGCGATAGGCCTGGCACAACAGCGAGCCTAGGCGATGGCTGGGGAACTCTTCCGTGACGAGCTGCAGTGCCGGTCCAGCCAGGATGTCCCACTCCTGTTCCATGTGTGCCAGGGCAAACAGGGTCAGAGCATTCGCCCGTAATTCTTCGCCGAATGTGCGCGCTGCTGCTAGGAGAAGGTACGCACCGGTTTCGCCAGCCTCCGCGCAGATGCCCACCACGAGGTCGCGCGTCCACGTCGTCGACAGCCACACGGCGCATGATGCCAACAGCTCTACATCTTCTTCGGCTTCCTCCACAGACGCCACCTGGTGAAGCGCCCACTGAGCATCATCCACAAAGTGCTCAAGGAGTTCCTTGCGCTTCTTCCCTTTCGCCGCGGCCACCTGGGCGCGAAACTGAGTCGCGGTATCGCGTGCTTGTCGGCTCAGGGCTTCGGCTTCGGCAGAATCGAGGTGTGGGTTTCCCGGCGCGAAAATGGCAAAGAATTCTTCCCTATTGAGCTCTGGAACAACATTGTGATTGACGCAGGAGCGCATCGAGGAGGCGTCGGTAAGCGCCGGTATAGTGCCTTCTACCCACTTTTTCATCGGCCCGCTCCCATCTGCGTTGACGGTTCCGTGCAACAGAACGTAGGGCTCATGTTTGGTGATTTCCTTGGCGTACCAGGCCGCGTCAATCTCCAACCCGTCACAGGAACGATCCAGGCCGTAGAGCCAGTGGGTCACCTCCCGTAATTCAGTAAGCGGGCGCTGCGAAATGAGGAAGGCGAAGACGCCTTCGCGGGCATTCTCTGCCAGCATCGCCGCGATGTCTGGCAGGGCTCCGGCGGCATCGGGGATATCGACGCGGGCGAGCGGACCCATGGCCGGGCCGCGCGGGGTGGTGTCAATGGCCATGAATACCACCGATTCGGTGGGATAGAAGCCAAGGAGTCCGGGGATGTTAGCAAGGAGATGACCAGGTGTCGTAATCGGTGGGGTGTTATCTGTGTGCGTTGAGAATGTGCTCATACTTGTACCCTGAACCAGGGCTGCCACAGGACGCTAGGGGGATCACGCCACACACGGAGAATCTGTGGATAACTAGTCCGGACTGGTCTGCAATCCGAGGGAAAGAGCCAAGTTATTCACACCCACCAACTCGACATGCTGGCACAACGGATGGCCATGTGGCATGCTTGAACGATCATCACCAGTGCCCATGATCAATCCCAGCTCGGCTTGGCAAGGAACGCACAATCGCAGCTGGGAATAGGTAGTAGCCCTACAGCGTTGCAAGGCACAGAACGCTGATTAGGTCCGTACGCTTCTAAAGAAGCGCACGGATAGAAGGAGGAGTCACAATCATGCAGGAAGAACAGGGCCGCATGTATGAGCTGGAGTATCCCGCACCAGTGGTCAAGGACGATTCCGCCCCAGGCAATGGCCCTACGATGATCGTGGCCATGAATGGCTATGCCGATGCGGGCCAGGCCGTCGAAGCCAGTGCTGATCACCTCAAAGCCGCGTTGGAGAACCGCCAGCTGGCTTCGTTTAATAATGACGAGCTTATTGACTACCGCTCTCGCCGCCCCGCCGTCACCATTGACCACGACCGCACGGTAGAAATTGAGAACACCGATCTGGGCATCAAGGTGCTCCGGGATAACTCCGGCACACCTTTCCTGCTGCTTTCTGGACCGGAACCGGACTTGCGCTGGGAGGCATTTACGGACGCGGTGGTGAACTTGGTGGAAAAGTTCGATATCAAGAACACCATCATGCTGTACTCGGCCCCTATGCCGGTGCCGCACACCCGCCCCACCGTGGTCACGGCGCACGGCAATGAGCCGGAGCTCCTTAACTCCATGGTGCGCATGGAATCCACCATGATGGTCCCGGGCGCCGCCGCCCTGTATATTGAGCGAGCCTTGGATAAGAAGGGCCGCCGCGTTGCTGGATACACCGCTCATGTTCCGCACTACCTTGCGGCGTCTCCTTACCCGGCCGCCACGCTACGGCTGTTAGATTCGGTCGCCTCGGCGGTTGACCTCAACATTCCGCTGGGCAGCCTGGAAGCGGACGTTGCTCGCATCAACCAGCAGTTGGAGGAGCAGGTTACCGATTCTGAGGAGATCGCTGGCGTCGTACGTCAGCTAGAAGAGCAGTACGATGCCTACATGGAGCGCTACCGCTCCCGCCACCCGCAGGCCATCATGCCAGGTGAGGAGCACATGCCCACTGGCGAGGAGATCGGTGCGGACTTTGAGGCCTTTCTTGCTGGCCTCGATGACAGCTCGGACATCCTGTCCGAAGATATCGATGACCGCGAAGACAACTACGGCCGCGATGAAGGCCCCGGCTTAGACATGGATGACGACGTCTAAGCATATCTTGCCCAGCCGCACAATTAGAGGCAGGGCAGTGAAGTTGGGGCGCAGGGCCGACGCTCTGGTTAATAGAGCTTTTCGCCTAAGGTGGGACGGGTGAACCTTTCTCAGATGTTGCCCGATCTCGCCGAAGTCCCCGAGTCGATGGTTGATGAGGCCATCTGGGACACATTTTTGTCCTGGACTTCCGGCCGCGGTATCTCGCTCTACCCGGCGCAGGAAGAGGCCTCCCTTGGTGTTCTCGCCGGGGATAACGTCATCTTGGCCACCCCCACCGGTTCTGGTAAATCCATGGTGGCCAACGCCGCCCACTTCATTGCTTTAGCACGCGGCCAGCGCAGCTTCTACACCGCTCCCATCAAGGCCTTGGTGAGCGAAAAGTTCTTCGCTCTCTGCGAGATTTTCGGCCCCGAGAACGTCGGCATGATGACCGGCGATGCCACGGTCAATGGCTCCGCCCCGATTATCGCCGCCACCGCTGAGATCGTGGCCAATATTGCGCTACGCGATGGCGCGGAAGCCGCCATCGATCAAGTGATCATGGACGAGTTCCACTACTACTCCGAACCCGATCGCGGCTGGGCCTGGCAGGTACCGCTCCTGGAGCTACCGAAGGCCCAGTTCCTGCTCATGTCCGCCACCCTGGGCGATACCGCATGGCTGGAGAAGGATTTGACGGAGCGTACCGGCCGCACGACGACGCTGGTAGCGGGAACAACTCGCCCGGTGCCCCTCGACTTCTCTTATGTCTTTTCCGCGGTCCACGAAACAATCGAAGAATTGCTCGCCGATGGCAAGGCGCCCATCTACGTCGTCCACTTCTCCCAACGCGAAGCCTCAGAGCGTGCGCAGGCGCTCACTTCGCTGTCGAAGATCATCACCGCAGAGGAGAAGGAGGCCATTGCCGCGGAGCTCGCAGGCTTCCGCTTCACCACGACGTTTGGCAAAGACCTCTCTAAGCTTCTGCGTAAGGGAATCGGTGTCCACCACGCTGGCATGCTGCCGAAGTACCGGCGCTTGGTTGAGCGCCTGGCTCAGAAGGGCCTTCTCAAGATTATTTGCGGCACCGATACTTTGGGGGTGGGCATCAACGTCCCCATCCGCACAGTGCTGATGACGGGTTTGGCCAAGTATGACGGGACCCGCCAGCGCATTCTGAAATCCCGTGAGTTTCACCAGATTGCCGGCCGCGCTGGCCGCGCCGGTTATGACACGGAAGGCACCGTCGTAGTGCAGGCGCCGGAGTATGAGATTGAGAACGCCAAAGCGCGGCGCCGTGTGGGCGATGACCCGGCCCGCCTCAAGAAGCTGAAGAAGAAGTCTGCGCGCGACGGTGAAGTGTCGTGGTCGGAGCAGACTTACGCCCGGCTTATCGACGCCGAGCCGGAGCAATTGACGTCCCAGTTCCGAGTGTCCAACTCCATGTTGCTCAACGTGCTCGCCCGCCACGGCAACGGCTACGAGCACCTTAAGCACCTGCTCCGCACGAGCCACAACACGCGCGCCCGCCAGAACGAGGACATCCTCACAGCGTTGAGTCTGTTCCGAGGCCTCCTCAATTCGGGCGTGGTGCAAAAGTCTACGAAGGGGCTCGATATCTACGGCCGCCCCTACCACGTGGTCCGTGAGATGCCGCGCGATTTCGCCCTCAACCAGCCTTTAGGCCCCTTCGCGCTAGCGGCACTCACCTTGCTGGATCCCGAGTCCGAGACCTATGCCCTCGATGTCATCTCTGTCTTTGAATCGGTGCTGGATGATCCACGCCAGGTGCTTATTGCTCAACAGAAGCAGCGGCGCGGTGAGGAGATAGCAGCTCTCAAAGCGGAGGGCGTGGACTATACCGAGCGCATGGCCATCGTGGAAGACATCACGTGGCCAAAGCCCCTGGAAGAACTCCTCGAACAATCCTATGAGACCTTCTGCCAGACCAACCCATGGGCTAAGGAGTTCGAGCTGCGGCCTAAGTCTGTAGTGCGCGACATGCTGGAGAGCGCCATGACTTTTTCCGATCTCGTCGCCACCTACGGTCTTGCCCGCTCGGAAGGCGTCATTTTGCGCTACCTGACGGATGCCTGGCGCACGCTCAAGCAGTCGATTCCCGCGGAGTTCCTCACAGAAGAACTCGAGGACATCATCGTCTGGCTCGGGGAGCTTATCCGCCAAGTAGATTCTTCGCTTGTCGACGAGTGGGCTGAGATGGCTGGCGAGGACTCCCCCATTTCCCAGGAGGATTTGGACCGCGAGTTGGCCTTTGGAGTTGAGGCTCCCACTGCCTTGACCGCGAATCAGCGGGCTTTCAGCATCATGGTGCGCAACTACTTCTTCCGCCTTGCTCAGCTCTTTGCCTTGGAGAAGGAAGAGCGCTTGGCAAACCTATTGGATTACTTGGAGGAGATCCCCGACTTCGGCCGCGCCCTCGATGACTACTTCGATGATTACGATGACATCGACACTGGGCCAGCGGCTAGGGGGCAGGAATATTTTGTCTTGGATAAGGGTGACACGGGCTCGGGCGCTCGTGGAGTTGGCGGCTCGCGGTCGTGGACCGTGCGTCAGATCCTTAAGGACCCAGAGGGTGATAACTCCTATCAGCTCGTTGGCATCGTAGATCTCGATGCCTCCGATGAAGCCGGGGAAGTACGGCTTTCTGAGCTGCGCGTGGAGTACTAGGGCGCATAAGCAGGGACTATTAATACCCCCTTTTCTGAATTAATATTTTCCGTTCATCGCATATTATTCGTATGATTGGAGAATGAGCACGGCACAACAGATAGACGAACGCAAGCTTTCCCCAATTCCTCACGCCAGCGCAGCCCCCGCGGCCGAGCGCCTCACACCCGGTTCCTTCACCATGAAGGTCCTCAACGGCATCTCCATCGCCGTCGTGGTGTCGCTGGTTCCGCAAGCTCTACTGGGCGAACTGGCCAAGGCTCTGCTGCCCTTCTGGTCTGGCGCCGCCACCGTCATGGCCCTCACCGGTTTGGCCGCTAGCCTTTTGCCCGTCATGATCGGTGTCCTCATTGGCATCGAATTCAAGATGACACCCATCCAAACCGCCGCGGTGGGTATTGCCTCCTTCTGCGGCTCCGGCGTGGCCACAGTGAATCCCGAGGGCGGCTTCTTCCTCAAAGGTACTGGCCTTGTGATTAACTCAGGACTTACCGCAGCCATCGCGGTGGGACTGCTTCTTTTCATCGGCGATAAACTCAAGAACTACTCAATCTTGCTGCTCTCCACCATTGTGACTCTGGTCGCGGGCACGATTGGATGGGTAGTCACTTACCCCGTTGTTAAGGTCTTCACCCTGTGGTTGGGCAACTTGGTCAACGGCGCAACCACTTTGCAGCCGGTCCTTATGGGCGTGGTCCTCGCTATCCTCTTCGCCATCATGATTGTCTCCCCAGTCTCCACCGTTGGCATTGCCACTGCCATCTTCATTGACGGTGTTGCCTCCGGTACCGCCAACCTGGGTGCCGTGGCCGCCGGATTTACCCTTCTGGTTGCTGGTTGGCGCGTCAACGGCTTCGCCACCTCCATCCTGCACGTCCTCGGTTCCCCCAAGGTGCAGATGGCCAATATGCTGTCCAAGCCAGTGACCTTCCTCCCGGTACTTTGTTCCGCGGCAGTTTTGGGCGGGGTCGGCGGCGCCCTAGGGATTTCCGGTACCCCGATTTCCGCCGGTTTCGGCATCTCCGGCCTGATGGGCCCCTTGGCCGCCCTCAACTACGAAGGCTGGGGCTGGAGCGCTGGCAACGTAATGATTATCACCTTTGTCTACCTCGTCCTGCCGCTCGCCCTTGCGCTGCTCTTTTGCTGGCTCTTCGAGAAGGTCCTGCATCTCACCAAATCTGAATACTTTTCTCTCGATTTCACATAGCCACGTGGGGAGTACAGTGGGTGGCGCTATGAATACCCCAGACTCCCCAGCCACCAGTATTCGCCTCGCGGGCGTTCACTTTGAAACGCAGGATGACGCCGTCACGGTCCACTGGCTTCTCGGAGGCCTTCCTCACCACCGTGACGTCGTGTTTAAGCTGCACACCCTCGATCTTCAACTCATCATCCACTTCGAGCGAGACCAGCTCGTCTCCATGGAAATCGCGTCTTTTGGTGAGGACACCAGGGATGCCCACCGGCCCGTCGATTATCACTACACGTACACCCCCGAGGAGCTCGTTGTCACCGTGCCAACGGCTCATTTTGAACTCACCGACCAGGTTTTCACCATGGGGCTGTCCGTGGATGGCGCCGCCTGTGGCGAATGGACTGGCACTATTGTCTAAGCCTTCGCTCCCTGCATTCAGCTAAGCCTACACACGCTTTACAGGGCGTTGACCAGCAACAATACTGGAGAGTAAGAAGTTCTCTAGACAATTGCGAGAGCACTAGAGCACGACGCGGACACTCTGGACATCGAGGAGCTGGCAATGCCCCACCATGGCAACGAACCCCACGGATCTTCACACAACGCGCGCCTCAACTCTTTGCGGGCAGGCGTTCTTGGCGCCAACGACGGTATCGTCTCTGTCGCCGCGCTTCTACTCGGCGTGGTGGGTTCGGGGGCGTCGGCAAGCACCATCCTCACCGCAGGCTTGGCAGCCACCGTGTCTGGCGCCGCTTCCATGGCGCTCGGAGAATACGTCTCGGTGTCCGCTCAGCGTGACTCCGAGCGGATGATGATCGACAAGGAGACCCGCGAGCTGGCGGAAATCCCCGAACAAGAGCATGCCGAGCTCGTTTCCATGCTCGCCAGCTACGGCATGCACACCGAAACCGCGGACACTGCCGCCCGTGAGATCGCTGCCGAGGATAGACTTCTCGAAGCACACCTCCGGCTTGAAATGGGCATCGACGGCGAAGACCTGACAAATCCATGGCACGCGGCGTTCTGGTCGGCCATATCTTTCCTCGCCGGCGCCGCACTCCCCCTGTTGTCGATCTTCCTCGCCCCCATGAGCATGGCTGCAGCAACAGTCGCCATCGTTACCTTGGTCGCTCTTGCCATCACAGGCTACGTCTCCGCCCGCCTCGCCGACACGAACACTGGGCGTTCCGTGCTCCGCCTCGTCATCGGTGGTGCACTGGGCCTGGCCGTCACTTATGGCATCGGCGTCGCTTTCGGCGGGGTCGTCGGCTAAAGGCAGGAAGAGAACTGTCCCACGCGCCCTCTGCACACCGACGCCCCTCCCCGACGGGCCCCAAAACAGAAAGTCCCACCTCCCGCCAAATGCGGGCAGTGGGACTCTACGTTTAGCTAGGAAAGTGCTAGCTGGCTTTACTCAGCGGAGCGTACAGCTTCGGCCTGCAGCGCCTGGGCCACGGCCTCGATGACGCCAGCTACCTTGATGCCTTCCCAGATCTGCTCCTTGGTCACGCCTTCCTCGAGGAGAGTATTAGCGTGTGCGGACAGGCAGTGCTCGCAGCCGTTGATGGCGGAGACAACGGTGCTCCACAGCTCAAACGTGGCCTTTTCCACGCCGGGCTTAGCAATGATATTCATGCGCAGACCAAACTTGACCTGGGCAAAATCATCGCCCAACCAGCTCTTTGCACGGTAGGCCACGTTGTTCATAGCCATCACCGTGGCGGAGCCAAGAGCTGCGTCAATTGCTTCCTCACTGAGGTGCTCGCGGGCTTCCTCGAGAATCTCCGACAGCACCAGATCATTGCGGGTCGCAGCGGCAGCAGCGACCAAGCTACCCCACAGCTGCTCCTCATTCAGCTCGGTGGTGCGTGTAAGGGAACCAATGTTGAGCTTCTGATCCTTAGCATATGCCGGAAGCGCGGACTTCAGGTTTTCGATAGACACTGATGTAACTCCTTTAAGGTTGGGCGGTTGTGCTTACTGCTGGTTTACAGAGCGGACTGAACAACCTCGAGCTTGTCGATGTTCTTCGTCGGGTCGTTAGCCTCCCAGTTGCAGGCGCAGACCTCTTCGGACTGCAGCGCGTCCAGCACGCGCAGAACCTCATCAACGTTGCGGCCGACAGCATCCGGGGTCACGGACACGAACTGAATGACACCGTCCGGGTCGATGATGAAGGTTGCGCGGTCAGCAACACCGTCGGCGTTCTCCACACCAAGGGCACGGATCAGGTCGTGGCGGATGTCAGAGAACATCGGGAACGGAACTTCCTTCAGCTCCGGGTGGGTTGCACGCCAGTTGAAGTGTGCGAACTCGTTATCGGTGGAGCCGCCAAGCACCTGGGTATCGCGGTCCAAGAACTCCTCATTCAGCTTGCCGAAGGCGGCGATTTCGGTCGGGCACACGAAGGTGAAGTCCTTCGGGTAGAAGAACACGACCTTCCACATTCCCTGGTACTTGTCCAGAGATACCTGCTCGAAGTAGTCCTCCGGCTGGTTAGCGTTAACGTCGTGGAGGTCACCGCCCTTCAGTGCGGTCAACTCGAACTCTGGGAACTTCTCGCCAACGGTCAGGATAGGCATTAAAGGCTCAACTCCTTATAGTGTCACAACAATGCATAACTGTGATGCAAATCTCTACGACCACACGTCAATCTGCCTTTTAGCAGGTACGCGGTCGCTCACCTGCCAAGTATGCCACGGAAGGCTTCGCGCGTCAATAGGACCGACGAATTAGAAGTGTTACAGTTATAGGCATGAACAATAAGGAGTATCGTCCGACCCTCGCCCAGTTGCGCACCTTCGTCACGATCGCAGAGAACAAGCACTTTGGCTCCGCGGCCGCCAAGCTCGATATCTCCCAGCCTTCGCTCTCCCAAGCCCTCGTCGCGCTCGAGCAAGGACTGGGAGTGCAGCTCATTGAACGCTCCACCCGCAAGGTCATCGTGACGTCCACCGGCGAGATGCTCCTGCCCTATGCAAAGGCGGCCCTCGAAGCCTCCGATGCCTTCCTGAGCCAAGCCCGCGGCGCCAACGGCACACTCACCGGTCCCCTCACCATCGGCATCATCCCGACCATCGCGCCCTATATCTTGCCGGGTCTGTTGCGATCCATCGATGATGCTTACCCCGATTTGGAGCCCCGCTTCGTCGAGGAGCAAACCCAGCATCTTCTGAGTAAGCTGCGCGAAGGAAACCTTGACTTAGCCGTTGCTGCACTACCCACTGAGGCTCCCGACATGGTGGAGATCCCTCTCTACACCGAGGCCTTCACCGCAGTAACTCCAGCGGCGCATCCACTCGCAGGGCGCGATGACCTCACGCTGTCGGAGCTCGAGCATCTCGATTTGCTCTTGCTTGATGACGGCCACTGCCTCCGCGACCAAGTCCTCGACCTGTGCCGCCGCGCGAAAGTGAACCCCTCCGAGGCCACCAACGCCGTCACGCGCGCCTCGTCATTGACCACTATTTTGCAGCTTGTCATGGGAAACCTCGGCGCCACACTCGTACCTGAATCCGCACTCGTTACGGAATGCCAGAACCCGCAGCTTGCCGTTGCTCGCTTTGCCCCTTCGGTAACAGCAGAGCGCCAGGTGGGGCTCGTTTTTCGCTCCTCTGCCGCCCGCGCCGATGAATACCGCACTTTCGGGACACTGGTCACCAGCGCATTTGAGGACGCCGTCGAGCGCTCTCGGGACCTCTTTTCGTCTCCCTAGTCAGCTCCCTCTGATCAACACGCGTGCCCCAGCGCGACACTCAAAACGCCAAAGCCGCCACTGACCGGCCTCCTTGTCTAGGCCCTCCTCTGTGAAAGGGCTATCCGAAGAGGACAGTCAGGGCGGCGGCGCGCGTTAAATGCGCTACGTGTGGCCTTTAGTGTTTAGGCTGCGGGGGCATAACGCCCTTGACACTGGCGGCACAGGTGCGCGGTTGCCAGCTGCATAGCCGGTGCGATGACTACCAGCGCCAAGCCCAACGTGATGAAGGACGCGGCAAACATGAGAGCCGTAAGAACGATGAACAGCAGGATGTGGCTGTAATTCTGTTTGCCTAGCTTGAGCCCCTGCGAGAACGCCTCACCGATTGAGGAGGTATCCGCTGCCAACCAGGGCATGAGGGTAAAGAAGGGCTGGATGAATAGCCCGATCAGCATGAGCACGGCGAGAATACCGAAGATGGAACCGACGAGCGCGAGAATCTCCCCGTCTCCGAGGTTCTCGACGTTCTGCATATCCATTGCAGAGGCCCCGCCGAAGCCCACAGCAAACACAATGACGACAACAATCACGAGGGCTATAGCGCCAAGAATACCCAGGACCAGGTTCACCACAAGCGGCGACACCCAGCGAACACCTTGGAAAAGAGTGCCCCACGTGGGGCTTGGCTTATCGATCTCGCGATAGGCCAAGCGGTACACAATCAAAGAGATAACGATGGAGAGTATAGACACGGCAAAGGAGAAGAAGCTCACCATGACGCTCGCGCCCGTACCATCGGCGTTCTGCTCGCCAACGCTGATGCCAATTTGTGGAATAACCTGAATAAAGAACACCACGACAGCACCCAGCACCCACAGCATCGCATTACCCAGCGCAGCCTTGAAGCCCCATTTGATCGCCTCTAGGGCGCTGACTGGGCCCGTGTAGGCAGGGCCGGCGCCCGGACCAGGGCCCTCATATCCGGAATCGCCTCCGTAGCTTGCCCCGGCGTATCCCGGCTGACCGGCGTTGTAGGCGCCATAGGAATTGCCACCATAGGGCTGAGCGCCGTAGGACTCGCCACCGTAATTGCCATAACTGCCGGACTGGCCGAAGCCAGCCTGATCCTCTGGGTGCGTGGTGGGTTCATACCGCGGCAGGCCGCCATTGTTTCCCGAGGAGTTATTGGCGTTGTTTCCCGGATTGTTGCCGAACCCGCCGTGGGAGCCGTTGTCATCCGGTTTCGGATCAAAAGGATTGGTCATACACTTCTGCCCTTCTGTAATCTCTTTTCACACAGTCACCACAAGAGTACCAATTTCTCCACCTCGACCTGTGAGCGAAAAGCACTTCCGAGTAGACTTCTAGGTCGACTATGACTGCTACTCGCGAAGACCTCTACAACGCCCTCACGACAGTTTCCTTGAGTGATGAGCGTGCTTTCCGCCGCCGCCTCCGCAAGGCTCGCTCTCCCAAAGCGCTTGCAGCTATCGGGGCTGATATTGCATCTGCCCAGGAAAAAGTGAGCGCCATCGACGTAAACGTGCCGTCGATTTCCTACCCCGAGCAGCTTCCCGTTACCGGACGGCGGGACGATATCGCCGAGGCCATCGAGAATAATCAGGTGGTCATCATTGCCGGCGAGACTGGTTCGGGCAAGACCACTCAAATTCCCAAAATTTGTCTAGAGCTCGGCCGTGGACGCCGGGGTCTCATCGGCCATACCCAGCCGCGACGACTCGCAGCACGGACCGTCGCCGAGCGCATTGCGGAGGAACTCGGCCAATCAATCGGGGACTCCGTTGGCTACGCCATCAGGTTCGATGACCGTGTCTCCTCGACCACAGCCGTGAAGCTCATGACCGACGGCATCCTGCTGGCGGAAATGCAACGCGACCGCTTCCTCAACGCCTACGACACGATCATTATTGATGAGGCCCACGAGCGGTCCCTCAATATCGATTTTCTCCTCGGCTATCTCAAGAGGCTGCTTCCCAAGCGTCCGGATCTCAAGGTCATTATCACCTCCGCGACGATCGATCCGGAGCGTTTCGCCGAACACTTCGCTGACGCTGAAGGGAAGCCCGCGCCGATCATCGAAGTGTCCGGGCGCACCTACCCGGTAGAAATCCGCTACCGTCCCCTCGAAGTCGAGTCAGGGGGAAAGACCATTGACCTCGATCCACTGGACGCCCTGTGTGAAGCCATCGAGGAGCTCATGGCGGAAGGCGAAGGAGATATCCTGTGCTTCTTCCCAGGCGAGCGCGATATCCGCGATGCAATGGAAGCGATTGAGGGGCGTCATTGGCGCAACGTGGAAGTCACTCCGCTCTTTGGGCGCCTGTCCAACCAGGAGCAGCATCGCGTTTTCCGCTCACACAAGGGGCGCCGCATCGTGCTCTCCACCAACATCGCCGAAACCTCCCTGACGGTGCCGGGCATTCGCTATGTCGTGGATACCGGAACCGCACGTATCTCGCGCTACTCCACCCGCACTAAGGTGCAGCGATTGCCCATCGAGCCGATTTCCCAAGCCAGCGCTAACCAGCGTTCAGGGCGGTGTGGTCGCGTGGCCGATGGCATTGCTATCCGTCTGTATAGCGAGCAGGATTTCCTCTCCCGGCCGGAGTTTACCGACCCTGAGATTCTGCGCACTAACCTAGCCAGCGTTATTCTCCAAATGATTTCGCTGCGCCTCGGCGACATCGCTGATTTCCCCTTCGTCCAGGCCCCAGAGCCCAAAGCCGTGCGTGACGGCCTGCTCCTCCTCCACGAGCTGGGCGCACTCGAGGGCAAGGAGAAAGACGGGCTACCGGTGCTGACACGCATTGGGCGGGATCTTGCCCGCATCCCGGTAGATCCGCGCATGGCTCGCATGCTCGTTGAAGCCAACACCTCCGGATGCCTGCACGACGTCATGGTCATCGTTGCCGCGATGACAATCCAGGATGTGCGCGAGCGCCCCATCGACAAACAGGCCCAAGCCGACCAGGCCCATGCTCGCTTTAAGGACAAGTCCTCAGACTTTATGGCGATGCTCAACCTGTGGGACTTTGTCCAAGAAGCTCGCGATGAGATGAGCGGCAATGCTTTCCGCAAGCGGATGAAGGCAGACTTCTTGCATTACATGCGCATCCGCGAGTGGTTTGATCTGGTTCGACAACTCAGGGATGTCGCTAAGCAGCTCGGTTGGACGGCCCAGGAGAGCACCGAGCGCCGAGCGGATGACATCCAAATGTCCCTGCTGTCTGGCTTGCTGTCCAATATCGGCGCACGCGATGGAAACTCTAAGGAGTTCATTGGCGCACGAAATACCCGCTTCCTCATCTTCCCCGGTTCAGCACTAGCAAAGAAACCGCCAGAATTTCTCATGGCGGCTGAGCTGGTGGAGACCTCACGTTTGTGGGCCCGCGACGTAGCGGCCATCGACCCCGCTTGGGTAGAAAAGCTGGCCAAGAACCTGCTCAAGCACAACTATTCGGACCCGACGTGGTCGCGCAAGCGGGGCTCCGCGGTAGTCACCCAGCGCTCGACCCTCTACGGAGTCACCGTGGTGGCCGATCGAACCGTTCCCTACCATCGCGTCGATCCCGTTGCGGCACGTGACATGTTCATCCGCAATGCGCTTGTCGACGGCGACTGGACCACCCACCATAACTTCTTCCACGACAACAAGCGCAAGCTTGCCGAGGCTTCCGAATACGAAGAAAAAGCACGGCGCCGCGGTCTCGTTGTAGACGAGGACACGCTTTTCGACTTCTACGATCAGCGCATCCCGGAATCTGTGACCACTGCCCGACACTTCGACTCGTGGTGGAAGAAACAGAAAAACAAGCATTCTCTGGACTTCGACCCAGAAGCACTCCTCGAGGATGACCACGATGTCACTGAGGACGCCTTCCCGGATCGGTGGTTGAAGGGAAGCATCGATTACGACCTGTCCTATAAGTTCGAGCCAGGTGACCCGCTTGACGGCGTCACGCTCAGGGTTCCCGTTCCACTGCTGGCCGGATTGGATACTGAGGGATTCGACTGGCTCGTGCCGGGCCTGCGTCTAGAGCTTGTCACTGAGCTGATCCGCTCGCTACCGAAAGCGCTGCGCCGTACTGTGGTTCCGGCCCCCGAGTTCGCTGAGCGGGCCTTGCCCAAGCTCCTTCCCTATGAAGGAGCGCTCATCGACCAGCTCGCAGCTGTGTTACGGGACATGGGCGGCCAGGGCATCAACGCGGCTGACTTCCGCCCTGATCAGCTCCCGCCCCATTTGCGCATGAACTATGCCGCAGTGGACAAGCGGGGCAAGATCATCGATTCCGATCGCGATTTGAAGGCGCTCGTGCAACGCCAAGCCGGGCATATCTCGTCCTCCGTGTCGCGCGTCGGCCGCGCCGCCGAATCCGCTTCCGTCAAGGAATGGTCGGAAGACACGCTGGGCGCTATCGATGAGGAAGTGACCACGGTGGTTGATGGGCATGAGGTCACCGCTTATCCTGCACTTGTCGCTACGAAGGAGGGCGTGGCGCTGAAGGTGCATCCAACCAAGGCGGCTGCCGACGCCTCCATGATCACCACCACCCTGACGCTGCTACTCCGAGAGATTTCCGTAAACACGCAGCATATGGTCAAGGGCCTGCCCCTGCAGCAGCGGGTTGCTGTCGACGCCTACCCGCACGGCGGGGCCGAAGGTCTCGTCAACGATGCTCGGGTCGCCGCAGTACGCGACATCATGATGGAGAAGGGCGGGCCGGTACGAAGTCCTGGTGAATTCACCACTCTTCTCAACGCGGTTAAACCGGAGGTGCCAGGCCGCGTCCGCCAGGCGGTGGTCGCGATCGCCCCAGGCTTGGCAGAGTATTCGAACCTCAACGCTGAGCTCAATCAGTGGGAGGGGCCGGCAATCGATGATATTCGCGGTCAGCTGAAGTTCTTGTTGCCCCCGAATGCGATCACTATGCACGGCATGCAGCACCTTCGCCACCTGCCGCGTTATATCCAAGCCGCGCGCATCAGGCTCGAGGACATGAATCTAGACCCGGATCGGGATGCCGACCGCCAAGCCGATGTCGACGAAGCGAAGGCATATCTGAACAATCGTTTGCGCACGCTGCCCGCCGGCCGCGAGAAGACCCGTGAGGTCAAGGACATCTACTGGATGATCGAGGAGTTGCGCGTATCGCTCTTCGCACAACGCCTGGGTACCGCGCATGCGGTGTCCGTGCGGAGAATCCAAAAAGCCGCGGACAAGCTGCGCTAAAACGTTAGAAGCTGTCGCGGTCGCGCCGGCGCATGAGGCGAATTTCGGATTCAAAGTCGTCGGCGCTCTCAAAAGACTTGTATACCGAGGCGAAGCGAAGATAGGCCACCTCATCGAGGTCACGCAGGGGTTCCAAGATAGCAAGGCCGATATCGTTGGCGTTGACTTGTGACGATCCGTGACTGCGCACGGTTTCCTCGACCTCTTGCGCAAGCTTTTTCAAGGCATCATCGCTAACATCCCGCCCCTGGCACGCGCGCTTCACGCCGCGGATTAGCTTGTCCCGGCTGAAAGGCTCGGCCAAGCCATTACGTTTGACCACCGACAAGACAGCCTTCTCGATGGTGGTAAACCGGCCTCGGCATGCAGCACACTCGCGACGTCGGCGAATTGACGTTCCACTGTCGATCACTCGGGAGTCAATCACTCGTGACTGTTCGTTGTGACAGAACGGGCAATACACTGTGCCGTATCCTTCCTCTCGACCGCTGCGCAGACGCCTTCCGGCCCCTCGGGAAGTCTAGCGCGAAGAAACAACCGCTGTGGCTGATGCACCGCTAGCGCTAGGGGCCTCACCATCAATACTAAGACCACCCCACACGGTGCCGATAAATACCGCTGCACCGAAAACTGCTCCAAGAACATAGTTACCTACGTTCGAGCCGCTACGGCGAGGTAGGGACGCAGCACGCTGGTATGAAACTGAGGAATCCCCTATTCGATCTGTGCGCCCCTGTGTTCTATCTCTCGGCTCGAGCGTTCGAACACGCGACAAACCACTTTCACGCGTTAACGCGAACGAGTGACACCGCTCAGGTTCCCACACGGCCGCGGGCGGGACGAGCACAGGACCCTTTCCGGACTTCTCGGGAGTTACTCCATGCAGAGCAGAGCTGGTATTAAGTGCAATGGCCATGACAGTTCCTTTCCAGGACTTCTTCTTCATTGTGGTGATGCCTGAAGTGTAAGAGCGAGGTTCGACATCGTCGAACACTTCCATCGACCAACCGTTCGATTTGGTCTGTATGTTCGATTTATAGCAGGCGCTCGAAAGTTTGTCCACATCCAAGCGGCGTTAGTCGAACATTTTTTCTTTACGTGCTAAAAAGGAAACGGAAACACCAATACGGCGCACGCCACGATGAGCAACCAACGAGACGTCACCGCGATGCCCACCAGCGTCCTGCACGCCTCAACCCGACGCGCTGTTTTGCGCACACCGATAGCCCTAGGAGTAAGAATGCCCCGCAAGCCGAAGCGAAGCGACCAACCTACCCTCGACTCACTTTCCGCCCGTCAGCGCCGCATCTTGGAAGTCATCCATGACGCTGTCATGCTGCGCGGGTACCCGCCAAGCATTCGAGAAATCGGCGATGCAACAGGCCTACAGTCCACGTCTTCCGTGGCCTATCAGTTGAAGCAACTAGAGGAGAAGGGCTTTCTTCGCCGCGATCCAAACAAGCCGCGCGCCGTTGATGTGCGCCACTTCCCCGGCGCCGACGATCCAAAGAAGCCGGGCCGCAAAGCCGGGCAGGCCAACACCACAGCAGGGCAGTCCACTCCCGACGTCCCCGAGGATGCAGCAACGCCGAACTACATCCCAGTAGTCGGCCGCATCGCCGCGGGCTCTCCTATCACCGCCGAAGAAAACATCGACGGCTACTTCCCCATGCCAGGTGAGATCCTGGGAAGCGGCGAGCTTTACATGCTGCAGGTCGTCGGCGACTCTATGCAGGACGCCGGAATCCTCAATGGCGATTGGGTTATTATCCGCTCCCAGTCCGTCGCCGAAGAAGGCGAATTCGTCGCTGCACTCCTCGAAGGCGAAGAAGCAACTGTAAAGGAGTTCCACCGCGATTCTTCTGGAGTGTGGCTCCTCCCCCACAACGACGCCTACGCTCCCATCAAGGGCGATGAGGCCGAAATCATGGGCAAGGTTGTATCGGTGTTCCGCAAGCTTTAGGCACCCCTAAGCCACAACTATCCCTCCCCCAACCGGTTGCCCACGCCACCGCTTATTTCCACTCGGTGCGGGCGAACTGGAGGGAGGGATTTTTTCTTTTTACCCCCTTGTGTGTGTACATGTCCGAATCGCGCCGTTTAAGCGTCCGACATCACACATTTGCAAACATGCAGTATAAACATTGTTTTTCTCGCACGTTTGCCGCCAGCAATGTGAGCTTTTATTTGTTTGGTTCCGTTTTGTTCGCATTCAGTGGGACAATAGAAGCATCGCCGCAACATTCGTTGCTCTCTTCGCTCACATGCCCCGGCCCCACTTATTATCACCGCCGGGCGCAGCGACTACCACAGGCAAACTTCACTGGGAGGAACTATGTACGCAGAAGAGCGTCGCCGACAAATTGCGTCATTGACCGCCGTCGAAGGCCGAGTCAATGTCACTGAGCTTTCCGAACGCTTCGATGTTACCGCTGAGACGATTCGCCGCGACCTCGCGGTCTTAGACCGGGAAGGAGTTGTCCACCGCGTTCATGGCGGTGCGGTTGCTTCCCAATCGTTCCAGACTGCAGAATTTACACTCGATACTCGTCAGCGTTCCGCCACGGGCGCGAAAATGGCTATCGCCCGCGCCGCACTAGAGCAGCTTCCCGACGGGGGCAGTATCTTCATCGACGCTGGAACTACCACCAACGCCCTCGCTGACCTCATCGGACAGCGCTATTCTGCTGGCCAGTTCAGCATTGTGTCGAATAGCCTACCGATCGCCCTCTCGTTGGCCAGCAATGGTGTTTCCGAGGTGCAGCTCCTAGGCGGCACGGTGCGCGCGATCACCCAAGCCGTCGTCGGCGATACCGCCCTTCGCACCATGGCGCTGATGCGCGCAGATGTTGCTTTCATCGGCACCAACGCCCTGACCATCGACCATGGGCTATCCACGGCGGACTCACAGGAAGCAGCTATCAAGTCGGCCTTTGTTACCAACGCGCATCGCGTCGTCGTCTTGTGTGACTCGTCGAAGCTCGGCAATGACTATCTGGTCAGCTTTGCCTCGCTCGATGAGATTGATGTCGTCATTACGGACGCCGCTGCTCCAGCCGCCTACGTCGAAGCCCTGCGCGAGCACGGCATCGACGTGATTATCGCTTCGGAGAAATAGGCGGTTTCATCCCACGACCGCGTAAGGGCGGTGTGGTTCCCCGAGGGGCCTCTCGGGGAACCACACCTCCCTGTTTCAGCAGCGGCCTAAACCAAGCTAGAGCTACTAGGCAGTCTGGTATTCCTCCAGCAGCGCAATCACTGCGGATCGCGCATCTGCTGGGCTTTCGGCGTTGATAGCCGCCTCCGCCATCTTCTGGCACTGCTCGAGTGTGAGCTCAGCCAGCTGTGCACCAACGCCCGCAACTGCGGTCGACGCTGCGGACAGTGAGGTGACTCCAAGGCCAGTCAGCACGCAAGCGAGCATGGGATCGGCGGCGGCCTCACCACAGACACCAACCGGCACATTGTTATCGCGACCCACCACGCACGTGTGCTGGATCAAACGCAGCACGGCCGGCTGCCACGGATCGGTCAGGTAGGCCAGCTGCGGCGACAGGCGGTCCGCGGCCATCGTGTACTGAGTCAAGTCATTGGTACCGATGGACACGAAGTCGAGGTGCGGCATGATGGTATCGGCCATCAGGGCCGCTGCAGGCACCTCAATCATCGCGCCGGCGATGAGCCCGCGCTCACGACACAGTTCAGCAAACCACTTCGCCTCTACTGCCGTGGCCACCATGGGCGCCATGACCCAAGTGGTAGCGCCATCAGCACGCTTTTCCGCGGCCTGTGCGATGGCGTCGAGCTGACGGGTGAGAAGCGCCTCGTTGTTTCGGGCGATGCGCAGGCCGCGCACACCCAAGGCCGGGTTCTCCTCAGAGTCCAACGTGGCGTAGGAAATCGGCTTATCCGATCCGGCGTCGAGCGTTCGAACGACGACCTTGGATTCGGGGAAAGCGTTGAAAACCTTGCCGTAGATGCGTGCCTGCTCCTCCACGGTCGGTTCTTCGCTGGCAGAGAGGAAGGAAAGCTCCGTGCGGTACAGGCCGATCCCCTCTGCCTGCGAATCCGAGGCGATGCGAGCTGCGTTCCCGTCGGCCACGTTGGCCAACAGCTGCACGCGGTGACCGTCCTTGGTCTGGGCAGGGCCACGCCACTCGGCCACTCGCGCTGCCTTCTCGCGGTATTCCTCAACTGCCTTAAGTGAGGTGTCACGATCCGCGCCAAGGGACACCGTTCCCACGGAACCATCGACGAAGATCTGGGTTCCCGCTTCAATCGAGCGGAGATCAGCGCCAACTGCGACGATGCACGGAAGGTCCAGCTGGCGGGCGATGATTGCAGTATGGCTCGTCGGCCCGCCGAGCTCGGTGACCAGTGCCTTGATATGCGCAATGTCCAAGGTAGCGGTATCCGCTGGAGCGAGGTCATCCGCCAGCAGTACCGCCTCGCCTTCGACCATGGGCAGGCCCGGTTCCTGTTCACCGCGTAGCTGTGCAATCACGCGATCGCGCACATCCTTAAGGTCGGTTGTGCGCTCTGCCATCACGCCGCCGGCGGCCTCAAACATGGTGACGAACCTGTCCGTTGCGCCGACGACCGCATACTCGGCGTTCTTGCCGCTACGAATACCCTTGCGCACTGCCTTGTGCCAACCTCGGTCCTTCACCATTCCGGCGGTAGCACCGAGAACCTCAGCAGCCTGGCCTTCAGCCCCAGCTGCACGCTGCTCAAGGCGGCTGGCAACAATGTCCGCCGCTTCGAGGAAGCGATCGTACTCAGCATCGCGCTGCTCCTCCGGCACGGTTTCTCCCGCCGTGGGCAGTTCTGGGCGTGGGCGGACCCACACCGCCTCAGCGTATGCAACGCCGGCGACGACGCCGGTGCCTTTAATGGTGGATGGGGATGCGTTTTCCATGACACATATCCTTACGGAGACGATGTTTTCTCTATCCAGATCATCACAAGTCGGTCAAAAATGCAACGAAAACCACAGTGATTCCGTTGACATTCGGACACATACGGGCAATAATCAACATTAAGCAACATTAGTTTCACGCTGACCACGGGCAATCTGCACCGAAGTTCTTGTTCGAGCCGCCGCGGCGCTTTTGCCCCAATATACGCACTCCGCGAAAGGGGACATTGTCCACGATGATCCTTACTTTGACCCCCAACCCGAGCATCGACGCCACAGTGCGCCTGAACGAGGCGCTCGACCCCGGTGCTGTCCACCGCGCCGAGTCTGTCTCCAGCGTTGCTGGCGGTAAAGGCGTCAACGTTACGCATGCCGTAACGCTCGCCAACGTCGACAGCTTGGCGCTGCTCCCCGCCGCCCCCGCTGATCCTTTCTTGGCCCTTGCTGATGACGCGTCCATCCCCGTACATGCAGTACACACGGCCGGCGCGGTGCGCACCAATACCACTCTGACCGAGCCAGACGGCCGGACGACCAAACTCAACGGTCCCGGCCCCACGCTCGATGAGTCAGTTCAGCAAGACGTGGCACAGGCCGTTGCTGAACACTGCGCCAACGCCGAGTGGATCGTCATGGCAGGCTCCCTGCCCAAGGGGGTTCCCACCGACTGGTACACGCAGCTCATCACTGTCGCTCGCGAGGCGAACCCCAACATCCGTGTAGCCGTCGACACCTCCGATGCCCCTATGGTGGCTCTCGGAGAGAACCTCGAGGTAGCCAGCCCCGATCTCATCAAGCCCAATGGCCTTGAGCTTGGACAGCTAGCCAACGTTGATGGCCAGGCCCTCGAAGCTGCCGCCGAGAACGGTGATTTTAGCGGTGTGGTCGAGGCCGCGAGGGTCGTCGTCAAGCGCGGCATTCCTGAGGTTCTCGTCACCCTAGGTGGCGCTGGCGCAGTGCTGGTCACCACCGATGAAGCGTGGGCCGCTACTCCCCCGCCCATTACCCTCCGTTCCACCGTGGGTGCCGGCGATTCTTCGCTCTCCGGCTATATCCTCGCCCGCCGCAGCGGTGCCTCCTACCCCGAAGCGTTGCGTCAGGCCGTGGCCTACGGATCGGCTGCCGCAGCGCTCCCAGGAACCCAGATACCAACCCCTGAAGAACTCGATATTAAACACACGACGGTTCAGGCCGTCACCGACCTTTAGCAGTACTGAGGAGTACTTACCCGATGTCATCAGAACTCATCACCACCGACCTTGTGGCGCTCGACGCCGACTTCGGTGGCAGCATCGAATCAGTCATTACCAACCTGGCCACGCTTGTCCATGACACCGGCCGCGCCACCTCCATCGAAGAGCTGGCCGGCCCCGCCATCGAGCGTGAAGCCAAGGCCGGCACCGGTGTTCCCGGCGGGGTTGCCATCCCGCACTGCCGCTCCGCCGCAGTGTCTGAACCCACCTTGGCCTTCGCCCGCCTCTCGCGCGGCGTGGACTTTTCCGGCCCCGATGGTGACGCCCACCTGGTATTCCTCATTGCTGCCCCGGAAGGTGGCGGTAAAGCACACCTGAAGATCCTCTCCAAGCTTGCCCGCGCGCTGGTGAAGAAGGACTTCCTGGAGGCTCTGCGCACCGCGCAGACCAAGGAGGAAATCGTCTCCCTGGTACTCGACGTGGTTAACGCCGAAAAGCCGAAGAAGGCTGCGGCTAACGAATCAGCATCCCCTGCAGGTGCGAGTGCAGCGGCTACGGCTCCTGCTTCGAGCAAGGCTGCAGATTCAAAGAAGACCCGCATCGTCGCCGTCACCGCGTGCCCGACCGGCATTGCCCACACATACATGGCGGCCGACGCCCTCACCCAGACCGCCGAGGAGCGCGACGATGTCGAGCTCACCGTAGAGACCCAGGGTTCCTCCAACAACACCGCTGTTTCGGCAGACACCATCGCGGCTGCCGACGCCGTCATTTTCGCCACCGACGTCGGCGTTCGCGACCGGGAGCGCTTCGCCGGCAAGCCCGTCATTGAGTCGGGCGTTAAGCGCGCCATCAACGAACCGGGCGTGATGCTCGATGAGGCCATCGCCGCGTCGAAGAATCCCAATGCGCACAAGGTGGCAGGCACGGCAGGCGCAGCCTCCTCTAGTTCCGCGGAAGAAGGCGAAGGACTGGGCTGGGGCAAGCGCATTCAGCAGGCCATCATGACCGGCGTGTCCTACATGGTGCCCTTCGTCGCCGCCGGCGGCCTCCTCTTGGCCTTGGGCTTCCTCTTCGGCGGTTACGACATGGCCAACGGATGGCAGGCCATCACTACTGATTACTCCCTGACCAACCTGCCGGGCCATGACGTCATGGTTGATGGCGAAATGATGACCTTCCAGAAGGCAGGATTCGCCCTATACATCGGCGCCGTGCTCTTCGCGATTGGTCAAGCATCGATGGGATTCATCGTCGCAGCGCTCTCCGGCTACATCGCCTTCGCACTGGCAGGCCGCCCGGGCATCGCGCCGGGCTTCGCCGGCGGTGCTATTGCTGTTACCTTGGGCGCCGGCTTCATCGGTGGTCTGGTCACCGGTCTCATCGCTGGCTTCGTTGCGATGTGGATTGGCAAGTGGAAGGTCCCGCGCTGGATCGGCTCCCTCATGCCTGTGGTCATCATCCCGCTGCTCGCCACGATGATTACTGGCCTGCTCATGTATCTGCTTCTCGGTGCCCCGCTGGCCGCCATCATGAACGGTCTGCAGAACTGGCTGGCCTCCATGTCTGGCTCCTCAGCAGTGCTTCTGGGCATCATCCTCGGTCTCATGATGTGCTCCGACCTGGGTGGCCCAGTCAACAAGGCTGCTTACCTCTTCGCTACTGCTGGCCTGTCCACGGGTGATGAGGCTTCCATGAAAATCATGGCCGCCGTTATGGCCTCCGGCATGGTTCCGCCGATTGCGCTGTCCATCGCTACCTTCGTACGCAAGAACCTGTTCACGCCCGCGGAGCAGGAGAACGGCAAGTCGGCCTGGCTGCTGGGTCTGTCCTTCGTTTCCGAGGGCGCTATCCCGTTCGCTGCTGCCGACCCGCTGCGCGTCATCCCTTCGATGATGCTCGGTGGCGCAGTAACTGGTGCGCTGTCGATGTCCCTGGACGTCATGTCTCGCGCCCCGCACGGCGGAATCTTCGTTATCTTCGCTATCGAACCTGCGTGGGCCTACTTTGTGGCTATCCTTGCCGGCGTCATCGTCTCCGCCATTGCAGTCATCGCGATGAAGCAATTCTGGCCGAACAAGGCTGCTGAAGAAGCTGCTGCGAAGGCAGACAAAGCCAAGGCTGCCGCCTAGCGCTTAAGCCGCGTACACTTGTAAGCACGAAATACCGTAATTCGAAAGGATTATCATCATGGCTTCTAAGACCGTCAAGGTTGGCTCCTCCGTCGGACTGCACGCACGTCCGGCCTCCATCATCGCTGACGCCGCCGCTGAGTTCGATGAGGACATCTTCCTCACCCTCGTTGGCGATGAGGACGAGGATGAGACCGATGCCGCTTCTTCCCTCATGATCATGGCTCTCGGCGCCGAGCAGGGCGACGAAGTCACCGTGACCTCCGAGAACGAGGCCGCTGTGGAGAAGATCGCCGGTCTCATCGAGCAGGACCTCGACGCTTCCTAAACGGCATCCTGCCGCTTAAGGCCCACGCTCCCGCTTCCCTCTTTGCTGAGGGTAGCGGGAGCTTTCTGTTGCTTGGTTGTCTAGCACAAGGTTCCAGTCATCAGGCTCTACTCAAACGGTTCTGTTGGGGGCAAGGAAACCAAATAGAGGTGCCTAGAAGGTTCATTTGACCTCAGAAGAACCTTCTGACCCAAACCGTTTGAATGGAACCATGTGTATGCGCGTCTTCATACCGCAGAGGGACCGAAGTAAAAGCACCTTATGCAGATTCCTGCACGAATTCACCTGGGGCTTTCTAAATCAAAGCCCCCAGATGGTGCCTTTACTCCGGTCCCTTATCCTCGCTAGTCGGCGGAAGCGCCTCTAGTACTTCGCGCCGCGGCCCTCACCGATGGTGCTATAGAGCTTCTTCATCACCGGGTAGAGCACGATTATGCCGACAGAGCCCCAGGCAATACCTTCCAGCGTCACGCCGAAGACGTCGAGGGTGAGGTTGCCAATGCCCGCGATGAGCGCCACCGCCGCCGCAGTGAGGTTGACCGGGTTGTTGAAGTTGACCTTGTTGTCCATCCAGATGCGCACGCCGAGCATGCCGATGAGGCCGTAGAGGACGATGCAAGCGCCGCCCAGCACGCCGGTGGGAATGGTGAAGATGAGCGCGCCGAACTTCGGGATGAAGGCCAGAGCTATGGCGGTGATAGCAGCGACCCAGTAGGCGGCCGTGGAGTAGACGCGGGTCGCGGCCATAACGCCGATATTCTCCGCGTAGGTTGTGGTGCCGGAGCCGCCGAAACCACCAGCCAAGGAGGTAGCCAGGCCATCGGCAATGAGAGCGTCGCCGGCTAAATCATCGAGATCGCGCTTAGTCATCTCCGAGACCGCCTTGACGTGGCCGACGTTTTCCGCAATCAGCACCACCAGCACTGGAAGTGCTGCCGCGATGGCGGAGACGTGAAACTCCGGCGCATGGAACTGCGGGAAGCCAATCCAGGCTGCTTCGCGGATGGACTCCACGGCCCCCTCGCCCAGGTTGCCCGTGGCCGCCGCGAAAGCCCAGCCGACGACGACACCGATAAGAATCGACAGACGCGAAACCATGCCGCGACCGGCCACGGTGGCCAGGATGATGACCGCCAGCGTCACCGTGGCAACCAGAGGCTGGCTCGAATAATTGGTGGCAGCATTGGGCGCCAAGTTGAGGCCAATCAGTGCCACGATGGCGCCGGTCACAGCCGGCGGCATGACGGCGTCAAGGACCTTGCGGCCTGCTGCCTTCACCGCGAAACCAATCGCCACCAAGACCAGGCCAGTCACTAAGACGGAACCTGCCTGCGCGCCAATGCCGTACTGCTGGGAGGCGCTCAGCGGTGCAATGAACGCGAAAGAGGAGCCCAGGTAGGAAGGCAGGCGGTTGCGGGTAATCAGGAGGAATAGGATTGTTCCCAGGCCTGAAAACAGCAGCGTCGTATTGACCGGGAATCCGGTCAGGGTGGGCACCAGCAGTGTCGCGCCGAACATGGCCACTACGTGCTGCATGCCGATGCCGATAGTGCGGCCCCAGCTCAATCGTTCTTCGGGTGCGACGACCGCGCCCGGCTTAATCGTTTTTCCGTCCCCGTGGACGGCCCAGCCAAAATTACTCACGAGCCATAATTATGGCTCACGGGAGCACCGAAACCTAAGCGTCCTCACCGGCCACGCGAAATTCCCTGAGTTCGGCGGCAATGGAGGCGGGCAGGCGAACGTCGACAAGCGTGCCCTCCCCCGTGTACTCCTCGCTACGCACGGTGCCCTGGGTATGGATGCGATCGACCACGTCCCCGCGGGTAAACGGAATGAGCAACTGCACATGCTCGTCCTGAGAATTGAGGAAGAGCTCCACGCGCGTGGTGAGCTCATCGATGCCCTCCCCCGTCTTGGCGGAGACATACACCACGTTGTCACGGTCAAGGGCGTGGCGAAGCTCCGCCAGCACCAGCGGATCGGCCTGGTCTATCTTGTTGATGACGATGATCTCCGGCGGGGCCTCCTCGCCGGTTTCCTTCACGATGTCATAGATGACCGCATTAACCGCCTCAATTTGCTTCAGCGGGAAGGGATCTGAGCCGTCCACGACGTGCAGCATCAAGTCTGCTGCGAGGACCTCCTCCAAGGTGGACTTGAAGGCCTCCACCAACTGTGTGGGAAGGTGGCGGACGAAACCAACGGTATCGGTGAAGACGACCTGGCGGCCATCAGCAAGCTCGGCGCGGCGGGTGGTGGGGTCCAAGGTAGCGAACAGTGCATCCTCCACCAGCACGCCAGCGCCCGTCATCGCGTTGATGAGCGAAGACTTACCAGCGTTGGTGTAGCCGGCGATCGCAATCTGCGGGATCGTCGATGACGCACGGCGCGAGCGCTTAATCTCACGCGCCGTCTTCATCGCCTTAAGCTCCTTACGCAGCAGCGCCATCTGCGTGCGGATACGCCGACGGTCCGTCTCAATCTTGGTTTCACCGGGGCCGCGCAGACCGACGCCGCCGTTGGAACCAGCACGGCCGCCCGCCTGGCGCGAGAGGTTGCCGCCCCAACCACGGGTATGCGTATAAAGATATTCCAACTGCGCGAGCGAAACTTGGGCTTTGCCTTCCTTGGACTTGGCGTGCTGCGCAAAAATATCCAAGATGAGCATGGTGCGGTCGATAACTTTGGTGTTGAGAGCGCGTTCCAAGGCAGAGAGCTGGCCGGGGGTTAGCTCGCCGTCGCACACCACGGTATCCGCGCCAGTGGCAGCCACGATATCCTTGAGCTCGTTCACTTTGCCGGAGCCGATATAGGTACCCGGGTCCGGCTTATCTCGCTTCTGATACAGGGCTTCTACTACTTCGGCTCCCGCGGTTTCCGTGAGCGCCGCGAGCTCCGACATCGTGGCCTCAACCTCGGCCACGGTGCCTTCAGTCCACACTCCTACGAGGACTACTTGTTCAAGGCGCAGCTTGCGGTACTCCACTTCGTAGCCGTCGGTGGTGTCTTCTGCGCGAATGGTGGTCTCGCGGGTTACTCGGCGGAAGGCGTTGCGCTCAGCTAGGTCGAGATCACCGGTAGTCGGCTCCGGTGAGGTGGGCGCGGGCTCACCAAAAGCCTGCGCGAGGAGATCATCATGGGTTTCTTTTGTCATATGCTTTCTATTCTTGCACGTCACGCCTCTTAACAGGGAATCTCCGTTGCACACGACCTTGTGCCGATCCCGGCGGCAAGGCTCACCGACAACATTTTTGAGTCATCGCGGCGCCAGATACAATGGGCCGCATGACCGTCAAAGAGACCACTCACCCAGAGATGCAGGCCATTGGCCTCAACTACGAGCGCTGGCAGGACGCCGTCGAAGCAGCCATTTCGACCAACCAGCTGGCAGTCACGGGGGAGGTTCGCGGAGGACAACTCATTCAGTTCTCGGATCCTTCCGGGGCGCAACTCAATATCCTTGCCGTCGAACCTTTCGCCACCTTCATTGGGTTTGAGGGCGTCACCCAAGGCTTCGCCCACGTCTCTATGATCAACGATGTCTTGGCTTACCTGGACATCATCGATCCTTTCGGAAACGTTCTCGCGCAAGCGACGGCGAACTTGGCGCAGGGCCCGCTCTTGGCTGATGAGGACACCCAGCAGTGGCAGCAGGTAGAGCTTACTGCGATGGGTCTCGATGTCACCGCGTTCGACAACGCAGATGCCTACGAAGCCGAGAAGGGCACCTACCCAGCCACGTTTGAATCCACCGGTGCGGCAGTTGTTGCGGCCGGTTCCGGCGCCGAATCCCCTACCCCGGGCTGCACTTTTTCCGCTCGGGTTATGGAGTCCGAGTGGCGCCACAACCAGCTCACCGGTGAGCGCTTCATGCACCTCGTCATGGATGGCACCTTCCCCTTCGATCTGTGTCTGCCGGAGAGCTTTGGCGAGCTGCCGCCGAAGGATTCCGTGCTTGCGGGTTCGGCGATGCTGACCGCCTCTATCGCGCTACCCACCGGCGGCTGTGGCAGCGACGGCGGCTGCGCCTGCGGCTCTGGAGGCTGCGGCGGCCACTAGGCATACCGTAGAGTCGTAAGCATGAGTTTTTCCGCATCTCAGCGTCAGGGTTTTGCCCTGCTCCTTGCCGGGGTTACCGCTACGGTACTGGTTCTGACGCTGAAGCTGCCGGGAGTTATTCTCGCTATCTTTATCTGCGGGGCGCTATGGCTGTTTGTCGGCGCCCGCCCCGATGCCTCGGAACATGCGGCGCTGCGGGCTTCCATTGCGCTCACGGTGGAAGACATCACGGGCGTCCTCGAGGACTACGCCACATTTGCTACGAGCGACGACGCTGAAGCATTGGCGGACCGCACGCTCCACCGCCCAGCGCTTGCCGACGTCGACTGCACGAACCCCACTATCGAAGCGTTCCACTATAAAATGCATGGCGCGCAGCGTTTCTTGCGCCGCCTCGATGCGCGGGTTAACTCGCCAGATACTGGCACCAGCGAACTCGAATCCTTGCTCAAGGTGGCCGATGATCGGGCCGCCGAGCTCAAGGAGTCGTGGCTCGCTGCCCGCCGCGCCGCCTTGGCGCTAGGGACCAACTACAAAAAGGGGGACGGACGCTAAACGCCGTCCCGAAAACCCTATAGTGAGGTTTCGCCTGTGGCTACGATGCGCGAAGGCCCCGTCAGCGTAGATCCGTCCTCAGTGATTTCTACCTGGACCTCGCCGCCGGGGACGACGACGCGGACGCGGCCGGTGGTGTGGGAGGCGTCGGCAAGCGCGGCGCACGCTGCGGCCACCGTTCCGGTACCGCACGAACGTGTCTCCCCTGAGCCGCGCTCGAAGACGCGCATGTGAATCACGCCATCGTGCAGCGGAGTAACCAGCTCCACGTTGACGCCTGCCGGGAAGAAGTCAGTATCGAAGACGGGCTGCTCAAGGCGCTTCGCCGCCAAATCCTCCGCGGTCAGTCCCGGGATAACGGCCGCTAGGTGAGGGTTTCCCATATCTACCCCGAGCCCGGCGAAGCTCTCCCCCGCCATCGAAGCGGTGGAGACACCGAGCACCTGTGCAGGTCCCATCTCCACGCTGACTTCGGCTTCAGTCTCGTTGAAGGAGTGGACGGTGACCTGCTTGGCCCCAGCGCGCGTGCCGACGGTGAAAGTATCGGTGTTCACCAGCCCACGGGAGCGCACCCAATGCGCGAAAACGCGGGTACCATTGCCGCACATTTCCGCCACCGAACCGTCCGCGTTGCGGTAGTCCATGAACCAGTCGCCAGCATCGATGCCCGGTGCGAGCTCATCGATTTCTCCAGAGGCGAGCAAGTCACCTGCACGTATGACGCGCAAGACGCCGTCGGCGCCGATCCCGGCGCGGCGATCACACAGTGCCACTACCTTTTCCGGCGGTAGCGGCTCGGTTCCTTCCACAATGACGAAGTCGTTTTCAGTTCCGTGGCCTTTAGCAAACTTCATAGGTGTAGAGTCTAACTCTCTTCGAGGACACGCAAAGCCTGCGTTGTCGTATCAGCCGCGGCATCCAGCCAGTGGATACGCTTATCACGGTTAAACCAGGCACGCTGGCGACGCACATAACGACGGGTTCCAGTGATGGTACGCTCCACCGCTTCTTCCCAGGTGAGCTCTCCACGCTGGGCTTGGAGGACTTGGGCATAACCGATGGCCCGCCCCGCCGTCGAGTCAGCCTTCAGGCCGTGCGCCTGAAGGTTCTCGACCTCTTCGACCAACCCCTTGTCGAACATGAGGCGACTGCGCAGCTCGATGCGCGGGTTCAACCAGCTGGCTTCCGTGCGCAACCCGAGGATTCTCGTGCCCCACCGGGGCGGGGCGTTCTTCGGTGGCTGGCTGGCTTTGAAAGGCTTGCCTGTAAGCTCGATGACTTCCAGTGCGCGCACGGTACGGCGCGGGTCCTTATCTTCGATGATGGCCGCGGCTGCCGGGTCCACGCTGGCAAGCTCTGCGTGCAAGGCATCGGTACCAATCTCTTGGCGCCGGGCCTCCCAGCGAGCGCGCACCTGCGGATCAGTGGGCGGGAATTGCCAATCATCCACGAGTGATTGGACATAGAGCATGGAGCCGCCCACCAAGATCGGGGTGTTGCCACGCGCTCGAATACTCTCGATATCCGCGATGGCAGCGGACTGATAGCGCGCTACCGACGCCGTTTCCGTCACGTCCCACACATCGAGCTGATGGTGTGGGATACCTTCGCGCTCCTCCAGCGTCAGCTTGGCCGTGCCGATGTCCATGCCCCGGTAAAGCTGCATCGAATCGACGTTGACTACTTCCCCGTCGAGCTCGTGCGCCAAGGCGACTCCGAGTGCTGATTTTCCGGAGGCCGTCGGGCCCACGACGGCAATCGGGGTTGGGCCGCTGCTGAGAGTCTTAGGCATTAGCACTGCCACCCCGCCACATAGCGCCCTACCCCGAGGGTTGAATCCGCTGCCCGAAGCTCCGCATGCCGTGGATGCACGCCTGCCAGCTGTGCCCACAGTGCCGTTTCGAGCACTCCCGTCGAATGGAGCAGCTCTTCGTTACAGTCTTCCTCCGCGCCGGCCAGCACGCTTTCGCACCACAGGTGAGTGTCCCGTGCACCCTCGACGAGGGCGAGCGGCGCGCGCTCTGTCAAGCCTGCAGAGCCATCAACGCACACTATTGTGAACCGTCCGGAACGCACTTCCCCTAGGGAGGCGCGGGAGTCTTCCACCGTGAAGGCGTGGTGACTGCTTTCTGCCCCGAGCGCGCTAGTGAGTACGTAGCGGGCCATGATTTCGGGGAGGTAGTTTCCGCCGCCGACGTCGACCTGGGGGGCGCCCCACGCTCTCAAGCTTCCCGTGTGATCGGTACGCCAGCGCGCATCGCGCGATCCCACGATGTCGACCTTAAGCGGTGCCCTACCGTTGACGCGTGCGGCATCACGTGTGAGCTCGCAGGCGGCGCTAAGGAGCGCGTGCGAAGCGTCATCGCTGGGTGACAATTCTTCCGCCAAGGCCGGTGAGGCTGGCATAACCATGAGATTTTGCATCAACTCCCATCCTATAAGGTTAGTTTTTCGGGGTTAACACGCGGCTGCGCGGCGGAAACGGTAGTGTTGTGTCACATAAGTTCTGGCAGCCGTGTCGCGCGGCGCGATAATACCGAAGGTGGTTTCTTAGCATGTCCGCTATTCCTTCCCCTGGAGCCATGCCTCGCAAGGGCGCTCGTCCCGGCCCGTCTTCCTCTGCTCCGGCAGCACGTCCCGTGCAGCCCGCAAAAAACGATCCGGCCCAGTGGGGCCGCGTTGATGCTGATGGATCGGTATTCGTCAAGGCCCCCGAAGGCGAACGCAAAATCGGCGAGTGGCAGGCCGGCACCCCGGAAGAGGGCTTGGCACACTTTGGTGCACGCTATGACGATCTGTCCACCGAGATCGAACTGCTAGAATCCCGCCTCACAGCCCATCCGGGCGATGCCGCGTCGATCAAGGCGACTGCTGCGGAACTGCGAGAGTCCCTACCTACACAGGCAGTAATCGGTGATATCGCGGCACTGGACAAGCGCCTAGCCACTATCATCGAACACTCCGTGGAAGCCGGTGAGCAAGCACAGGCTGACAAGGCTCGTCGCCGCGAAGAAGCCATTGCCAAAAAGGAAAAGCTCGCTGCCGAGGCCGAGGACATCGCCGCCAACTCGACGGAGTGGAAGGCCGCCGGCGACCGTATCCGCGCCATCTTGGAGGAATGGAAGCAGATCCGTGGCATCGACCGCCAGACGGATGATGCCCTGTGGAAGCGCTACTCCCGCGCCCGTGACTCCTTCAACCGCCGCCGCGGCTCCCACTTCGCCGAACTGGATCGCAACCGCGCGGCCGCCCGCGCCAAGAAGGAAGAGCTGGTAGAGCGCGCAGAAGCTATTCAGGACTCCACCAACTGGGGCGAAACGGCGCGCGCGTACCGTGATCTCATGACGGAGTGGAAGGCTGCGGGCCGTGCCCCTCGTGAGATCGACGACAAGCTCTGGGCCCGTTTCCGCGCCGCCCAGGATCACTTCTTCAACGCCCGCAACGCCGTCAATGACGAGCGGGACAAGCAGTTCGCAGAGAACGCCGCCGCCAAGGATGCGCTCATTGCGGAATATGACTCCCTGATTGATCCCACCAAGTCGATCGACTCGGCGAAAGCCAAGCTGCGGGAGCTGCAGGAAAAGTGGGAGGAGATCGGTTTCGTTCCGCGCAACCAGGTGCGCGAGTACGAGGCCAAGATCTCGGCGCTGGAAAAGCGCGTGAGTGACGCCGAGGATTCACAATGGCGCCGGACGGACCCAGAGGCCCAGGCCCGCGTGGCCCAGTTCCAGTCCAAGGTCGATGATTTCACCGCGCAGGCAGAAGCTGCCGAGGCCAAGGGCAACACCAAGAAGGCGGAAGAACTGCGTGCCCAGGCCAAACAGTGGCAGGAATTCGCCGATGCCGCAGCGGCTGCTGTCAACGACAAGTAGCACCCTAGTCTGAGTGTTCGTTCAGATTGTCGCGCCGCCGGGTTCGGCCTCAGCTGAGCCGGCGGATTGCCTGCGTAGCTTCGTTTTCGACGCCAACCTAGCCGCCCAAGAGGCCAGCGGCGATCCCGCTGCCAGCGGTTCCCCACGCCGTGTGCTTCAGCGACTGCAAGGCTCCACAGAGTCTCGCACCTATCTCTTCGGGTTGACTGGCTCCGCCTTGGGGCCGGCTGGAGAGCTGGGTCTACCCGTTATCTCAGCGGCAGAGCCCAGCCCCGAAATCGATTTCGATGGCTTCATCCACATCTCTCTTCCACTCTTGGAGGAAACAGAGAACGCCGATATCGAATGCGTCCTCGCCGCGGATCTCCTGCCCTTGCCTGGGGAGGAACTAGAGCCAGAGGCTCTCGACGTGACGCGAGCCCTCGCCCGAGAGGCACTCCGGCTTACCCGCCAGCTGGGCCGCACGACTGCCCAGGTTGGCATGCTGTACCCGCCAGACGCGGACCATACCTATGACCCAATGTCGCAGGCCTACCTTGAGCTCGGGTTTCGTCGCAAGCATGCCGAGCGCCAAATGTTCGTCGAAATAGCCCCCACTCCTCCAGTGATTGGTGCGCAGGTGTGGCCCGACTACGACATCCCGGAGGAGCTGCTTGATGATGTCCTGCGCCTGCTCACCCTAGCCTCCACCGACGCGGTCTACGGTGACTTAAGCGTCGAGCCTATCGTGTGGACACGACAGCGCCTGAATGAAGCGCACGCACGGCTACGCTCCCGCAAAGCGCAAACGCTCCTCGTCGGCATTGTCGAACAGGGACGCGTCGTCGCACTCACCGAGCTCTCCCGCCACGGCGATGCGGACCCTGAGGTATGCGAGTGGACTCTTACCGTGACAGACCGCGAACAGCGCCGCCGTGGCCTGGCTACACGTGCTAAGCAGCATGCCCAGTATGCGGTGGCGCACCACTGGCCCGACGTCCGCCGGGCTTACTGCTCAGTCGCCCAGGCGGATCCGGCGATGAATGCGCTCTACAAGCGCCTCGGCGCGCACATCATCTCGGCGAGCAGCGCCTACGAGTTGACCGTGGAGAACGGATAGTCGGTGTAGCCGTGCGCTCCACCCGTATAGAACGTGGTCTCATCCGGCGCAGTGACAGGAAGCTCCTCCTGCCAGCGGCGAACGAGATCCGGGTTGGAGATGGCCAACCGGCCCACGGCCACGGCATCACCGTGGTGTACTAGATCCTCGGCGTCCGCGCGCTGGGTCACCTGTCCAAACCCCGAGTTCAGGATGACACGGGTACGCCCGTTAGCACGCGCTTCGGCGCTCAGCTCAGTAATGAGCTCACCCGTAGGCGCTGCATGCAGGAAGGAGACGTAGGCCAAACCAAGGTCTGCGACAGCGCGCAGCAACCCACCATAGGTGGCACGCACATCCGCAGCGTCGGTTTCCTCAATGCCCTGAATATTGTGCTGCGGGGACAGGCGCAGCGCTACGCGGTCGGCTCCGATCTCCTTGGCCACGGCACGCAGGATCTCCACTACCAGGCGGTAGCGCTTCTCCGGGGTTCCGCCGTAGGCATCCTCTCGGTGATTCGAGCTCGGAGAAAGGAACTGGTGCAGCAGATAACCGTTCGCACCATGAAGCTCCACGCCATCCATCCCAGCATCGATGGCATTGCGGGCAGCTTGGCGGAACTCATCGACAATGCGCGGTAGCTCCTCGATCTCGAGGGCGCGGGGCACCGGGCACTCCTTGCGGGATTCGAAATCTCGGACCGCAGTGCCCGATGCCAGCGCAGAGGGTGCCACCGGTTCTGCACCCTCGAGGAGGCTGGCATGAGAAAGGCGCCCGCCGTTCATCACCTGCATGAAAATGCGTCCGCCAGCTTCGTGGACGGAATCGGCCACTCGCCGCCAGCCGGAAATCTGTTCCGGAGTTTCGATACCGGGCTGGCCAGGGAAAGCGCGGCTGGTCACTGCGGGGAATACGCCCTCCGTCACGATAAGACCCATGGAAGCGCGCTGTGTGTAGTAGGTCTCGTGCAGGGGCGTGGGGACGCCATCGCGACCTGCCCGTGAGCGGGTCAACGCTGCCATGGTCACGCGGTTTGGCAGGGTCAGTCGTCCCAATTCAAGTGAGTCGAAGAGTGTAGTCATGCACTCCACAACACGAATCTCGTAGCGCTTATTCCTCGTCCTGCTGGCGCCGGTGGCGGGAGGCCGCACGGGAGCGGCGGTCGTCGATAAGCAGCGGATTCTGTTCTGCCGGCAGCTCGGTAGCGGCTTCGGTCTGCAGGACTCCCACGTGATCGAGCTGGCCGGCGACTTCCCGCACGCGTTCTGCGGCGGCCAACTGCTCGGGACTGCGGCGCAGTGCTACCTGGCAGTACACAAGAAAGGCGACCAACGTTGAGAAGACGCCCACGTACATACCTATGGCAGCGCCATCCGAGGCGCTGTCCCTGTACCAAAATCCCCACAGGTTAGCGAAGAAAGAGATCGTCGTCATCATCCACGCTACGAGAGCCAGCTTGGTCCGGCGAGTGGTAATCGTGGCCGTGGTCAGAATACCCACGCCTCCCAGCGCTAACCATGCGCTGACGGTTTCCATGAGGGAGATCCGCACGCCCTCGGCCGTTCCACCGACGAAGAGAGCTTCCCAGCCGCGGGCATCACCGGCATAGGGCAAAACCAAGTAAGCAACCCACGCCACGACGGACACGATGAGCGCATATTTGTGCTTTCCCAACTCGAGAGTCTGCGCTGCGCGCTTCTCAGCAGCTACGGCATCGTGAACGGACTTCAAGTCATCACTCATAAAACGGAGCCTACCCCCTTTTAGCAGCCGCAGGAATCGGCAGGAGCACTGGGCTTGCCGACGCCCGGCAGACCCAGACCCACCCCAATTGGTGCCGTCGTGGGCGTCTGCCCCGCCGCCGACATATCGCCGGCCTTCGTGCGACGGTGCTCGCTCACGCCGGAATCAGCCACCAGGAAGAAGGAGCCTGCATCCGTCACGGTAGCGTGCACAACATCACCGGGGCGAATCTCCGCAGAGATGTCCTTGCCCGCGGCATCGACTGGTGCAAAGTGAACAAGGCGACCATCACGCGCGCGTCCGGTGAGACGGTGGGTCTCGGCGGCCTTGCGGCCGCCTTCCGCCTGCACCAACAGCTCTACATCAGTGCCGACAAGCTTGGCGTTTTCCTCTGCCTGAATGGAATCCTGCAAGGCGACGAGGCGCTCGAAGCGCTCCTGCACAACTTCCTTGGGGATTTGGTTATCCATTTCTGCGGCCGGGGTGCCGGGGCGCGGCGAGTACTGGAAAGTGAAAGCGGAGGCGAAACGGGCGCGGCGAACCACGTCCATCGTGGCTTCGAAATCCTCCTCGGTCTCGCCTGGGAAGCCCACGATGATGTCGGTGGTAATTGCCGCGTGTGGCATCTTCTCACGGACCTCGTCGAGAATCCCCAAGAACTTTTTCGTGCGATAGGAACGGCGCATGTCCTTGAGGACCTTGTCAGACCCAGACTGCAGCGGCATATGCAGCTGCGGGCACACAGCCGATGTCTCCGCCATGGCATCAATAACGTCGGAGGTGAACTCGGCCGGGTGCGGCGAGGTAAAACGCAAGCGCTCGAGACCCTCAATCTTGCCTACCTCGCGCAGCAACTTGGAAAAGGCGAAGCGATCACGCGGCAGGTCTGGGTCCGCGAAGTTGACGCCATAGGCGTTGACGTTTTGCCCCAATAGGGTCACTTCGGACACGCCTTGATCTACCAGGGCCTGAACTTCTGCGAGGATATCGCCGGGGCGGCGGTCTTCCTCTTTTCCACGCAGCGAAGGGACGATGCAGAAAGTACAGGTGTTATTACAACCCACGGAGACCGAGACCCACCCGGCATAGGCGGATTCGCGCTTTGCCGGCAGTACGGAGGGGAAAGCCTCGAGGGCATCGACGATTTCCACCTGCGCTTCATTGTTGTGACGTGCACGCTCAAGCAGTGCCGGCAGCGCCGCCATGTTATGGGTGCCGAAAACCGCATCCACCCACGGCGCGTGGTCCAAGACGGTGTCCTTATCCTTCTGCGCCAAGCAGCCGCCAACCGCGATCTGCATGCCGGGATGGTTTTCTTTCGTCTTCTTCAGCGCACCCAGGGTGCCGTACAGGCGCTTGTCGGCGTTCTCGCGCACGGCGCAGGTGTTAAATACGATGAGGTCAGGCTCGGCGCCATCCGGCGCCGCCGAGTAGCCGGCCTCCTCGAGCAGGCCGGAAATGCGCTCGGAATCATGAACGTTCATCTGGCAGCCAAAGGTCCGCACCTCATAGGTGCGGGGCTGGTTATTAGTTACGGGGGAGCTCACGTGGGGACATTCTAACTGGGCGGCCGCACTACTCATAATGCCGCGACCGCATTTAAGAGTTATGGATTTGTTACACAAACCTCCCCGCCTCCACTATCCACACGCCTATTGTTCTACATATGATTCAGCTCACTCTATCTAAGGAGGTGTGATGTGACCGAACATTCCGGTCCGATGATCAAGATGGACGGAGTCAATAAGTACTTCGGTGACTATCACGCTCTCCGCGATATCAACTTGGAGATTGGCCGCGGCGATGTCGTCGTTGTTCTCGGTCCGTCCGGCTCCGGCAAGTCCACCCTGTGCCGCACCATCAACCGGCTTGAAACCATCGACGAGGGTTCCATCGCGATCGACGGCACTCCCCTTCCTGAAGAGGGACGCGAGCTAGCCAAGCTGCGTGCGGACGTGGGCATGGTGTTCCAGCAATTCAATCTCTTTCCACACAAGACCATCAAGGACAACGTCACTCTGGGGCCTATCAAAGTCCGCAGGATGAAGAAGTCCGAGGCCGAAGAGCGTGCGATGCAACTGCTTGACCGCGTTGGAATTGCTAATCAATCAGAAAAATACCCTGCACAGCTCTCCGGCGGCCAGCAACAACGTGTCGCCATTGCCCGTGCCTTGGCTATGCGCCCGAAAGTCATGCTCTTCGATGAACCTACCTCAGCTCTCGACCCTGAGATGGTCAACGAGGTGCTTGACGTCATGACGGATTTGGCCAAAGAAGGCATGACCATGGTCGTGGTGACCCACGAGATGGGCTTCGCCAGGCGCGCGGCCGACCGCATCCTGTTCATGGCCGACGGGGCCATCGTCGAGGACACCGACCCGGAATCCTTCTTCACCAACCCACAATCAGAACGAGCAAAGGACTTCTTGGGCAAGATCCTGCAGCACTAAACGGTTACCAGTTCACCTCTTTTCTCTACCTTCATTCATTTTCCACTCACCTCATCAAGGAGAATCTCATGTCCCGCACTTTCAACCGCATTACTGCCACCGCCGCCGCCATCGCCGCATCCAGCGCTCTGCTCGTTGCGTGTGGTGATTCCTCTGACTCCGCCAGCGGAGGCGAGGGCCTTCTCGGCGCTATCGAGTCTGGCTCTGTCACCCTAGGCACCAAGTTCGACCAACCGGGTCTGGGCCTGCGCGAGGGCGATGGTTCTATGACCGGCCTCGACGTTGACATTGCCACCTACGTGGTCAACCACATTGCCAAGGATAAGGGGTGGGAGGAGCCGGAGATCGAGTGGCGCGAGACTCCGTCCGCGCAGCGCGAAACTCTGATCGAAAACGGCGAGGTTGACCTCATCACCGCAACGTACTCCATCAACGCTTCCCGCGCGGAAAAGGTCAATTTCGCTGGTCCGTACCTCATCACCCACCAAGCGCTTCTTACCCAGGCTGATAACAAGGAGATCAGCGGGCTCGAGGGCCTCGACGGCAAGATCCTGTGCTCTGTCACCGGCTCCACCCCGGCACAGAAGGTGAAGGAAGCTCTGCCCAGCGTGCAGCTGCAGGAGTACGACACCTACTCCTCCTGTGTGGAGGCACTGAGCCAGGGCAACGTCGACGCCATGACTACCGACGCGACGATTCTTAACGGCTACGCCGCCCAGAATCCTGGCAAGTTCCAAGTCGTCGAGTTGGAGAAGGACGGCAAGCCCTTCACCGATGAGTACTACGGCGCGGGTCTGAAGAAGGATGATCAAGAGGCGACAGACGCTGTCAACAAGGCCCTGGAAGAGCTTCATTCCTCCGGCGAGTTCGACAACCTCGTAGCCAAGAACTTGGACAAGGGCGAGGGCATCGACGAGGCCACCGTCGGTGACCTCTCCTTCCTCAACTCCTAAACGCTCGATTAGCCCCCACCTAGCCTGCGCCGAGGACATACCGCCTCGGCGCAGGCCCGTTAGTAGGAGATTTCTATGGAATCCATGTGGGCCGCACTAGGCCCCGAACTATGGCCAGCCTTTTGGCTTACCATCCAGCTGACGTTCTGGTCTGCCATCGGCGCAATGCTCCTCGGCACCATCCTCACTGCCATGCGTGTCTCCCCCGTGAGAATCCTGCGGTGGATTGCCACGACGTACATCACGACGGTGCGCAATACCCCCTTGACTCTCATTATCCTTTTCTGTTCCTTTGGCCTGTACCAGAACCTAGGGCTCACGCTTGCTAGCCGGGACTCTTCGACCTTCCTAGTGGATAACAACTTCCGCCTCGCCATCGTCGGGTTCATCTTGTACACCTCGGCATTTGTTGCGGAATCCTTGCGCTCGGGAATCAACACAGTGGACTTCGGCCAAGCCGAGGCAGCCCGCTCGCTGGGCTTGAGCTTCTCACAGACCTTTAGCACGATCGTCTTCCCTCAGGCAGTACGTGCGGCAATCGTCCCCCTGGGAAACACGCTCATCGCGTTGACGAAGAACACCACGATCGCCTCCGCAATCGGAGTGGCAGAAGCTTCCCTACTGATGAAATCCACCATTGAGATGCATGCGAGCCAGCTCTTTGTCATCTTCTTTATCTTCGCGCTGGGCTTCATCATCCTGACCTTGCCCATGGGCTTAGGCCTAGGCAAACTCTCCGAAACTGTGGCGGTGAAGAAATAATGGCTGTACGCGCAACCGTGCTTTACGACGCCCCCGGCCCCAAGGGCAAGCGGCGCAATCTCATCTATACCGTCATCACCGTCGTTCTCTCGCTAGCTGCACTGTATTGGGTGCTGTCTACATTGGGTGAGCGCGGGCAACTCGACTCCGCGTTATGGACCCCTTTTCTTAACAGCCAAACGTGGACCACGTACCTGCTCCCTGGCCTGCGCGGAACGATCCTTTCCGCTGTAGCATCCATCATCTTGGCCATCGTGTTCGGCGTCATCTTCGGCCTAGGCCGATTGAGCGAGAACGTCATCGTACGCGGCGTATGTGGTGTGGTCGTGGAATTCTTCCGCGCCATCCCCGTCCTGCTGCTCATGATTTTTGCCTACCAGCTTTTCGCCATCTATAACGTAGTTCCGTCGAAGCAGCTGGCGTTTAGCGCCGTGGTCTTCGCGTTGACCCTCTACAACGGCTCTGTCGTCGCAGAGATTCTGCGCTCCGGAATCAAGTCGCTGCCCAAGGGGCAAACTGAAGCCGCTCGAGCGCTGGGTCTTTCGCATGGGCAAACGATGCGTACCATTCTGCTCCCGCAGGCCGTAGCCGCAATGCTTCCGGCCCTCATCGCCCAGATGGTTATTGCGCTCAAGGACTCTGCCTTGGGCTACCAGATTGGCTATGTCGAGGTGGTGCGCTCCGGTATCCAATCGGCGTCCTACAACAAGAATTACCTGGCCTCGCTCATCGTCGTTGCGATCATCATGATCCTCATCAACTGGGGGCTGGGCCTCCTGGCCGAACGCATCGAACGTCAGCTTCGAGCGGGCCGTGCGCGCCGGAACATCATCGCTAAAGTTCCGGAGCAACCAGACCAAGGCTTGGACACCAAAGACCAGGTCAACGTTGATTGGCACTCAGAAAGCTATACAGAAATCCGCAACCCGGACGAATAGAAACAGCTAGGAGAGCTCGGCGATGCGCGCATCCAGCACTTCGATGGAAATACGCATCACCAGCTCCTGGCGATAGCCGCGCCGCGCGAGTGTTCCTACAATGCGACGCAGGAACTTGTCCCTCTCATGGCGGTCGGCGGGAACACTCTTCAAGGTTCGCGCCTTTTTCTCCGCTACGCGGCGCGCTACGGCCTCCTCAGATTCCTCGGTAATCTGCTCTAGGGCCGCTGCGCGATCGGCGGCCTCAACACCCTTCTCCTTGAGTTCCACATTGAGGGCACGGGCCGACTTACCGCGCCGCGCGTGGCGCTGCCGCACCCACTCCTTGGCGAAGGTTTCATCATCAACGAGCCCCACCCCTGCAAGGTCATCGACCACGTCCTCGACCACATCGGGCTCAAAGTCCGCCGCGACAAGCCGGTCACGCAGTTCCTTGCGGGAACGTGCACGTTGATCTAGCAAGCCTAATGCTCGGGAGCGCACGGGCGCCTTCGCTGCTTCAGCATTCGCATCAACAAGCTGGCCACCCGCGTCCCCCGATTCATAGGACTCGAGAGCTTGACGTAGCTTCTCTAGCTTCTCTGGTGAAGGTTGTGCCATTGCGCCTGTTTAGTCGTCGTCGAAATCAACGTTCGGTACCAGATCCACAGCCTCATCCGTCAGCGGATCGTCTGCACCCGGCACATCCATGGCGACGTCCTCACCAGCTTCGGCTGCGGCAGCACCCACGCCGAGCTTGACGAAGATCTTCTTCTCAATCTCATCCGCTAGATCGGGGTTGTCCTTGAGGAAGTTGCGGGCCTTTTCCTTGCCCTGCCCCAGCTGATCGCCTTCGTAGGTAAACCACGAGCCAGACTTCTTAATGAACCCGTGTTCGACACCCAAGTCAATGATGGAAGACTCGCGCGAAATGCCTTCGCCGTACATGATGTCGAACTCAGCGATCTTGAACGGCGGGGACACCTTGTTCTTCACCACCTTGAGCTTGGTGCGGTTACCAATGGCATCCTGGCCGTCCTTCAAGGTTTGGATTCGGCGGATATCGCAGCGCACAGAGGCATAGAACTTCAGCGCCTTACCACCCGTGGTCGTTTCCGGTGAGCCAAACATCACGCCGATCTTTTCACGCAGCTGGTTGATGAAGATGGCGGTAGTCCCGGAGTTGTACAGAGCACCCGTCATCTTGCGCAGCGCTTGGGACATGAGACGGGCTTGGAGGCCAACGTGGCTATCTCCCATCTCACCCTCAATTTCCGCCTTGGGCGTCAAGGCGGCTACGGAGTCAATCACGATGATGTCGATGGCGCCAGAGCGCACGAGCATATCTGCGATTTCCAGAGCCTGCTCACCGGTATCCGGCTGGGAAACCAAGAGGTTATCCGTGTCCACGCCAAGCAGACGCGCGTACTCAGGATCGAGCGCGTGCTCCGCATCGATAAACGCCGCGATGCCGCCGTTCTTCTGCGCCGATGCGATGGCGTGCAGAGCAACGGTGGTTTTACCCGAGGATTCAGGTCCATAAATCTCTACGATGCGACCGCGCGGGAAGCCACCGACGCCCAGCGCAATGTCGATGGCCGTATTCCCGGAGGAAATGGCCTGGATTGGCGGGCGGTCATCGTCACCAAGACGCATGACGGCTCCTTTGCCAAAATCCTTCTCAATCATCGCCATTGCGGCATCGAGGGCTTTTTGACGATCATCGCCCTTGCTAGCCGCCGAGGACTTCTTTTTCGTAGCCATTTATTTCCTCACTATCGTGCGTCAGTTAGTGTGCAGTGCTGTATGTCATTAAATGGGGGCACCTAGTTAGACTGCCATGAAGCAACTTCGGTTCCCAGGCCCGTCGCATTGTGTTTTCCGGCATCGCTCCGGTTCCATCACATGCCACGAAAGTACCCTAACGTTTCCACCAGACCACAACCCACAATACACACACAAGTGTTCGATTGCCCATTCGAGCAGCGCGCGTGCCTGAGACCTAATCCAACGCCTCGCCGCCTAGCGAAGTTTCCAGGGGCCACCCTGCTCGGTACGGACGAAAGACACCTGCTCATCAGCCGGCAGTACGGCAACTACCCCGCCCAGCGCGCTACAGAGATCCAGCTCATCAAGAGAGGCCCTGCTGCTCATATACTTCGACGCTCCACGCCCCTGCGCATCCCGATAAATCTCAACACTCCCCGAGCTTGGCGGCACCCATTCATCATCCTCGTCGGTACCGCCCTGCCAGGTTCCTCCACTAGCGTTTATGACATCCTCCTCGACAGCCCCAGGGCAGATGAAGATTACGCGGTGATATTCGGAATCGAAGATGTCGCCGACGCGCATGTCGACGCTGCCAGGCTCCCCTTCCTCCACCCCGGCCGCTTCTTCGATATTTTCGATGACATTCGCGGAACCTATCAACGAACATCCAGCCACGCTCCCCAGCGCGATACCGGAAAGAAGCGCTACCACACTGACACGAGCAAGCCCTAAGACATGCTCCATCTTCTTTCTATTTGCCATGCCTCGAGATTACCCCGTTCGGGGTAGTTTCAAGCCCTAAAAGCCATGCTTGAACACTGTTCAAAAGTGCCTATTTGCTGCATTATTAAGCTACTAGATAAACTTTGGCCCATGAAAAAGAATTCCGTCGCGACTGATATCGCGTACGTCGCGGTCTTCACCGCGCTCATCATAGTCTTTGCGTTCGTCTCTATCCCTACGCCTACCGTGGGCGTGCCCATCGTTCTTCAAAACGCCGTCATCATCCTGGCTGGCCTCGTCCTTGGTGGCCGCCGTGGCTTTTTCGTCGGTCTACTCTTCATAGCTCTCGGCCTCGTCGGCCTTCCCATCCTTGCCGGCGGCCGCAGTGCCCTGAGCGCCATTGCCGGCCCCACCGTGGGCTACCTTGTCGGCTACGTCGTCTCACCCGCCATCGCCGGCTTCATCGCCTACCGCGCGCCGAGAAGCAAAGGAGGCATGACGGTAGTCCTCGCCATCGCCGGCGTCGTCGGCCTGGCCGTGCAGTACTTGTGCGGCATTGTTGGCCTGATGGTCCGCTCTGACATGTCCTTCGGGGCGGCCGCCGTGGCTCAGGGCCCGTTCGTCATCCCCGATCTCATTAAGGTCGCCGTGATGGTTGTCATCGCCGTCGGTGTCCACGCAGCATTCCCCGACCTGATGGGTCGCCGCGCCAAGGCAAAGTAGCACCAGTGCCGCAGATTGACTTCCGCAACGTTTCCGTCACCTTCGACGAAACAACGGTGCTCAAGGATATTTCTCTCTCATTAAGCGAACAGCGCATCGGCATCATCGGTGCCAATGGTGGCGGGAAATCCACTCTTGTCCGGCTCATCAACGGTCTTGGTGAACCTTCACGTGGTGAAGTCTTGGTGGACAACGTGGACGTCGCCAAGCGCGGCAAGGAGATTCGCCGCCAAGTGGGCTTCGTGTTTTCTGATGCGGAGAACCAGATCGTCATGCCGCACGTGCGCGATGACGTAGAATTCTCCCTTCGCCGGCTCAAGCTGTCTCGTAAGGAGCGCACCGCGCGCGTCGACGCCGTCCTCGAGCGCTTCGGCCTGACGCCGCTAGCTGAGCAGTCCCCGCACACTCTCTCCGGCGGGCAGAAGCAGCTCCTCGCGTTGGCGGCAGTGCTTGTCATGGAACCCACCGTCATCATCGCTGACGAACCCACGACCTTGCTAGATCTGCGCAACCGCGATCGCATTCGCCGCGAATTTGCGCAGCTCGAACAGCAACTCATCGTGGTTACCCATGACCTTGACTTTGTCTCTGATTTCGATCGCGTTCTGTGCATCGATAACCACCACGTCGTAGCCGACGGACCTCCCGCCAAGGTCATTTCCTTCTACACCGAACTCATGAAATCCCGCCCGCTCTAGAGTCATGCCTAAAAACATCCCCCTCGGCTACTACGTCGACGCCGATACCATCATTCATCGCATACCGGCCGCGGTGAAATTCCTCGTGCTCATCGGCTTCATCCTCGTGACCTCGCTCGCCGTGCACACGCTTCCTTGGGCGGCGGCCAGCCTCTTCCTCCCACTCGTGCTCTTTCCCGTCGCCCGCATCCCGTTTCGCGTCGCACTCGGACAGCTTGTTCCTCCGCTCTACCTCCTCGTTGCGCTCGCAGCTTTTCAGTGGTGGCAGAAGGATTTGCTGTCGGCCGCGATCATGTTTCTCACCATCTACGCAGCGATCAGCGCGGCGGTGCTGCTGACGCTGACAACGAAGGTGTCGGAGATGATGGACTCCCTCGACCGCGCCCTCGCGCCCCTAGGGCGGCTGGGCATCCCTGTTGAGAACATCACGCTGGCCATGTCTCTCACCATTCGTCTGCTCCCGCTCATGCTGGGAACAGTCGTCGAGGTACTGGACGCACGAAAAGCCCGGGGTGCCACGGCATCTCTAACTGCCTTTGGCACCCCGGTTATCATTCGCTCAATCCGCCGAGCACGCGCGATGGGTGAGGCGCTTCAAGCCCGCGGCGTCGGCGACTAAGCCTTATTCTCCGCGCAACTCGCGTAGGCGAGCCTGGACGGCATCGTCCTGCACGTTCGGCTGAGCCTTAGCCTCTGCCGAACCGATTGCCTGCTGGGAGTTTCCCTCCACTGCCTTCGGGTTATTCATTTCCGCACGGATCTGCTCGAGACGGGAGTGGCCAGCCAGTTGCACGCCAGCCTGCTCGATCTCCTGCATGCGGTTAGACACTGAGTTCTCGGCGAGCTCTGCCTGGCCCAGGGCCTTGGAGTAGCGACGCTCAATCTTGTCACGCACAGCATCCAGGGAAGGCGAGTTACCGTTTGCGGAGAGCTCGTTCATCGAGTTGAGGGACTCGGAGACCTTCTCCTGCATCTTGGCCTGCTCGAGCTGCGACAGCAGCTTGGAGCGCTCGTTGACCTTCTCACGAAGCGCCATGCCGTTGCGTTCAACGGCCTTCTTGGCCTGCTCCGCCTGCTGTAGAGCCTGATCATGGAGCTTCTTAGTGTCCTCAACAGACTGCTCAGCGGTAACCAACTGGGCGGCGAAGGCTTCAGCCGCATTCTCGTACTCGGTCGCCTTCTGTGCATCGCCTTCGGCACGGGCCTTGTCCGCAAGGCTTAGGGCGTTACGGGTATTCTGCTGCAGCTTTTCAATCTCGCTCAAACGACGGTTCAGCTGCATCTCCAGCTGGCGCTGATTACCAATAACCGCAGCGGCCTGCTGTGACAGCTCCTGGTGTTGGCGCTGCGCCTCCTCGATAGCCTGCTCAATCTGAACCTTTGGGTCGGCGTTCTCCTCGATCTTGGAATCGAAGAGAGCCATCAAGTACTTCCAGGCTTTTACGAATGGGTTCGCCATAACAGGAGGTGCCTTTCTCAGCAGTTTGTTGTGTCAATAAGGTGTGTAACAAGAATATTTCCTGCCTGCCTAATAGTAGCGAAGCAGACAGTATTCCGTTGCGGTTCTATAGTTCCGATGCAGCGGGTGCGGTGGATGCGAGCTCCTCATCCATCGACGGCAACGCCATGTAGCCGGCCGCCTCAATGAGGACATCGGAGACGCTGACATCGAGTGCATGGCAGACAGAGGCCAGCAGCTCGGAGGAAACCTCCTTGCGGCCACGCTCCAGCTCCGAAAGATATCCCGGGGAAACACGCGCCACACCGGCGAGTTCGCGGAGGGTCACGCCTTTATCCGCGCGGAAGGCGCGAAGCGTTAATCCGAGGGCCTCACGCAGCAGCGGTTCAGGAGTCCGCGTCGACCGCGCCGGGGACTGGGTGGGTTTATCGAGTAGTGCAACTGAAGTGTTCATCACCCCGTACAACGGCTCAGCAGTCGTACTTGTTCCCACAATCAACTAATTTTCTTCAAGAGTTGATAGGAGAAGACTCAATGCCGCCTCAATGGCAGCGAAACGAATCGCGTTGCGCCCCTCAGCAGGAAGCTCATAAAGGACGCCGCGCTTGGCGACGCCCCCGCCACCCCTCCCGCATAACCCCACGTACACCGTGCCCGCGGGTTTGCCTTCCTGGAGGTCCGGCCCGGCTACACCAGTCAGCCCTACCCCCCAATCTGCACGCGTTTCAACGACCGCCGCCTCAGCCATCTGCGCAGCAGTCGCAGCAGACACCACGCCTTGCTCCTCAAGTTCTTCCACGGTGGTGTTGAGAAAATGAGCCTTGACCTCTGTCGCATACGTCACCAGCCCACCCCGCAGCACCGCCGAGGCTCCCGGGATGCACGCCACAGTCGCAGCGGCTAGACCAGCAGTAAGGGACTCACAGAACGCCACAGTTTCACCGCGTTCGCTGAGCGTGGATACTAGTTGCGCCTCGATGCTCATTGGTTCTCCCTATGGCCATCAATGAGGTACTGGATGCCGGTCAGGACGGTAACGAAGGCGGCGGCCAACATAACGAGGAGGCTCGGAAGGTCCATCCACCCTGGCAGCGGACAAAGATACAACGCCACCGCCACAGTCTGCAACGCTGTCTTGAGCTTTCCGCCTTGGGAAGCCGGCACCACCTTCCCTTGACGCAGCAAGAAGAAGCGCCAAATCGTAATGCCGAATTCGCGAAACAGAATCAGCACGGTGATCCACACCGGCAAAGCCCCGGTGATATTGAGGCACACGAGGGCCGCGGTCATCAGGGCTTTATCCGCGATCGGGTCCGCAATCTTGCCAAAGTTAGTGATGAGTCCCCGCGCGCGTGCAATATCGCCATCCAACTTATCCGTGAGCATCAAGAGCGCGAAGCAGAGGAAAGCCCACCATTCATGGCCGGCGAGCACCAGCCAGGCAAACAGGGGGATAAAGAGGATGCGCAAACTAGTCAGGATGTTGGGCAGGTTCCAATTGGAGACCTCGGGGTTTACATCCGTGGTTCGAGATTGGTTGCGCGCAGCCTGAGAATCATTCACGCTCTTCATCCTACCGTGGCCTCCCTGCCACTCGAGCGAGCACTACCATGGTCGGTATGAAGTATTTCGCAGTTTCCTATGAATACAATCCATCTAACCCGGTTATTGCTGAGGTTCGCCCGAAGCACCGCGAATTCATCGGCGCACTCCACGACAAGGGCCAGATCTGTGGCTCTGGCCCCTACACCGATTCCAAGGGCGGGGCGCTCATCGTCCTGCAATTTGAGGATGAGTCCGTAAAGGTGGCCGATGTCATCGCCCTCATGGACCAGGATCCCTTCTACACCGAAGGCGCTGTTACTGGGCGCGCTTTCCGCGAGTGGAATCCCGTTATTAATTCCTTCTAAATCCCCGCGGCCCGAGTTTAAGGCAGCTCGGACTTGGGAAGTTCGTCCGCCTTGCCGACGAGCTCGCCCTCCTTGTTGCGAACGATCTTGTTGCCATAATCGTCCCAGTCGTAGTGGTTGTGGGAAATCACCACACCACCCTGGGCTTGGTCGCGTTTGTCCTTCCACACCGACAACAACACCGTCACGAAGAGGACGCCAACGATGACCAGCAGCGACACCATGGTCGTAATTTCCGGTACCGCACTGACATTCTCGCCGCCGTTGATGAAGGGCACGTTGTTCTCATGCAAAGCGTGGAAGAGCAACTTGACACCGATGAACAGCAAGATGATACCCAGGCCATAAGGCAGGTAGACCAGGCGGTCCAACAGGCCATCAATGAGGAAGAACATTTGGCGCAGCCCCATGAGAGCGAAGGCATTGGTGGTGAAGACGAGGAAAGGCTCCGAGGTAATGCCGTAGATAGCTGGGATGGAGTCGAAGGCAAACATGACGTCGATCAGCCCGATAGCCGCCAAAGCAACGAAAAGCGGCGTCAGGGCGAATTTGCCCTTCTTCTCACCGGATTCCTCACGGTGGGTGAGCTTGTCACCGTGGTAGCGCGGGGTCACATGGATCACTTTGCGCAGCCACTTGACTACCAGCATGTCGTTGGGGTCGGTCTCGGGCGTCCCGTTGATCTCATCGATGAGCAGCTTGACTGCGGTGTAAATAAGGAAGATGGCAAACAGGTAGAAGACATCCGACCATGCCGCAATAATGGCCGCGCCCATCAAGATGAAGACAAGGCGGAAAACCAGCGCTAGGACGATACCGATGAGCAATACCTTCTGCTGATACCTGCGGGGAATCTTGAAGGAGCCCATGATGAGCGAGAACACGAATAGGTTATCCACGCTCAAAGCCTGTTCCGTCACCCAACCGGTGTAGAACTGTGCCGCGTGTTCGCTGTCCCACAGCACCCACACAACTCCGCCAAAGACAACGGCCATCGCCATGTAAAACAGGGTCCAGCCGCCGGATTCCTTAATGGTCGGCTCATGTGGTGAACGAACATGACTGTAGAAGTCGAAGATGAAGAAGCCTAGGATCACCGCGATGGTGATGGCCCAGACCCATAGTGGCACATGCATAATGAGTTATCCCTCCGGTCGACACGACAATAAAGACCGGAGGTCTCCCCCGCTAGCAAGCCGATGTCACAGCCTCGCTAGCCGACGCGACCGGGAACTGTACCGCAGTTGCCGTGTTGACGATCGACGCCGTGGATTGGGGTACTCCCCTCCAAGACTCGTCCTATCCTACACGGAACTTAGAACGCACCTGTGGAGGGGTTAGCGGAGATTTCAACGGTGCGGGTATCGGCTTCAGCGTCGTCTACCCCGCCGGCACCTTCGGCGTCTTGGACCTCCTTCGGGGCCTCTGCTGGGTCAGCGCCCTTGATCATCCAGATGATAGTGTCGAGCTCCTCCGGCTTGACCAGAACCTCACGTGCCTTGGAGCCTTCGGAAGGCCCGACAACACCGCGCGACTCCATGAGGTCCATGAGTCGACCGGCCTTGGCAAAGCCGATGCGCAGCTTGCGCTGGAGCATCGACGTCGAGCCCAACTGGGAGGTGACCACAAGGTCGACGGCCTCCAAGAGATCGTCCATATCCTTGCCGATCTCCTCGTCGATCTCCTTCTTCGCCTCCGAGGCCTTATCGTCCGTCACGCCTTCCGTGTAGTTCGGCGAGCCCTGTGCCTTCGCGGCGTCGACAACCGCCTGCACCTCCTCGTCGGAGACGAACGCACCCTGCATACGCACCGGGCGGCCGCCCTGCGGGATGAAGAGGCCATCGCCCATACCGATGAGCTTCTCGGCTCCACCCTGATCCAGGATGACTCGAGAGTCCGTAAGCGAGGACGTCGCAAAAGCCAGACGAGAAGGAACGTTGGTCTTAATAAGACCGGTCACAACGTCCACGGACGGGCGCTGCGTTGCCAGCACCAAGTGGATACCGGCCGCACGTGCCTTTTGAGTAATGCGAACGATGGAATCCTCAATTTCCTTCGGCGCCGTCATCATGAGGTCCGCGAGCTCATCCACGACGCACACGATGTACGGGTACGGGCGCATCTCTCGTTGGGAGCCGGCAGGAGCCTGGTATTCGCCACTGCGGACCTTCCGGTTGAAGTCCTCGATCTTGCGCACGCGGGCAGCCTGCATGTCCATGTAGCGCTGCTCCATCTCCTCCACCAGCCACTGCAGGGCCGCCGCAGCCTTCTTCGGCTGCGTGATGATGGGGGTGATGAGGTGCGGGATACCTTCGTACGGGGTGAGCTCCACCATCTTCGGGTCGACGAGGATGAGGCGGACGTCTTCCGGAGTCGCGCGGGTCAACAGCGAGACCAGCATGGAGTTCACGAACGCCGATTTACCCGAACCGGTTGCGCCGGCCACGAGCAGGTGCGGCATCTTCTTCACGGAGAAGGAGGTGTACTCGCCTTCGATATCCTTGCCCAAGCCAATCAGCATGGGGTCATGGTCGGCACGCAGTGCCGGGGAATCCAGGACGTCGCGCAGACGCACCATCTCTCGGTCCGCATTGGGCACCTCAATGCCGACTGCGGACTTGCCTGGAATCGGGGTGAGCAGGCGCAAGTTATCCGTCGCGACGGCGTAGGCCAGGTTGGACTGCAGGTTCGTAATCTTCGAGACCTTGACGCCAGGGCCCAGCTCGATCTCATAGCGCGTGACTGTCGGACCACGGCTAAAACCGGTGACCTGGGCATCGACTTTGAACTCCTCGAAGACCTCGGTGATGGCCTCGATGATGCGATCGTTAGCCTCCGTGCGTGCCTTCGCAGGTTTGCCGGCGGTGAGCAGGTCCGTCGTCGGCACATCGTAGCCGCCGCCCAGGGCAGTGTCTTCCGCACCACTCGGGGCTGCGGGTGCTTCTTCGGCTACGCTCTGGGCTTCATCCTCAATCTTGGCACCCGTTCGCGCATCACGTCCGGATCGTTCCTGGAACATGCGCACTGCCTCGGAATGAGCGGCGGAGACCACGTCCTCTCCCGCTGAGCCAGCCGACGCTGCGCTTGCCGACGCCTCGGCAGCCGCCGCTCCCAGTGCTGCACCGGCGGCACCGCCGACGTCCACGCGGGGACGCTTCATCGGTGTTGGCTTGGGCTCTGGCTTTGGTTCGACTTTCTGCTCCGGTTGCGGAGTTGGCTGCGGGGCTGGCTCAGGATCCGGTACGACGGGGAACTCGTCGGTATCATCCGCGCGGCTATCAAAGCTCGGGCGGCCGTGCTGTACGGGCTCCTGGCTTACTGGCTGAGCTGCCGAGTCGAAAGAGACGGTGGCATTGTCATCCAGAATCTGCTTTGGCATCGGCTTCGGTGTCTGCTTCGGGCGCGGTCGCGAAGTGTATGCCGGGCGCACAGGACGCTCACGCCCCTCGGCAATGGCATCGATGTCATCGCTGACGTAGTCGTAGTCGTCAGCAGGGGCGTCGTCAAGCAGCTCATCTTGGGACGAACGGTTCTTGCGATCACGCAGGCCGCCGACGAGCGCGGAGAATTGGGCGGCCACGAAGTCATAAGCTTCGCGCAAGGTAATGCCCGTGATGTTGAGCGCCCCGTACACAATGAGCAGGAAGAGCAGCGGCACCGCCACATAGCTGGAAAAAGCCGCCACGAGCAGCTCGCCGATTCCAAAGCCGATGGCACCGCCTGCCTCCCCGGCAGCATTGTTATTCCAGGTCAGCTTCGGGAGCCCAGCAAAAATGTGGATGAGACTGAGCATGCACACCACGATGAGGGCCGTGCCGCCCACCACTCGCGGCTTGAAATGGCCCGCCGGACCGGACAAGTCCATCATGAGCGCAATGGCGACGGCGATCAGCGCGACGGGAAGAACATAGGCGCCCGCGCCAACCACATAGCGCACAGCATTGGTGAGGTACTCACCGATGATGCCGGCCACCTGGAACCACGTGGCGCAAGCAAGGATGATGGCCACGCCGATAAGCACAAGAGCGACCGCGTCTGGATTGGAGACGCGGATACTCTTCTCAGTGTGAGCTGGGCGCTCCATGACCGTCGTCGGCATCTCGCTTTCGACGTCACGCGCCCGCGTTACCTTGCTCTTTGCCGGAGCAGCGCTATCGGCCTTGTTGCTCTTTTTCTTGTTCTTCGCGCGTCCAGAAATTTCCCCTGGCTCCCTCAACTCGTCGTAATCATCGTAGGCACCCTCGTCATGAGCAGCATCGTAGGCGGAGTCATAGAGGTCGTCATCTCGACTCCCCGCATCTACCGGCTTGAGACCGGCAAGGCCGTGCCCGACCCCCCGCGCCATGCTTCCCACGCCTCGGGCGGTAGCGCCAAAAACGGTTCCCAGTCCGCGTCCAACGGCGCGAAAGGCGCTGCCGGTCCTCTCTTCGGAGGTCTCGGCAGCGCGGGTTGCGGAGGTCAGCGAATAGCTTGTGCGGCCGGACGGCCGCGACCGATTGGCGGTGCGACCTCGGCCGGAGGCGCGAGACGGAGCGTTCTTGACAGACATGCCTGCCACTTTAGTAGCAAACACACCATTAACAACATGCGCCACACGCGTACGCTGAAGAATTTGGACAGTTCAGCCTACAAGCTTGACCAGGCGACGGCGGATGAATCCCCGTCAATCTCGACGTGAGCCGCCTCGCGGCCGAACGCCCATAGGAGCAACTCGGAAACTGCCCCACGGACCCGCACCACATTGTCCCCCTTCGCTGCCACACGATGTTTATCCGCCACGACGAGTGGCGCAAATCCAGCCGGCTCCAGAACGATTGGAAGGCGAGAGTTCGCCAACAGCCTAAGCCCCAGCACCTTCAGCGGCGTGAGCAACTCCTTCTGCACCGCTTCCGAGAAATCACGCGGTTCAGTATGACCATTGGCGCGGCGCAGATCTTCATGATGCACAAAGTGTTCTGCAGTGTTAAGTATTGAATCGATATAGCATGCCGGGTTTAGCCTGCCTGCTCCCCTACCCCAGGCGTCCACCAGTTCCTCAAATTCTCGCGCACGAACTTCCGTCATGACGCTATCCGCATGGGACGACAGCGCTGGGACGAAGAAGCCAATGGCGGCATCTGGGCGATTCTCGCGGATCCAGAGATGCGCCACGAGGTCGCGGGCCGTCCACCCTTCGCACAACGTTGGGGCATCAGGGCCTAGTTCATGGAATAACGCCACCATCTTGGTGCGCTCTGCGGAAGAAAACGACATGCGCCCCAGCATACCTACGGTCGGTAGGAACGCTGGGGCGCTGAAAACCCGTGACGCTATAGCGATTCGCGGGAAGCGTGAACTTCGTCGTCGTCAGGCATAAGGACATCCGAGTTCGTCGGCACGATGGTCGGCAGAATGACCGGCTCGCGCTTGTACTTGGAATCCATGAGCTTCGAGACCTTACGGCGCAGCTTCTGCACCATGCGGTAGGTATCGTTCTCGCCCTCAGCGGCGAGATCGTTCATCGTGGACTCAACCAACTTGGCAACCTCCGGCACGATGCCGCGGTCATCGTCAGAGAAACCAGTGGTGGATACAGCCGGATGCTCAAGCAGCCGGGACGTGCGGTTATCAATCACACAGGTGATGGAAACGACGCCGCCAGAGCCGAGGTTGGTGCGGTCTACCAGGGTATCTGCGTCGACGTCACCCATGGAGACGCCATCGACGTAGAGGTTACCCACGGTAATCTGGCCAACAACCTCTGCACGGCCGTTGCGCAGATCAACGACAACGCCGTTCTGTGCCAGAACCACGCGGTCGCGGTCAACGCCAGTGGAGACTGCCAGTTCCTTGTTTGCACGCAGGTGACGCCACTCGCCGTGGACCGGCATAACGTTCTTCGGACGCGCAGCGTTGTACAGGAAGAGCAGCTCGCCGCCGTAGCCGTGGCCGGAGGCGTGAACCTTGGCTTCCTTGTTGGTGATAACTTCAGCACCAATCTGGGAGAGCATGTTCATGACACCGTAAACGGCCTCTTCGTTGCCCGGAATCAGGGACGAGGAGAAGATGATGAGGTCGCCGTCGCGGACGGTGATCTGACGGTGCTCACGGCGTGCCATGCGTGACAACGCAGCCATTGGCTCGCCCTGGGTACCGGTGGTGATGAGCAAGACCTTGTGCGGTGCCATCTTGGCAGCCTCGTCGATCGAGATGATGGTTCCGCGCGGAACCTTCAGGAAGCCCATCTTCTCGGCGATTTCCATGTTGCGCATCATCGAGCGGCCGTTGAAGGCAACCTTGCGGCCAGCATAAACGGCGGCGTCGATAGCTGCCTGTACACGGTACACGTTGGACGCGAAGGTTGCGATGATGACGCGCTGCTTAGCATTGGACACCAGGCGGCGGAAGGTAGCCGGGATATCTCCCTCGGATGCGGAAACGCCCGGGATGTTCGCGTTGGTGGATTCGCAGAGCATCAGGTCGACGCCCTCATCACCGTAGCGAGATAGCGCCGGAAGGTCGGTCGGACGGTTATCCAGCGGGGTCTGGTCCAGCTTGATGTCACCGGTGTGGATGATATTGCCAGCCGGGGTGCCCAGCATGATGCCCAGTGCATCCGGAACGGAGTGGTTAACTGCCCAAAAACGGCAGCGGAACAAACCGTAGTTCACATCCGACTTCTCGTTGACCTCAACGAACTTCGGCTTCTGGCGGTGCTCCTTACACTTCGCCGCAATCAGCGCGATGGTAAAGCGCGATGCCACGATTGGAATATCCGGGCGCAGCTTCAGCAGCCACGGGATAGCACCAATGTGGTCCTCGTGAGCGTGGGTTACAACGAGAGCCTTGACCTTGTGAATCTTCTTCTCGATCGGGCCAAAGTCCGGCAGGATCAGGTCAACGCCAGGCTCACCGGAGGACGGGAAGAGCACGCCACAGTCGATGATGAGCATCTCGTCCTGGTACTCGAAGACGGTCATGTTACGACCGATCTCAGAAATACCGCCCAGGGCATAAATACGCAGCGAATCCTTCTGCTGCTTCGGCGGCTCCGGCAGACGCTTCGTCAGATCCGCGCCCTGCATGGACTTGGGAACGTTGCGGCGGCCACGGTTGTTATTACGGTTGCGATTGTTGTTGCGGCCACCGTTGTTGTGGTTGTTGTTGCCGCCGCGACCGCGACCACGGCCGCCACGGGAACCACGGGAGCGAGAACGGCGGTTGCCGTCCTCAGAATTCGAGTTATTAGACTCGTTCGAATTATTGCCGGATGCAGCCGATTCGTTCGGCGCTTGAAAAACCGGCGAAGCCGCCTCATTCGAGGCGGTCTCAGTCTCCGAAGGCGGACCCGCCTTACGGGTTACCTTGCGGGAGCGATTACGGGATTCAGTCATTCTTAAAGGACTCCAGCCTTTTCCAAATCGTGGCGGAGAGCCTCGATCTCCTCCGCGTCAGCCGCGGTAACTGGGAGACGAGGTTCTCCAACTTCAATACCCTGCAGACGCAGGGCAGCCTTAACAAGAGTTGCTCCTCCGAGGCGGCCTTGCGCCTCGACGAGCGGGGACAAAGTTTTCGCGTTAATCTCTCGTGCACGTGCAATATCGCCTTCATCGAAGGCCACGTAGAGATCAGCCAGGGCGCGCGGAGCGAGGTGACCAATCACGGAAATAACGCCCGAAGCACCGAGGGCCAGCCACGGCAAGTTCAGTCCGTCATCTCCGGAGTACCATGCCAAACCGGTTTCCTGGATAAGCGGTGCGGCTGCTACAAGGTCGCCCTTGGCGTCCTTAACAGCCTTGATGTTCGGCACCTCCGCGAGGCGAAGAAGGGTCTCCGTCTCAATCGGAATGCCCGAGCGGCCAGGGATGTCGTACAGACAAATGGGGAGGTCCACGGCGTCAGCCACAGCAGTAAAGTGCGCGTACACACCAGCCTGGGAAGGCTTGGAGTAATACGGGGTCACGACCAGAAGGCTGTCTGCTCCCGCATCAGCGAAAGCGCGCGCGGCCTCAATACTGGTGGCGGTGTTATTAGTTCCCGCACCAGCGCACAACTTAGCGCGGCCGCCTACCTCTTCCTTTACAGCTGCGAACAGCTCCAGTTTCTCATCCAACGACGTCGTCGGTGATTCGCCCGTGGTCCCAGACAAAATGAGCGAATCAACGCCGTTATCAACCAAATGAGCTGCTAGGCGACGACCAGCGGACACGTCCAAGGCGCCGTCCTGGTCAAATGGAGTGACCATAGCTACGCCTACGCGTCCGAAGGTGTCGACGCCTGCCTGTGCTGTCATACCTGTGCTCATAGGCGTCAAGATTACCTGCTTTCGCCCCTATTGGCCGCATCGGGGTCGTGCGCGAGTCTCCTGCAAAGCCTTTAAGCGTACGGGCTCGAAGCCATTTCGGTGCCGTCAGCCAGGGTGGTGATATGGAAGTCGTCGAAAAGCACCGGCGATTGCTCCCGCAACAGCTTCAAGCACGTGACGGCGAGCTGGCGCATCTCTGTATCGGCTTGTTCAGTCGCCCGCGCGCCAATAAAGTGACGCCACGCGCGATAGTTTCCCGTCACGACGATGCGGGATTCCGTGAGATTAGGTAATACCGCACGCGCTGCTTGTCGAGCCTGTTTCTTGCGCAGCAATGCATTTGGCTCCTCTTCCAACTTGGACTCGAGAGCGTCGAGGAGCTCCTCGTAGACAAACCTCGCTTCGTCGGCCGCCTGGAGGGTCAACCGCGTTAGCTGTTCATCTTCCGCAATGAATTTGGGCAGGACTACCTCCGCCTCCTCGGAATGCACGAAACGTTGCGAGAGCTGCGAGAAGGAGAAATGACGGTGGCGAACCAGCTCATGCGACGCCGACCGCGATAGTCCCCGTATATAGAGCGTCGCCGTAGCATGCTCCAGCAATGCATCGTGGCCTACCTCCAGAATGTGGTGCAGATAGGCCTGATTTGAGGCGGTACGGGGATTCGGCTTGTCGAAGGACTCATAACAGGCGCGTCCGGCAAATTCGACTAGAGCCTCGCTTTCCGACGCCCCCTCATCAACCTCCCAGTCCACTCCTCGCGGCGCATGGAATGCGGTTGCCGCAATGAGCTGGACATCAAGCTCAGAGACCTTTGCCATTACAGCCCCAAGTACTTCTCAAGTCCCACGGTCAAGCCTGGGTGGGATGCGATTTCTCGTACACCCAGCAGAACACCGGGGGTAAAGGAAGAGCGGTCATAGGAATCCTGACGGATGGTCAAGGACTGGCCTTGAGTGCCGAAGATAACTTCTTCATGAGCCACCATTCCCTGCATACGGACTGCGTGGACGTGAACACCATCGACGTCTGCGCCGCGCGCTCCATCGAGAGACTGCTCGGTCTTGTCCGGCATAGCGTCCAAGCCTGCCTCCTGGCGAGCCTTCGCAATACCCTGCGCAGTGTGAACCGCGGTACCGGACGGCGCATCGAGCTTGTTCGGGTGATGGTATTCAACTACCTCGGCACTGTCGAAGAACTTCGCCGCCTGCGCGGCAAACACCATGGTCAGTACAGCTGAAATAGCGAAGTTCGGGGCAATGAGAACGTTGCCGGCGCCCTCTTTCTTAGTCCACTCCTCCACCTTGGCTAGGCGTCCTGCATCGAACCCCGTGGTACCCACAACAGCGTGGATGCCATGTGCGATGCAAAACTCTAGATTGTCCATGACCGATGCCGGCTGGGTGAAGTCGACGGCGACCTCGGCACCCGATTCAACCAGCTTCTCCAACGGGGTCTCGCGGTCGATGGAAGCAACTAGCTCCAAATCCTCTGCCGCATTAACGCCTTCCACGATTGCTTGGCCCACGCGCCCTTTAGCCCCCAAGACGCCTACCTTGATAGTCATTGACAATCCCTTCATACGTGTTCGTGCGGTTAACTGTGCCCAGTCTATCCCTGACACCGGCGAGGTTTCAGACAGGGCTCAAAAGGCTGCCTTTAATACGCATTTTCTTCCTTTCGTTGCGGACACAGGCGACACCACTCAAATCATTCGGTATCGAATGTCCTGGCTAACCCATGGTGACTACCCCCGTTTATAGTGACAACTTGACATGAATTTAGTGCTGGCTATGGCTATGTGGGGTGTGTGGTACTAGAATCATGGTTAGAACACTTCTTCTAACTTATGTTGATCTCGGGGGAGACCATGACCACCACCGCTACACGCCCGCCTACCTTTTTCTTTTCCACCACCAACCCTAATAATCCACACGCGATGGTGAGGTTACCCTCGTTTAGTGGACACCCTATTTGTACGGATCCTGTGTCCGTAGGAGAGGATGTTCATTGTGAGTCAACAGCGCAAGAAGTACACGCCGGAGTACCGGCGTGAAGCCGCGAACCTGGTAATCGAGTCAGATCGGCCGATTGCTCATGTGGCTAAGGAAATCGGTGTTTCCGCCGGGCTTTTGGGCCGGTGGGTCAAACTCGAGCGTGAGCGCCGAGGATCCTCCGATGGGATGAGTGAAGCTGATCTTCGTGCTGAGAATGCTCGTCTGCGCCGGGAGCTGGCTGAAGCGAAGATGGATAATGAGTTTTTGTCAAAAGCGACGGCCTTCTTCGCTGCGAAGCAACGCGAGCAGAAAAGTTCGAATTG
>NZ_KV805170.1:0-267 GCF_001811545.1 Corynebacterium sp. HMSC074A09 | reverse complement strand
TTGTTCCCTGGTTGTAACCCGCACGAGTTTCAATGGCTGCTTAACCTTTTGTGGTGTGGTTGTTTAAGTTGTGTGGGGTGTTGTGTGAGAACTGTATAGTGGACGCGAGCATTAAACCATGTGCTTGCCATCTTCATTTTTTTGTTGGTGGTGGGTCGTGGTTTGTGTCATTTCTTTGTTCTTTTGTGTTTTGTGTGTTCACACCAACACTGTTTGATTGCCATGTTTGTGGTGGTTGTTGTGTTGGTTGTGTGTTCGTTATTTAGG
>NZ_KV805169.1:0-12760 GCF_001811545.1 Corynebacterium sp. HMSC074A09 | reverse complement strand
GGTTTATCCACACGAAATGTCCCTTAAGCCAGGGCTGCGACCTCAGACGGATCTACGCAAAGACAATGCCGTAGGGCAAGCTACTTGTGTTAGCTTGCACCTACGGCATGAGTTGATGTTGGGTTGTTACCTTGTGGTCTACCTGCTGAGGTACTGGCGTCCAGGTTCAGGGTTAGGGATTAGGGTGTCCAGCGATACTGGCTCTAAACCTCTGGCCCGGAGGCCGTCAATAACGCATGGGGCGGCATCAACTGTCGTGACGTGAATGTCATGCATGAGGATGATGTCGCCTGCTTGGGCGCCGTCTACGGCTGCAGCGCAGATATGGTCGGAGTTGCGGTCCTTCCAATCTAGGGTGTCTACACTCCACAGGGCTTGCGCTTGTCCGTTGTTCTTGGCCGCGTTAGCGACTGTCTGGTTCGTTGCACCGTAGGGTGGTCGCACCCAACGAGGGCTTTCGCTAGTTGCTGCCTTGATGGCTGCGGCGCCTGATTTGATTTCGGCGTCAACCTCATTCGCGGGAAGCTTGTTTAGTTCGCGGTGTGTGTCGGTGTGGTTGCCAACGGTGTGGCCCTCCGCTTCCATTCGGCGGAGGAGCTCGGGATGGGCATAGGCATGAGGAGCTAGAACCATGAAGCTGGCGTGGACGTCCTTGGCCTTCAAGGTGTCGAGAAGCTGGCCCGTCAATGCATCTGGGCCATCGTCGTAAGTGATGGCCACACAATTGGAGCAGGTATCGTCCGCTATTGATTGGGACTTCGCCTTGTCAGCGTGGTTGGGATTGTCTGCTTGTGGCGTGGTGCTCTGGGTCGACGCCGGGCGTGAGGACCCGGCAAAAACTGGATCGTCCTGTAGCTCCTTGGGCAGGGCCTTGTAGGCCTCGTACTCGATGCGGTCTACTTCTTTGCGCATGTCCTGCACAGTCGGAATCGTTGGCTGTGGAATGGATGGCTGTGGGAGCGAGGGCAGCTGTTGGGCCGTTGCCTGCTGTGGCACCATGACGGTGGCAGCCACCGTGAGTGCGGCTACGGAGCGGAGGAGTATTCGGTGCATGATGACCTTCCACTTAAGTTTCAGAGACGACTCATTGTCCCTCTTCCGCGTGTTGTTTTCTCAGGTGACACGCAACTAATGAGGAGTGAGTTAACTAAAGTGACGAAAGTTACCGTGCTTGGTGGGGATTACTATGCCGGTCATGATTTCGTAGATGGGCGCACAAGGAGTACGCTATGTAGCTGCTGGGGCATTAGCTCAATTGGTAGAGCATCTGCTTTGCAAGCAGAAGGTCAGGAGTTCGATTCTCCTATGCTCCACAAGGCGCTCACACAGTGAGCGCCTTTTAGGTTTTCTGGTCTTTCTGGTCTTGTTGATCAGTTGTCTTCTGATGTGGCCTTGTCGATGTCTTTGGCATTGGCGTTGCTGTCGAAGCGCTTGACTAGGACGATGTGGCCGTCCCGCTCGCTGACTGGCTCGAAACCCAGGTGGAGGTACAGGCGATGTGCGCGGTCGTTGTCTTTAGCCACTGAGAGTGAGATGCCCGGGGCGCCCATCTCCCGGGAGAGGTCGGTGGCGGCGTCGATCAGCAGGGTGCCCACTCCTTGGCCCCGGAAGCGGGGCTCCACGGCCAAAGCGAGCTCTGGAATACCTTCCGCCACGTGGCCAAATCCATGGCGCTCAGCCGTACCCCAATTCAGCCACACGCCACCGGCGGGGACGTGGCCCTCCCAAGCGATGAAACCTCCGCGGGAAGGCTCCCAATCGCCGAGGTAATAGTCGAAACCTTCCTCGAAACCTTCAGGGAGTTCCTTGTGCTCATCGCCGAAAGTATCGGCAAGGAAGTTGATACGGGCCAGATAGGTGCGGTCGGCTTCAGTAAGGGAAAGAAGATGCATGAGCTCCATGGTAGGCGCGGAGAAGACCTATTTCCCATGCTCCCATTGGGCATAGGCCGAGGCATAGCGCCCGCCCAGAGCGATGAGGTCGGCGTGGGTACCGTCCTCGACGATCTGGCCTTGTTCCATGACGATGATGCGGTCGGCCTCGCGGGCTTGGTCCAGGCGGTGGGCAACGACGAGTGAGGTGCGGTCTTTGGTGACGGCCTTGGCGGCGTGTTCGAGTACCTCGGCGTGCTCGGAGCCGGCCTCGGAGGTGGCCTCATCCATGATGAGTACTGGCGGTTGGCGCAGGATCATGCGGGCCAGTGAGAGCTGTTGCTCGGCCTCCGCGCCAATTTCCTCGTTGCCGGCGCCGATGAGTGTGTCCAGGCCTTGGGGTAGCCAGCGCGAATTCTCATCAAGGCCCACGGTATTGAGCGCGCGCCAGAGTTCCTCATCGCTGGCATCGGGTTTCGCCAGCAGCAGGTCGCTGCGCAGTGTGCCGGAGAAGAGATGGACTTCCTGGGTAATGAGGGCGACGTGCTCGGTGATCCAGGTATTCGGCACCGTGGCGGTATCAATCCCGTCGAGACTGATGGTGCCCTGTGTGGGGTATTGCAGGCCCGCGACAAGGGAGGCGAGGGTCGATTTGCCCGCGCCGGAGGTGCCCACGAGGGCGGTGGTGGTGCCGGCGGTGAGGGTCAGGGAGACGTCGTTAAGCACTGGCGCCCCACCGGGGTAAGCGTAGGAGAGGTGCTCGATGGTGATGGTGGGGGCGTCGCTAAGCCGGGGAGTGTCCTTGTGGTTCGTATCGGTGCCCTTCTGGTTCGCGCTGGTGTGCGCGCTGTCCTCGAGGGTGGCCAGGGCGACGGCGCGGCCGAGGGAGGTCACGGAGTGCTGGATTTCACCGGCGAAGAAGAGGATGTTGAACACATGGATCTCCAGGCGCATGACCAAGAGCACGGCGGCGGTGGCCTCACCAGGGGTAAGCCAGCCCCAGATCACCATGGGCACGGACATGAGGACCGATCCCAGCAGCAGCACCGCGAAGGCGAGGGCACCCTGGCCAACGATGCGGTTGATGAGCGGAACCTTGTCACCCCAGGCCTGCACTGTATCCCAGGAGTAGCGCTCCATGCGCGCGTGTGCCCAGTCTTTGAGGGAGAACTGGCGGAGGGTCTCCAGTGCGCGGATGGTGTCCAGCAGCACGTTGTTGCGGTAGGCCTCTACTGACGAGACTTCGTTGGCGATGGCGGGGATATCCCGCATGGTACCGCGGATGAAGGGGTAGAGCAGGCAGCTCACCGCGATGAAGAGCAGGGCGTAGGCGGGGTGGATGAAGATCATCATGAGCGCGGTCAGCGGCAGCATGAAGAGGGTGAGCACCAGGCGGTCACCCATCATGGAGATGGCCATGACCACGGTGTCGATATCCTTGGACAGGCGCGTGATGATGTTGCCGGTACCTAGTTCCATGACGGCCGGCACGGGAGCACCGAGGGTGGAATCCAGCGCTGAGGTGCGCAGATCCACCGAGAGTCGGCGGGTGGTGGAGGTGACCAGGTAGCGGCCCAGGGTGCGGCCGGTGACCTCCACGAGGAAGCCCACCGCGATGACGATGAGTGCGCCGACCATGGCTGTGCGTCCCGTGCCAAGGACGGGAAGCTCCACGCCCTGGATGATGTCGACGACGCGGCCGAGCACCTGGGAGACCAGGTTCATCATGATGACGGTGACGGTAAACAGGCCGAAGAAGAGGGCGATGCCGAGCCTGCTGGGGGCACTGGGCAGGGTCTTGAGGAAGCGCAAGCACTCCTGTGGGGAGGCGGGCGCGAGGGCATCCGCGCGGTCTTTGTTGGTGGTCTTGTGTGCGTTGCTCATAGCTCCACCACCTCATCGGCGTTGGCGGCCCACGTGGAGGCGGAAGTGATTACCACGGTGGTCTTGTCGGCGCGCAGTTCGCGCACGCGCTTGGCGACGTCCGCCAGGGTCAACGAATCCAGCCCCGTGGTGGGGTTATCGAGCACGAGAACGTCGGGATCGAGTGCGAGTGCGCGGGCCAGGGCGACGCGCTGGCGCTGGCCGCCGGAGAGGTTGAGGCCGGCCTCACCAATGGGTGCGGTGGGAAGCTCGCCGCCCGGGCCTAGCCCGCCGAGGCGGATAACAATGTCCTCGCAGGCGGAGGCGTGCAGGGCGTCGTGGGTTTGGGTTTGGGTTGCCGCGCGCAGCGGATCGACGTTGTCCTGCAGGGTGCCCTCCAGCACGGAGATGCGGTGCGGCGGGCACAAAGCGCCGTTGTCGTTGAGGTAGCGCACCCAGGAATCCACGGTGCTGCGACCCGCGGCGGTCGTGGGCATCCACACGTGCAGGCCAGGGGAGAGCTCGATAGGCGTGCCGGTTGTCTTCTCGGTAGTGGTATCGAGCTGGCCCAGCAGCTCGCCAACACGCTCCACGGAGGCGCGTGCTCTGGCCCAGTTCTCGGTGAGCAGGCCCAGCGATACGCCGAGCGCGGTCAATGCCGGGGGGGCGAGCATGGTAATCGCCATCATGCCGCCGGGGGCAATGTGGCCTTCGAAGGTTTCCCAGGAGGTCCAGGCCAGGATGCCCACCGCAAAGGAGGCGGGGACCATCTGCCGCACCCAGGCCATGAGGGAGGACAGCTTGGCCTCGTGGAGCATGGTGGTTAGGGCTTCGTGAGCGGCGTCGGAAAAGCGCTGGCGGGCAATGTCCTTGGCGCCCAGGCCTTTGATAACGCGGGAACCTTGGGCGAAGTCCGTGGCGAGTGACAACGCGGTGTTTTCCAGCTGGCGGCGGCGCGCAGCAACCTTGGTCAGCGGCTTGGTGGTGGCCCACGAGGCCAGCGCGGTGGCGAGGGCACCGATCAGTAGGGCGGCGGAGACCTGCCAGGAAACCGGAGCGAGGCTGACCACGGCGCCTAGGAGGTAGCCGACCATGACGAGTGGGAAGTTGAGGATCTGCTTGAGTTGGCCGATGTAATGCGAATCCTCATCCATCGTGTTGAGCAGCCGGCCGGGGCTAATTCCGGCGGTCGAGGCACCCAGCAGCTTATCCAGCAGGTTAAGGCGCAGCGTGTGGGTGGTGCGGGCCTGACTCAGATCCGTGAAAGCATCCGCTGTGGCTTCGCAGATATAGGCGACGTAGAGGATGACCGCGGTGGCCGCAAGCGGCAAGGCTACGGTGCGCCAGGAGGGATCGGAAAAGGCATACTGCGTAGTGTGGCCGATGATGACCGAGACCAACGCGCCCAGCGGTGCGTTGATGAGGGTGGCGATGAAGATGCCGATGACGCCGGTGCGTTGGGCACCCAGCATCCGCCACGTGGCGGCGCCGGGCCGAGAGAAGTCGGTGGTCTCAGTGAGGGATACCTCCCCGGTAGGTGGTTCATCGGGGAGGTACCACGACCACGTCCGCATGCGTGGATAGTGAGTCATAAGGACTCATCTTATAGCGCAAGGCGCATAAGGTGGTGATTTAGATTACAGCGAAGAAGGATCGCTGTAACGGGTTGCGCGGCTTAAGCCAAGTGGTAGTTGTCCACGTCGTAGCCGTTGAACTCGCGGTCGACGCCGTAGTCATCGATGGAGGTGAACTGCGTGCCGTTTTCGATGGCAAAGCGCAGGTTATCCACGCGGGTGGACGGATCACCGCTGACGGCACCGGCCGGAAAATAGAAGGTGTCCCCGCTCTTGAGCTTGACGATGAGTGATTCGAAGCTCATTCCTGATCTCCTTGCCTGCTGCTGATACGGTGGCGGCGCAAAACTGCGCGCGGGCACCGATCCTTCACGATCGATGCCGATTAACCCTCGATTCAAGCAGGTCGGGCCCGTGCAGGCAAAGGAGTGAGATCAAGGCAACGAAACACGCACCCCCAAGGATGGGGGATTAGTTCTCCTCTTCGGTGTGGAGGCGGTGCTTGCCCTCGGACTCGTGGTCGTCGGTGATGCGGGAGGTGTCGGCATCCTTCTTGTCGGCGTTGCTGACCTCGATCTCGGTCTCGACGGCGTCCTGAATAGCGGTTTCTTCCTCGCGGTGCTTGGCCAGCTGCTCATCCAGGGAGCCCAGCAGCTCCTCGTCGCGCTCGACGACACCTTCCTCAGCCAGGTCGGACTCCTTCTTGGCATCGTCCTCAGTGGTGGAGGTGTAGACCAAAGTGGAGCCCTGCGGTGCAGACGGGGAGGAGAAGTCTTCGACGCGCGGCGGGACGGCGGACTCCTTCTCCTTCTTCTGGGTGAAGAAGTAGTAGATGCCGCCGCCGATGGCAGCAAGAGCGGCAACGAGTGCGGAGATCAGCCAGATCTTCGAGCCCTTTTTCTTGTCCTTACCGCTGATGCGGCGGGCCTTCTTTTCGGCCTTGGAAGCCTTCTTCTTAGCCTGCTTGCGGGCCTTGGAGGCCTTCTTTTCTGCCTGCTTCTGGGTCTTCTCCCACTGCTTGGAGGCCTTGTCCTGGGCCTCCGCGGCAGCCTCGGAGAGCTTTTCGGTGGCTTCTTCGCTGCGTTCCTTCAGCTCCTCCAGGGCGCGCTCGAGGCGGGAGTGCGCGGCCTTGGTTACGGCACCCGCTTCGCGGCGGGCCTCGGAGAACCAATCACCATCGCGCTCTTCCATGCGGGCGGCGGCGGTCTCCAGGACGGAGTAGGCCTCGCGAGCCTTTTCATCGCGGCGTTCCTTGAGGCGCTCCACCAGGGCGGAGGTAGCGCTGATGGCTGTGGACAGGGCGGCGGGGTTCATGGGCTCAGGTGCTCCTTTATGTCAATACTGAGGTGATGTGTGTTGGACAACTGTTTATGGAGTGATTGTCGGCGCCGAACCGGGGTGTGCCCGCGTTCGCGCTGGATACTCCCTTTCAGCGTAGTGGCGGCGCGCAGGTCCCGCCACCATATGCGCAAAGGCCGCGAGCTGTTCAAAAAAAATAGACAGCTTTGTACGGATGAGGCGGGTTTTTATTCATTGTGGGTTTGCGTTAACGGTGCAGCTGACTGGGTTCTAAAGGTATCACCAATACTAAAACCCTTTCGCGAGAAATGGACAGCTTGGTACGTTTTGGGACATCAACACCGACGATAAACAACGATAACCTGCGGAGGAGGTGAGCATGTCCCCGCGACTCTCCGCATCCGCGCCACTAGACCAAATCAGCGAAGATACGCCTAAGGAGCTCAAGCGCACCGCTCTCTCTTTCGAGGTGATCCCGCCGCGTCACGATGCGGACGCCGCCAAGATTGACCGCTTATTGGCCACGCTCGCCGCGTATAACCCCGACTACATCGCCGTCACCAGCTCCCAGCGCTCCGGGTGGCTGGAGGGAACCGCGGCGTTTATTGAGAAGATTTCGCGCGATACCGCGATGCGTCCTTTGGCCCACCTGGCCTGCACGGCCGGCACGGAGGAAGAGCTCGTTGGCTGGATCGACACGCTGGTCGACGCCGGCGTCCGCGGCCTCCTCGCCCTTCGCGGCGACCTGCCGGAGGGCGGCATGCCCGAAGGTCATCTGCCGCACGCTGATTCCCTGGTCCGGCTCATCCGCCGCTGGGAATCCGACCGTGTGGCGCGCTTGGCGGCCGGGCGCTTGGCGGTGGGCGTGGCCTGCTATCCCAACGGCCACGCCGAGTCCGCGACGCCGGACGAGGATATCGACGTCCTTTTGGCCAAGCAGCGCCTCGGCGCAGACTTCGCCATCACCCAGCTTTTCTTCGACGCGGAGGACTACGTCCGCTTCGCCCAGCGCGCCCGGCTGGCGGGTGTGCGCATTCCGCTGATCCCCGGGATCATGCCTATGACTAGCCGTGCTCGGGTGGAGCGAATGTGCCAGCTGTCCGGGTTGGACGGGCCGACCAAGGTCCTTGACCAGCTCGCGGCAGCGACCTCCCCCGAGGAAGAGAAAGAAATCGGCATGCAGATTACGGCCTCGTTGGCGAAGTCGGTGATGAACGCCGGCGCCGACGGGCTGCACATCTACACGCACAACAATCCAGACATTACGACTGACCTGCTACATCGAATTGGAGCCATCCCATGACCGCATCCTTCCCCAAGGCCACGATTGAGGGCTACCCACGAGTCGGTGCCCACCGCGAGCTCAAGCGCGCGCTGGAGTCCTACTGGTCCGGCAAAATCGACGCCGAGACCTTCGAATCCGCCGCGCACTCCCTGCGCCTCGATACTTACGCTCGCCTCAAGGAGCTGGGTCTCACTGAGGATTACGCCATCCCGGCCGACGTCGCCTACTACGATCACGTCCTCGAAACCGCACTGACCGTGGGCGCTGCCCAGGGCGAGAGCCTCGATGATGAGTTCACCCTGGCCCGCGGTAACAAGGACACCGCGCCGCTGGAGATGACCAAGTGGTTCGACACCAACTACCACTACATCGTTCCTGAGATCACCGATGACCAGGCTTTTAGCGCCCGCCCGCAGCGCGTGCTGAAGATCGTCGAGGAGGCCCGCGCCGCCGGTCACACCGTGCGCCCAGTCCTCGTCGGCCCGGTGACCCTGCTGGCGCTGTCCAAGCAGGCCGAGGGTGCCACCAAGCAGCCCCTGGACCACCTCGATCAGGCAGTCGAGTCCTACCTCACCGTCTTGGCTGAGCTTCACGACGCCGGCGTCGAATGGATTCAGCTCGCCGAGCCCGCCCTGGTCGCCGACCTCGTCGCCGCTGACGACTCCACCCTCGCCGCCGCACTCAAGAGTGCCTACGGCCGCATCCTGAGCGCGGAGAAGCGCCCGCAGGTTTACCTGACCACGCCCTATGGTTCCCTCAACGCTGGCCTCGATGTCATCGCCGAGCTGCAGCCGGAAGCGGTCCAGGTGGATCTGTCCGTCGGCACCCTGGCCCTAGATAATTCCTACCTCGAGCGCGTGGCCAAGCTCGCCGAGGCCACCCACCTCGCCGCCGGCCTGGTCGACGGTCGCAACGTCTGGGCCGCCAACCTGCGCGACCTGCGCGAGAAGCTCGAGAGCCTCGGCGAAGGCGTTTCCGTAACCACCTCCGTGTCCCTCCAGCACGTGCCGCACACCGTGGAGGCGGAGACCTCCCTTCCGGTGGACGTCGCCACCTGGTTCGCCTTCGCTGATGAGAAGATCCGCGAGGTCGTCGCACTCGCCGCCGGCCCGCTGGACACCCCGGAGGCCTATGCGCAGGCCGACCGCGCCGTGCGCACCCGCGCCGAGTCCTCCCGCACCCACGACCAGGCAGTGCAGGACCGCACCGCGCAGCTGCCGGAGGGCCAGGTTCAGCGCCAGCCGGAGTTCGCCGAGCGCAACAAGGCACAGGAGGCCCTCGGCCTGCCGCAGCTGCCGACCACCACCATCGGCTCCTTCCCGCAGACTGCTGAAATTCGCGCCGCCCGCGCCGCACACCGCAAGGGCGAGCTCTCCGACGCCGACTACACCGAGGCACTGCGCAACGAGGTGAAGTCCGTCATCGAGCTGCAGGAGCGCCTGGGCCTGGACGTCCTGGTCCACGGCGAGCCGGAACGCAACGATATGGTGCAGTACTTCGCCGAGCTTCTCGACGGCTTCGTCGTCACCGAGAACGGCTGGGTCCAGTCCTACGGCTCCCGGTGCACCCGTCCGCCAATCGTCGTCGGCGACATCTCCCGCCCGAAGGCCATGACCACCGAGTGGGCGAAGTTCGCGCAGTCCCTGTCCGAAAAGCACGTCAAGGGCATGCTCACCGGCCCGGTGACCATCCTGGCCTGGTCCTTCGTGCGCGATGACGTTCACCAGTCCGTCTCCGCCGACCAGCTCGGCGTGGCGCTGGCCGACGAAGTCCGCGACCTCGAAGAGGCCGGCATCGACATCATCCAGATCGATGAGCCCGCCCTGCGTGAGCTGCTGCCGCTGCGCGAGAAGGACCGCAAGGCCTACCTCGACTGGGCGGTGCGCTCCTTCCGCCTCGTAGCACTCGAGGCCAAGCCGACCACTCAGATCCACACGCACCTGTGTTACTCGGAGTTCGGCCAGATCATCGACGCCGTCGCCGGCCTCGACGCCGACGTCACCTCCATCGAGGCGGCCCGCTCCCGCATGGAGCTGCTCGAGGACATCGATGAGAAGTTCCACTCCGAGATCGGCCCGGGCATCTACGACATCCACTCCCCGCGCATCCCGTCCGTGGCGGAGATGGCCGAGCTCATCCGCGCCGCTCTGAAGAACGTGCCTGTGGAGCGCTTGTGGGTCAACCCGGACTGCGGCCTGAAGACCCGCGGCTACGAGGAGACCGAGGCCTCCCTGCGCAATATGGTCCTCGCCCGCGACGAGGTCCGCTCTAGCCTCTAGAGGTTTAAATCTTTGGATTTAAACCTTTTAAAAGTAGCCCATCGCCGTCAGCTCACTGAGCGCGGCGATGTCTCCGTTTCCGGCCCTATCGAAGTGCAGCGCTTTGAGCCCCGCGGCCCGGGCGCCCTCGACATCATTGGCCACCGAATCACCGATCATCAGCGTGGAGCCAGGCTCCACTTCCAGTCGCCGACAAGCCTCAAGGTAGGCCTCTCGGTGCGGCTTCGGATGGCCCATCTCCACGGTGGGGAAGAGCTCAACGCCTGGCAGGTCGAGCCCGCCTGCCCGCAGTTTGCCCATTTGCATGTCTCGCGCCCCATTCGTGAGCACACCGACCTTGAGCCCTAAATCCAGGACATACTCGAGTGCTTCCCGCGCGCCCTCCACCGCGCACCAATGCTTCTCGTAGGCGGCTAGGTACTTGGCATATTCCGCCAGCGCCTCCTGCTCCGTCATTTCTGGGCGGCCCAAGAACTCGCGGCAGCGCTCCACGCGCTGGCCCTGGTGGGTGACCTCGCCGCGCTCGTAGGCGGCGAACCATTTCTTTTCGATCTCCGCGAAGCGCTCGTGATGACCGCCCGGCAGCCACTCCTCGACGGCCGCATGCATCGCGGCGGTGTGGTCCATGAGGGTGTCATCGAGATCGAAGAGAACGGCGCGGATCATGCTTGTAACCCTACGCAGATCGCTCACAGCGTTGTGCCGGAACGACGCGGTGGGCGAAATTTCCATACAATGGCTGGCATGACTCAGAAGACCGCAACTGCAACGATGCACACCAACTACGGTGACATTGTTATCGACCTGTTCGGTAACCACGCACCGGTAACCGTTGAGAACTTCATCGGCCTGGCCAAGGGCGAGAAGGACTACACCACCCAGAACGCCAAGGGCGAGCAGTCCGGCCCGTTCTACGATGGCGCTATTTTCCACCGCGTCATCGACCAGTTCATGATCCAGGGCGGTGACCCCACCGGTACCGGCCGTGGCGGCCCCGGCTACCAGTTCCAGGATGAGTTCCACCCGGAGCTGCAGTTTGACCGCCCGTTCCTGCTGGCCATGGCGAATGCCGGCCCGGGCACCAACGGCTCCCAGTTCTTCATCACCGTGGCGCCGACCCCGCACCTGAACAACCACCACACCATCTTCGGTGAGGTCACCGACCCGGCTTCCCAGGAGGTCGTGTCCAAGATTGCTAAGGTCTCCACCGACCGCATGGACCGTCCGGCTGAGGACGTCGTCATCGAGTCCATCGAGATCGCCTAAGCGTTCTTAACTTTTCATCCGAGCCCGCTGCCACGTGATGTGGTGGCGGGCTCGTTGTTTTAGGAGTCTGCGTGAAGAATTATCTCCGTTCGGCACCGGTCACCGTTGTGTTCATGGTGCTGTGCATTGGGGCATGGTTGGCTACGGCCGTCCAAGGCAAGACCCTGGCCACTCCGTATTACGAAAGTTCCTTGGCTCAGGACTGGACGTTGTGGGGACCGGATGTGGCTGCGCATCCCGCCATGGTGCTCACAGCCGGATTCATGCATCTTGATGCCGGGCACTTGTTGGTCAACATGGTGATGCTGCTCTTTGTGGGCAGGGAAGTAGAACGCGCTTTGGGTAGTGCGCTCTATGCGGCGGCCTACCTTATCTCGGTGGTGGGCTCCTCGGCCGCGGTGCTGTGGATGGATTTTGACACGCCCACGGTGGGTGCCTCCGGTGCTCTCTTTGCGCTCATGGGTCTACTCATTGGTGTGTACCGCAGCCGCGGTCTAGACCTGCGCGCACCCATCGTCCTCGTGGTGGCCAACGTTATCTACAGCTTCGTGGCGGAGAACGTCTCCGTGTGGGGGCACTTGGGCGGTTTGCTCACAGGACTGCTGTTGGCACCATTCCTCTTTCGCAAACGCACGTGGCTGCGGTGGCTGGGGATATGGCTTATTGCTGTCGTGGTAGCCGTGTTAGCGGCGCTGCGAGCTGGGCTTTGGGGATAACTCGGGCGTGTTATCCACCAAAACCTTTGTGCGAAAGAATTCCACACAAGTTATCCACATTGTGGATAACTACATTTTTGTAATTTACCGAACGTGTGCGCCAAGATAACCGCAGATCAGCAGCTTAATCGGTTGAATTCGAAGTTTTTGTGCGGGCTGTGGGAAGCGTGAAAACACTTATCCACAGGGTGTGGAGAAAGGCTGTGGAATTCGTTTTCCACAGAGTTATCCCCACCCTGTGGATAACTTTGTACCCAAGGTGTTAACAGCGCTCCGGTTGCGGGGTGGGTGGTGGTGTTTTAGTCTTTGTCGCATGGGGGATTTGGAGACTTATTTCTCCTATCGCAGTTCGGGGTTGGATCTTGTGGGGCTTGCGGTGGGCAGTGTGGATGATTTACGCGCGCGTGGTGCATCAAGGGCTGATGCTGCGGAGTTGGCTGGATTGCATGGGGGGGCCTGACCCCCGGAAAGTAGACACGTCGGGGGTTAGCTATGCTGCTTGGGTCAGTGTAGCTGATGTGAGTGCTTCGTAGTCATCGGGGGCTAGAAGATTGCACCAGGAGTGTCGTCTACGGGTGTTGTAGCGCATGCACCATCGGAAGACTTC
>NZ_KV805168.1:402-10029 GCF_001811545.1 Corynebacterium sp. HMSC074A09 | reverse complement strand
GGCAGATTCCAGGTGCAGGTAAGGCAGATTCATATCAACGCCTTTCTCTAACAATGAACGGTGTGCTGCCGAGATCACGAGAAGCGACCGACGGCCTCCAGCCAGAATCTTTTGACTCGTATCAGTTGTTGAAGCCTGGCCATCTCGTATTCAAGCTGATTGACCTGCAGAACGTCTCAACAAGCCGAGTCGGTTTGTCAGAAGACGAAGGCCTCGTAAGTCCTGCATATATCGTGGTTCAGCCGTCCAAGGAGGTCTTGCCACGCTACGCATACTGGTACTTCATGGATCTCTACTTTCGACAGGTCTTCAATAACCTGGGTGAAGACGGGGTCCGAGCATCTCTCGGATGGGAAAGCCTGAAGGAATTGCCGTTCCCACTACGTTCAATTGAACAGCAGGAGCGGATCGTCCAGTATCTCGATGTGGAGACGGCGAAGATTGACAACCTCATCACTAAACAGCGTGAGCTTCTCAAACTGCTCGATCTTCGTAACGAGGCACGCTGGCATGAGGCGTTCACGGGGTTCACACCCTTGAAAACGCTTCCGTTGAAGCGGTTACTTGTCAAGCAATATCGACCGGTGGTTGAAGGGGCTGGCGTCGTCACTGCTTTTCGTGATGGCGAGGTAACACTGCGCTCAAACCGTCGGGAAGAAGGGTTCACTTTCTCAGAGACAGAAGCTGGGTATCAAGGAGTAGTTGCGGGCGACCTGGTGTTCCACGGCCTGGACGGCTTCGCGGGTGCCGTCGGTATCTCTGATAGCAACGGCCAGTCGACACCCGTTTATCACGTCTGTCGGCTCCGTAATGATGATGACAATCTTCGTTTTATTGCTTACTTGCTCCGATATCTGGGTAATAGCGGGTTCTTGGCTACCCAAGCACCAAGCGTTCGTCAACGTGCTGTTGACTTCAGGAATTGGCAGACTTTTGGTCGGATTCCCCTTTCTCTGCCTCAAGGGAAAGTGCAGCAAAGGATTGTGTCTGAGCTAGATGAGAGCGCTAAAGCGCTTGCCGACGCTAGGGCAACAATTGAGCGTGCTTTGGGGCTCTTGCAGGAGCGTCGTTCGGCGTTGATCACTGCTGCGGTGACTGGCCAGATTGAGGTGTAAGGAGGACGTAATGGGTGTTCAGCACGAGAAGAGTTTCGAGACCGAGATTTGCGAGTACCTCGGCTCGCATGGCTGGCTGTACGAAGAGGATTTCACCGGCTATGACCAGGAGCATGCGCTGATTCCGGAGGACGTGATTGCTTGGCTTCAGGTGACGCAGCCTGAGCAGTGGGCGCGGGTCATGCCGGATAACGGCTCGCCGGTGGAGACTGCTCTTGCAAAGCGGTTGTTGGTGGATCGGCTCGTCAAGGAGCTCGACCAGCCGCTTGAGCATGGCGGCGGTCTGCTGGCCGTGCTGCGTGGCGGGTTCAGGAAGACCCCAGCGAAGTTCTTCATGTGTGCGTTCAAGCCTGCGACCTCGATGAACCCCGAAGCTGAGCAGCACTACCAGGCAAACCGACTCCGGGTGGTACGGCAGGTACATCACTCGGCAAAGCGCCCGCAGGATTCGATCGACCTGGTGTTCTTCGTCAACGGTCTACCGGTGGCGACCGCCGAGCTCAAGACCGACAACACACAGTCGATTGATGACGCGGTGCATCAATACCGTCGAGACCGTCAACCTCAAGGTGAACCGTTGCTGAAGTTCGGCTCCCGTGCTCTGGTGCATTTTGCGGTCTCTACTGACGAGATCCGGATGACCACGAAGCTAGATGGTGCGAACACGGTGTTCTTGCCGTTTAACCTCGGCAATGACGGCGGTGCCGGTAATCCGGTCAACCCGAATGGCGCTGCCACTTCGTACCTGTGGGAGCGGGTGCTGCAGCGTGATAACTGGCTGCAGATTCTGGAACGATTTGTGAACCTGCAGATCACTGAGAAGGTCGATCCAATCACTGGTGTTCGCTCGCGTAGTAGGCAGATCATCTTCCCGCGCTTCCACCAGTGGGAGGCCGTCACTAGCTTGCTCGAGACCACGAGCGCTGAGGGGCCGGGTAGTAAGTACCTGATCCAGCACTCTGCAGGATCAGGAAAAACGAACTCGATCGCGTGGCTTGCTCACGGGCTCGCGAACCTCCACAACGCCGATAATTCGAAGACCTTTGATTCGGTGATCGTCGTGACTGATCGTACCGTGCTCGATGACCAGCTTCAGAAGGCAATCAAGGCAATTGAGGGCACGAAGGGTGTAGTCGGAACGATTAACGCTGACGAGGTTCGTAAAGCGTCAGCGACCTCAAAATCGGACCTGTTAGCCAAGGAACTGAGTAGCGGCAAGCTCATCATCATCGTCACGTTGCAGACTTTCCCGTTCGTGCTTGAGGCGCTTGCGCAGCAAGGTGGGCTCGCGGATCGCAAGTTTGCGGTAATCGCGGACGAGGCGCACTCATCTCAGACCGGCACAAGTGCTCAGAAGCTGCGACAGGTCCTTTCACAAGCAGAGGTCGAAGCCCTCGAGGACGGTGGCGAAGTAAGCGTCGAGGACGTGCTTGCCGCTGAGATGGCAGCGCGGGCGACAGCCAAGAACATCTCGTTCTATGCGTTTACTGCTACGCCGAAGGGCAAGACGCTGGAGATGTTCGGTCGTCCTGGTGCGGATGGTTTGCCACAGCCTTTCCACGTGTACACGATGCAGCAGGCCATCGAGGAGGGCTTTATCCTTGATGTGCTGCGCAACTACACAACGTACAACACGGCTTTCCAGCTCGCCCAGAAAGCCGGTGGGGCGGTTGGAACTGACGAGCTCGTCGATGAGGGCACCGCGAAAAAGGGCCTGATGCGGTGGGTGAGTCTGCATCCGACAAACATTGCTCAGAAGGTTCAGATCATCGTCGAGCATTTCCGCGAGAATGTTGCTGAGCTCCTCGATGGGCACGCTAAGGCGATGGTGGTGACCTCGAGCCGAGCCGCTGCGCTGAAGTACAAGATGGCAATCGACGCCTACGTTGAGAAAAACAACTATCCGTTGGGAACCCTGGTGGCGTTCTCTGGAAGCTTGACCGCTGAGCAGATTGATGATGTTGTGCCTGGCGTGCAGGAGCCGTATACAGAAACGAACATGAACCCTGGCCTGCGTGGTCGAGGGATTCCACAGGCGTTCGCGGGTGATCAGTTCCAGGTTTTGATTGTTGCCAACAAGTACCAGACGGGCTTTGATCAGCCGTTGCTTTGCGCGATGTACGTGGACAAACGCCTTGACGGGATCGAAGCTGTCCAGACGCTTTCCCGTCTGAACCGTACCCTGCCGTCCAAGGGTAAAGACACTACGTACATTCTTGACTTCGTCAACGACACGGACACGATCCTCGATGCATTCCTGCCGTACTACCGCACTGCCGAAATCATTGAAACTACCGATCCAGATCTCGTGCATGACCTTGCGCGGAAGCTTGAAGTTGCCGGGATCTATACGAAGGATGACGTGGATGCCTTCGCGCAGGCATTCATCATCGAGAAGAAGCACGGTAAGCACACTGCATCGCTGAAGCAAGCCGCTGACCGGTTCAATGACCGCTACGTGGCTGCCTTGGCCGACAACGCAAAGGCCGAGATCGACGAGCTTGACCTCTTTCGCAAGGACGTCGGCTCATTCGTGCGTCTCTACGATTTCCTGTCCCAAATCGTCGACTATCAGGACACCGACCTCGAGAAGCTCGCCCTGTTCCTCCGGCTACTGCAACCGCGACTTACGGGTCGCAAGACTCCAGAAGAGCTGGATTTTAACAACATCGAGCTCACCCACATCAAGCAGACGCGTAAGAGCGAAGGAGCTATTGCACTCGGAGGTGACGGCGAGAAGCTCAAACCGATGGGTGTCGGTGGTGGACGTTCGCGCGACCCGCACCTGGTTGCCTGGGAAGAAATCCTGAACAATATCAATGCCCTTTTTGAGGACGAGGATTTTGATCCTGGTTCAGTGGAGTCCTGGGTACAGGGCGTCGTCACGATTCTCGTTCAAAATGAAGAGATTAAGGATCAGGTCAACGCGAACACCAAGGAGCAGTTTCGCGAGTCGCAGACGATCGAAACTGCCGTCACGAACGCGGTGCTCGATCACCAGGACTCACAGCAAAACATCATGGAAAAGTTCTTCGACAGCGCTCATCGCAAGGGCCAGATCATCAAAGAGATCTCCGACCTTGTTTACTGGGAACTCCGCCACGAGGCTGAAAAGAGTACACAACCTCAAGACGACGCAGAGGACGACATCAACCAGGAGTAACAATTACTGCGCGCGAAATCCCGACTGGTTCACCCCTCTACGGACGCCAGCCGGGGTAGCGGCGTGCCGAACACTTAGCGATTCAGCAAGCTAACCTCCAAACGGCAGCACTGGGACGAATTCCCAGGTCATAGCCGGTAATGACGCTATCCGATGGCACCGCTCCGCACTGGGGTCTTGTATCCAACGTGACCAGTTGTGCGATCCGGCCTGTGGCTCAGGAAATTTCCTTGTTATCGCATATAAAGAACTACGCCGGCTGGAGCACTCAATCCTCGAGCGACTGGCTTTACTAGATCAAAGGCACAGCGTGCTTTGGTCCGACTCGCGCATCAGCATTGAGAACTTTTACGGTATTGAAATCGATGATTTCGCTGTCGAGATCGCAGTCTTGTCAATGTGGATTGCTAAACATCAAATGAATACGGAGTTTAAAGATAAATTTGGTACCGAAATTCCGCTCATTCCTCTGAGGGAGACGGGGCGCATTCAGGCTGGAAACGCAACACGTCTTGATTGGAAACAAGTTTGCCCAAATGGCGGAAACGAGGAACTCTATCTTATTGGAAACCCGCCCTACGGAGGTTCTCGGAAGGTAAGTACAGAACAAAAGTCGGATTTCCCGTATGTCTTTGGTGATCGACCTTTTTCAAAAAACCTTGACTACATTTCGCTTTGGTTTATCAAAGGGGCAGGTTACATTGCTGGTACTCTTGCAGAGCTGTCTTTCGTAGCCACAAATTCCGTTGTTCAAGGTGAACACGTCGGATTGATGTTCCCGATGATATTTGATAAAGGCGTTGAAATTAGCTATGCATATACTTCGTTTAAGTGGGAAAATAATGCAAAACATAACGCGGGTGTGACTGTTGTTGTCATTGGAATGAGGGCTGTTTCAGAAAAGAAGAAATATCTATTTAGCGGTAACGCTCGAATTGAGGTGTCCTCGATTAATGGTTATTTGGCCGATGCAGAGAATGTGTTTGTATACCGACGCACATCGCCGCTTTCTTCTCAGCTCCCGCAAATGGCGTTTGGTTCTGTGCCGCGCGACGGTAAGCATCTTCAATTGTCCGTTTTTGATTCAGAACAACTGTTAACTGAGAACGTTAATGCCAAGAAATTTGTGAAGAAATACTTGGGGTCATCAGAGTTTATCAACGGGAACGATAGATTTTGTCTTTGGATAGATGATAGTGATGTAGCTGAAGCGCGAAGCGTTAAGTTCATCCAGAAACGCCTCGAGCAAGTAGCAGCGGAACGAAAGCGAAGTACTTCTAAGGTTGCTAACGAATTTGCTGACCTGCCGCATCGATTTTGACACCGTGCTTATAAGCCCACTGATTCGATTATCGTGCCTAGGGTCTCTTCAGAACGTCGCGAATACATCCCAATCGGATATCTTGGGCCAGATACGGTGGTTTCAGACGCGGCATTTGCCGTTTACGATGCAGAGCCCTGGTTGTTTGCGCTCCTCACATCGAAGATGCACATGGTCTGGGTCCGGGCCGTTGGCGGCAAGATGAAGACTGACTACCGATATTCCAATACGATCGTGTACAACAACTTTCCTGTTCCAGAGTTATCGGCCCAAGCGAAGAATGAGCTTTCGCAGCGCGCACTTCGAGTGCTTGATGTTCGTGAGTATCACAGTGAATTCACGCTTGCCGAACTTTATGACCCGGATAAAATGCCGGATAATTTGCGGCAAGCGCATGCTGAGGTAGACGCTGCTGTCGATAAGCTTTTTTCCGCTCGCCCGTTCGAGAGCGATGAGGCTCGACTGTCCGTGCTCTTTGCTATGTATAAAGAGGCAATTGAAGCGGAAGAAGCTGCGGGAGCGAAAGGTAAGCGGAAGAAATGAGCGCGAAGAGCTTTAGTCAGGCGGTAGAAAACGTTGTCACCGTTGAATATGCGCAGTCGGGTACGTCAGTTAACACTGATGGAATGGGCATGCGCGAGATGCAGCGTCGTGTCTTTGAAGAGCGCGCAGCTCAGTATTTGCTGATTAAGGCGCCGCCGGCATCGGGAAAGTCGCGCGCGTTGATGTTTGTGTCTTTGGACAAACTGTTCAATCAGGGACGTAAGAAGGTAATCGTTGCCGTGCCAGAGCGCTCTATTGGCGCGTCGTTCGCTAGTACACAGCTGATGGCGAACGGGTTCTTCGCGGATTGGGAAGTCAAGGATTCCAATAATCTCTGCACACCTGGAGCCTCGGCGAGCAAGGTCGATGCATTTATCAAGTTCTTGCATGGACCTGATCCGATTCTGGTGTGTACGCATGCGACGCTGCGCTTTGCGTTTGAGAAATTGGCTCCGGAAGACTTCAACGGGGCAGTTCTCGCAATCGATGAGTTTCACCATGTCTCTGCGGATACGGAATCAAACCGATTGGCTGCGCTTTTACATGACGTGATGAGAGGCTCGGATGCCCATATTGTGGCGATGACGGGTTCCTACTTCCGTGGCGATACCATGCCGGTGCTTGCTCCTGAGGACGAAGCTAAATTCACTCCGGTGACGTTTACGTATTATGACCAGCTCAACGGCTATACGTATCTGAAGTCGCTTGGCATTGGACACCATTTCTACCAGGGCCGCTATACCGATGCGTTGGATGAAGTCCTTGATCTTGATCGGAAGACGATTCTTCACATCCCTAACGTGAATTCGGGTGAGTCCACCAAGGACAAGATTGAAGAAGTCAACACCGTCATCGACATCATTGGAGATGTTGAGTCAGTCGATGCGGAATCAGGCATTATCAACGTTTGCCGTCGCGATACCGGTGAGATCCTGCGCGTCGCCGATTTGGTTGATGATTCCAACCCGAAACGTCGTGCCGAGACGCTGTTGTATCTGACTGACGTGGCGGCAAAGCAGCGCGATGGAGTAGACATCATCATTGCCCTTGGCATGGCGAAGGAAGGCTTTGACTGGCCTTACGCGGAGCACGCCTTGACTGTTGGCTACCGAGCATCGTTGACGGAAATAATCCAGATCATTGGGCGCGTGACCCGTGATGTGGAAGGGAAAGCCCACGCTCAGTTTACGAACCTTATCGCTGAGCCCGACGCAGGTCAGGACGAAGTCACTGTTTCGGTGAACAATATTCTGAAGGCAATTACTGCCTCGTTGCTTATGGAACAGGTACTGGCACCCAACTTTGATTTCAAGAAGAAGAAGGACCGAGACGACAAATCTACTGCGGGTAAGATTAAGGTGTTTGGCTTCCAAGAACCATCCACTGAGAGAGTGAAGCAGATCGTCGAGGCGGATCTCAATGATCTGAAAGCTACGATTCTTCAGGACGATACGTTTGCACGCGCAGCGATCGGCGGGTCAGAACCAGAGACAGCGAACAAAATCCTTATCCCGAAAATCATCCGAGAGAAATACCCGGATCTGAACGATACCGAGGTAGAGGAAGTTCGACAGCGGATTGTCGTCGATTCTGTTGTGAAGACTGGCCGCGTTCGCGAAGTCGGCGACAAGCGGTTCATCGAGCTCGCTAATCGTTTCGTGAATATTGATGAGCTGAGCATTAATCTGATTGACTCGATTAACCCCTTCCAGCGGGCATTTGAAGTGCTCTCGAAGTCGGTTACGCCGTCGGTGCTTAAACTGATTTCCGACAGCATTGACCTGACACGTATTGCACTGACGCCGAATGAAGCGATGAAGCTCTTCCCCACGATTCAAGATTGGGCGAAGGTTAATGGACGTAGGCCGGACCGTCGTTCCAAGGACGCTACGGAAAGGCTTTATGGTGACGCATTGATGGTGCTACAGCAGCTGAAGCGCGAGCAAAAGAGAAAGGAGCTAGCCGGAGATGAATGATGACTTCGACGCAGCAGCTTTTGCGGAGCTTCTCGCTAGTGATACCGGCGGTTTGCTTGATGCGCCAGCGAAGCCAAAGCCGGTTACTTCGAGCGATAGGCTGGAACGCAGCTTTTTAGAGATTGTGGAGTTCTATCGCGAACACCAACGTGTGCCGTCCTCAGAGACTCTGGATATTGCAGAGCGCAAGCTGGGAGCACGACTCGATGGTTTTCGTGCGGCTCCGGAACGAGCTGCTGCGGTTGCTCACCTCGATGAGTTTGAGCTACTCGCGAAGCCAGAGATTGATTCTTACGAGGATCTTTTGGCGAATGATGACCTTGATCTTCTTGACGATGAAAGCGATATTTTTGATACTTCATCGCTGCCTGTAATCGCTGAGCGCCGGAGTGCTAAAGAAGTTTCTCGTCGTGTTAAGGCAAAGAACTTCGAAGAGTTTGAGCCGCTCTTCAAGCAGATGCATGCGGATCTGGCATCTGGTGAATTCGTCATTAGGTACTTCGCTGGCGAGGACACGATCAAGGAAGGCCAATTCTTCATTCTGGCTGGCGTGATGCTCTTCGTTGCAGAAGTTGGTGAGGACGAAATCGTGGCCAGCGGAAGCACAACAAAGAAGAAGCAGCGTCTCCGCGTCATTTTTGAAAACGGTACCGAAGGATCCATGTATAGACAGTCGTTGTCTATTCGCTTCTATTTGCAGGACGGACGCTCGATTGTACGTTCAGGATTTGATGCTTCAGAAATCGGGGACGCCGACGTTGAGAGCGGACATGTGTACGTGCTGCGCTCACTCAGCGAAGACCCGCAGATTTCTTCGATTGAGAACCTGTACAAGATTGGGTTCTCTCGCAATCCGGTGAAGAAGCGGATCGCGAATGCGGAGAAAGAGCCGACATTTTTGATGGCGCCAGTTCATATCGAGGAGGATTACCGCGTCTATAATTTGCGTCCCTCTTCACTGGAGAGTTTGCTACATCGGGTGTTTGGCAGCGTTCGATTGAATGTTTCACAGGTAGGCATTGACGGGCGTATGTACAACCCACACGAGTGGTTTGTGGCTCCGCTGCCGGTTATCAACCAGGCGATCAAGATGATTTTGACCGGTGACATTGTCAACGTTGTTTATGACCCCGCGCAAGAACAGCTAGTACCTCGCGAAGATTGAGGTCGGCATATTTTTAAAATGTAGCGAGGGACGGCTTAACTAAGGGAGTCGAAGCTTGAACAGGTAGTCAATAGTTCGGCACGACTCTTGACTTGTAGGTGGATCGAAAGTCAAAAATCTGGTTTTGAAGGAGATTGGTTCTTGCAACAGGATGATTTCTTTGAATGGATTGACGTGTTCGATGGCTTGGTAGAAAGGCAAGTACAACGAATTAATCGGAAGTTGCTTGAGGAAGTTAGAAACGGGACTTCCAGCCGAGCTGACTTGGAAGTCGTCGTTCCCCTAACTCAAATTGTCCGAGATGAATTTACAGGCTCTTCCGGTTTTGGGGTGCGTAGCGGGGT
>NZ_KV805168.1:0-302 GCF_001811545.1 Corynebacterium sp. HMSC074A09 | reverse complement strand
GTGAAGCCTACTGGAAACCTCGTTGCTGACACTATCTGCCGTACCGCGGAAATCGGGCTTGCCATCACCGGTGCCGCTGATGCCGGAGCGTTGACCATCATTGAGGCTAGGCCAGTAGCCGTTGTCGGCGTGTGCCCGGACTGCGGACAGTCAGGAAAGTTACGCGACCACATCACTCGTCGACTCGTTGATCTTCCTGTCGTTGGATTCCCCACTAGGCTGCACGTAACAGTCCCCAGATTCTTATGCACAGCCGTCTCATGTAAGAGGAAGATCTTCCAAGAATCCTTACCCTGCGCTGA
>NZ_KV805167.1:0-71161 GCF_001811545.1 Corynebacterium sp. HMSC074A09 | reverse complement strand
TTTGGCTGTGGCCGGAAAGCAGACCTTGGTACTCGGGAACCAAGGTGAAACGTGAACCATGGGGACCACTGAGCCGTCATCATCGTGCTTGCGCCTACCCCGGCCCGGCGGCGAGCGACTTCCCACTGCATGAGGAGTACAGCGTCAGTCCATGCCGGCGCATGCAACAACTTTCGAAGAATGGCAGTGGTGAGGTGAAAGGGAATGTTTCCCACAATGACGCAGGGAGTGGCGGGTAACCGGAAGTTAAGGAAATCATCATGGACCACTTCGACCGCCGCCGAGGCGGTCTTTTTTGTGAGTTTGGCAGCTAGTTTTGCGTCTACCTCAACTGCCGTTATCGCCCTCCCCAAGTGGGCCATCGGGTGAGTGAGGGCACCGCTTCCTGGCCCGATCTCAATGATGGGGCCGGAGGTTTGTTTCACAAGATCGACGATGGAGTTGATGATCTTGTGGTCTGTGAGAAAATTTTGGCCATGCTCGTGACGGCCGTATCCGTATGCAGACATCAGGTGTGCTCCTTGGAGTTGAAACGGAGCCGGGCATGACAAATAGCCGCCCGGCTAAAGGACCGGAGCGGTTTCTAACCTGCGGGAGGGAGAAAACCGCCTTAGCGGCTGGTGAGCGGCCGCATGAAAACGGAACCTGAAATCAACATGGGCCTATCGTATCCAATTAATTTCGCAGGGTCCAATACGGTGAGAAAGAAGACAACCGCACCGCAACAGTGCAAGACCTCTCTGGATTGGAATTTGTCCTACCTTCGGCTCGTCGTACAGACGCCACTGGCGTATTTTGTCTCTGGGCAACGAGGGGGAGTTACCCCCACCTCCGGATGTTTTTAAGGTGCACCCCTTATTACGCTGTGGTGCGGGAGTAGTTTTGTCCGACTGATCGGACTACCCACCGACGTGGGGCGGGTAGTTCGAGGTCCCAGCAGATGATCGCGTCGATTTCGCCGCGTTCAAAGGATGCCACCATGGCGTCGTAGTCGGGGCGAGCCACATTCTTCTTTGACGCGGAAATGGACTGATCGACGTAGTTATGTCCTATGTCCAACGTCCAAGCCACGCTGCTTTGCAATGGCTTCACAGTCCTGACGCTGCCGGTCGATGGTGAGGCCATCCACGTCAGCGTCTCGCGAGATACGAAGGTAAATAGGAGCGCGTGTTGCCAAACGCTTTTAATAAGGCCCTTAGCTAACATTGAACTTAAACTCGACCACGTTCCGTAGCCGAATAACCTTTGGAGCCGCGCCGTCAGTTAGCAGAGATGTGGCACCGCAGCGCCTAGGCAAGAGGAGGCAGATGAGTATCGACGATATCGCGGACCACGTCGATGTCGACGCCGAAATACTGGTGCACCAGGATGTTGCGGAAATCCCGAATCTGAGGCCAGACGATCTCAGGGTGCGCGCCGGTGATCTCATCGGGAAGATGGTTCACGGCTTCGCCGGACTGCGACTCACAGCGGCACCGCCTCGGCGAGCGTCGAAGCGGATACCGGGTGCCTGAGCAACTGGGCAGGAAACACGTCGATGCCATCGCGCCCGAACAGAGCGCGACTCTCCTCGAGCAGACCAGACGCACGCATCAGGAGACGTCCCTCCGCAGGGTCCATCCCGACGAGGATGTCGATGTCCGATCCTGCAGACGCGGTGCCGCGCGCGACGGACCCGAACAACTTCGGGTTGGTCGCGCCGTACCGATCGATGAGCACCTGGAACTAGTCAAGACGCGCAACGAGAATCCCGCGTAGGGCAAGCGTCTCAGGCGTCATGACGGTCTCAGACATGCTTCCGGGGGAAACGGGCCCGGCAGCACGTCGACATGGAGCTTTGACATTGAAGCGGAACTCCACCGCGTTCTTAAGGGCCGACGACATTCTCCCGTCTCACCGCCGCACCAGGCGGCACTGACGCGCTGCCACCACTTACAGCCGGTCGTCTCGCCCGCCCGCCATGACGCACTCAACGAACGAGCGATAGAGCAGGCTTACACGCGTCTCGCACTAAACGACCGGGCAGCAGCGTCACGGAGGTTCCGAAGTAGCGGCTATCGCAGTGCACCTAAGGGTTTGGTGAGGGAACCAGCCATTCGGCAGCGGTACGGAACGTAGCCCTCAGTTGCGGGTGCTCCCGCACGATCTCTCGCTGCCGCTCCGCCGGCAACCCGAGCTCGTGCAAGACGTTGAGGATTACGACCGCGGTCGTCACCTCGACGACGGCGATCAGCTCCTCGATGGAATGGTTGGGCGTTCTGCCCTCGTGCGCGAGGTCATTGCGGGCGCGCGTCGTCCACTTCGCCCAATGGTCGACATCCGGTAAGAGCTGTGCGATCGCTTCCTGATCGGGTCGCGCGGCGAGGGCATGGAGCCGATCACGGAGGGTCGGGTCGTTGCGGATCGCCCCCTTGAACCTGTTTCGGTGCTCATCGGGAACCTGCGCCAGCATCGCCTCTCGCATCGCCCTGAACTCCGCGTTGGGGAACGGTTTCTCGTCGATGCGGAGGTTGCGGTGCAACACCTCGGCAGCATCGACTGCCGTCAGAAGATTGTTCTCAACAAAACGGGCCGGTGCGTAGCGCAAGCCCAAGATCATGTTTGTCGCTGCCTCCAGGCGGCCATGGGCCTCGCACCATCGGGGCATGACCTCCTCAAATGGGATCGAGCCGCAGGTGAAGAACATTCGGTGGTGATCGACGACTTTCGCGTCGTGTTTTCCAAGCGCGGCCGGTGAGTAGAGCACATCGGCACGTCGGCGCGGCAGCGGGCGGCCATCAGGGAAGTGCGACTCGGTCCCGGCAACTTCCAGTCGGAGCCAGATCACTCCGGCCGCGCGATGCGTCGCCAGGGAGATCAGGTCCTGCACCAGGCTCGCCTCCTGCAGAGCAACACTCAGAGAGAATGGTTCGGCTGGCACGACGCAGATGGACACCGTGTCCCGCATACGTCCGACGCTTCCTCCCTTGCGCTGGTCGAAGAATGGAAGCGTGTGCGTGTGCTGAAGGCGATACTCAGTGTCGTCGACCACGACCGATTGCGCCTCGACCGGCTTCACCGAGATACGCCCGGTCCCATCGATCTTGCCGTCGGGAGCCCCGAGGGATCCTTCGAACACAGAAGACGCCGCCCAGAGACTCAGATCCTCGACTGAGACTTCTGCCCTAGCGAACGCCGGATCCGCGTCACCGCTGACATGCGCGCCGATGATGGCGACCGTCGCGGTCACGGTCTGCTTATCAGGGCTCGCCACTCGCGCACCCATGGTCCTTCTGGTGCTCCTAGGAACACAGCCAAGCAGTGTGATCTCCCTGAGCTCGGCCACACCGTGCATGACTTCCCAGGTGCGGGTTCCTTCGTGAACAGCAGTCCATCCAGACGAGTCCGTCGTCAAGATCCGATCCTCGAAGGTGCCGATCAGCGACAGAGAGAGACCATCTTCCGGGTCGTACCGTAGGACACCCGGGACCTTCTCGCTAGGGGCTTCCGGCAGCCACCACACGCCAGCCCACTCGCCGGCCTTGTCGAGGTTGAGAGGATCATTAGGCATCGTACTCCCGGTCCCGGGCTCCTTCCTGTCTTGCGGCCAGATGTCAGGTCGAAAATCTTTACTCCACCACATGCCCCCCACGTAGGACAATCTACAGCGAGATCATGGTCAACTGAGATCGGATGCGGCGACTGGCACACAATCGCAGTTCGACGCGACGGCACAGCCCTCGCAACTGGCAACAATCAGCGAGGGCAGACCGACGTCGCCCGGTGGACACACGTGTCCGGGGTCTTTGCCGGCTACCTACACACCGTCGGCTTACACGAAGACGGCACCGTCGTCGCCGTCAGCGACGACAGCAGAGGCCAGTGCGATGTCCAGTCATGGACCGGCATCACAGCGATCGCAGCCGGAGCGAGACACTCGCTCGGGCTGCGGGCGACCACACCGAGCAGCAATGCAATGTCAACGCCTGGGCCGCTCGACCACAGATGAACTGAAGTCCAGCGTGCCCGATAATCGGCGGTCGATCACACGTTGAATCTAAACTCCACGCAGACGACATCCTCAGCCTGCTAGACCTCGCAGACCGCCAGCTCGCCAGCAGCCGCTTTGACACGAAGCTCTCACCGCCTACCGGGCGCGCAGTTCCACGGGCACAGCCTTAAAGCTTGCGGATAAGCTCTGCATCAGCCACGAGGTTTTGCGTGAGCTTCTCAGCTTCAAGCCCACTCAAGTCACAGCTGTCGAAACGGGCCAGCCAGTCGGCCCGAACAGCGGGGGAGTCGAACCAGGTTGCGCGCTCGGCTTCAATATCCTCGATGCCGCTCAAGGTACGGCCGTCGCGGGTGCGGATCTCGAGGTCGTCGACAAGCGGGGCAATCGCTTGAAGCCCTGGGACGATGGCTTTAAAGCCCGACGTATGGGAAACCTCATTGGTCCAGCGCGGGTAGCGGCTCACACGCTGCGCCTCCAGGTAGCGCTGGACCACGCCCAGCCTGGAGACCTCCTGCGCCACCGCCAGGCCCACGACCTTCACGCGGAAACCCGCAGACCGAAACTTGGCTATCTCACCCGCGATGAATTCCGGGTTGGACAGCGTGTTCTCAATGATGAGGGAGTGCCCGTGCTGACGGCCATACTCAATCAGCGAGGACATCCAATAGGGCACCGGCCCATTGGTGAGTACGTCCATGCGTAAGGGATCGCGCTCCACAATCTCGTCGAGGGCGGGGTGCAGCTTCCGAATCTCATCGGAATCAAGGACCGCGTGACCGTTCTTTACCGATTCAATGGCCGTTGATTTGCCTGACGCTGGCTGCCCCGCCACATAAATGACCTCTGGAACAGCCGGACCATGAGCATTCGATCGGCCGAAATAGCTGGCTTGCAGAGTCTTTAGCCGTTGCTCCATAACCTGCGGATCAACGGGGAAGTCAGCGGCAGAAAGCATAGGCTATGCCGCTTTGTGCTCGGAGGAGAGGGCTTCAAGCCGCTGCGCAAAGAGAGCCGCAGCGGATCGGATGGCTTCGATGTCAGTTGCATCAACCTCGCCAACCATGTCCTCTACCAGCCAGTTCTGGCGAATCCACCATTGCGATTCAACGTCGTTGCCTGCTTCAGCGGCCCTAGTGAGGTAGGCAGCTTTCAGCGAGGACGCAACCTCCTTCATGGCGTCGAAGGCTGCGTACTCGATCTCCGGGACTTTGGCGGTGCTCATGGCGCTAAGAATAGCAGCGCCACGGCGGTTTTAGCCGTTGATAATCTGCGGGTACGCCAGGCCCTTGAGGCCCTCGGTGCCGAACTCCACGCCGTAGCCGGAGGACTTGATACCGCCGAAAGGCACACGCGGATCCACGGCACCGTGGCTGTTGATCCAGGTGGTGCCAGCCTCCAGCTGAGCAGCAACTTCCAGAGCGCGCTCGCGGTTGGAGGACCACACGGAGGAGCCCAAGCCCACGTCCAGCTTGTTGGCCTGCTCGATGGCCCAGTCGAGGTCGGTGTACTTGATAATCGGCAGTGCCGGACCGAACTGCTCCTCGACGACCAGCGGGTTATCCGGGTCGATATCCGCCACCAGGGTGGTGGGGTAGAAGTAGCCCGGCGCGTCGTAGTCCGGGTCGCCGCCCAGCAGCACGCGGGCACCCGAGTCCTTGGCAGCGTTGACGAGCTTGTCAACGATGTCGAACTGCTGCTTGTTCTGCAGCGGGCCGAGCACGTTCTCTTCCTCCAGGCCCACGCCCATCGGGGAGGCCTTGGCCACCTCGATGAGGGCTTCGCAGACGGCGTCGTACAGCGACTCCGGCACGTACACGCGCTTCATCGCCGCACAGGTCTGGCCGGTGTTGATGAACGCACCCCAGAAGAGGTCGCCGGCGATCTCCTTCGGGTCGGCGTCGTCCAGCACGATGCCGGCATCGTTGCCGCCGAGCTCCAGCGTGAGGCGGGTGAGGTTGTCGGCGCTGGCCTCCACGATCTTCTTGCCGGTGGCGGTGGAACCGGTGAACATGATCTTGTCGACGCCCTCGTGGGTCGTCAGCGCCGCACCAACCTCACCGGCACCGCTGACGACCTGCAGGATGCCCTCCGGCAGCACGGAGTTCACGACCTTGAGCAGGCCTAGTACGGAAAGCGGGGTGTACTCGGAGGGCTTGACGACGACCGCGTTGCCCATACGCAGCGCCGGCGCAATCTGCCAGATGGTGATCATCATCGGCCAGTTCCACGGGCCAATAGCTCCAACGACGCCGAGTGGGCGGTAGTTGACGGTGGCGGTGATGTCATCATCGACGGCCGTGTAGTTGGGGTGCTCGAAGGAGGCGGTAGCATTCAGCCACGCAGAGCAGGCGCCGACCTCGAAGCGGGCGTTCGGGCCGTTGAGCGGCTTGCCCTGCTCACGGGAGAGCAGCTCCACCAGCGCTTCGGCATTGGCCTCCACCGCAGCCGCAGCCTTGGTGAGCAGCTCGCAACGCTCTTCGTCGCTCAGCTTGGCAAAGTCCTTTTGTGCCGCGCGTGCGGTCTCAACTGCAGCGTTGAGGTCCTCTACGGTGTTTTCTGGGGCGCGGCCAACGACCTCACCGGTGGCGGGGTTGAGGATGTCACGTCCATTCTCGTCCGTGATGGCGTTGAGCAGATCAGCGTACGTGGCGAACTGAGTCATGAGATCTCCTTCAGGGAAGTCGAGGGCCCCGCGAGCAAAGCCCAAAAGTTACTTTTGTTTAGGATGTTACCTGCACCACATCTACAGGCTTGACTCTGAGTGCACACAATTTGTCCAAAAATGTGCCAGTTCTCACGATATGATTCCAGTTATGTCTTCCTCCGCCGTTGAACATTTCGATATCGCGTCGTGGCGCACCGCGTCATCCGATTCTTTTGGACAACTCGACGTGGACGCCGAAGACCCCTCTTCCTTTCACGCCACGCTGCGCTCCACGAAGGTGGGGGACATATCCCTCTTCGACATGCACACCTCCCCGCACACCGTGAACCGATACAAGGTTTCCACCGACGAGGTCCCTTTTTGCAAGCTCAGTTTGCAGATCACAGGCTCCTCAACCATGAGCCAGGACGGGCGAACCTGCGAGCTTCGCCCGGGGGACCTAGCGCTATACGTCACCCAGCGGCCCTACACCCTGCGCTATCCGGAGGAACAAAACACCCTCATTGTTCACTTCCCACAGAGCTTCCTCGACATCTCACCCGCGCAGATCCAACGCCTCACCGCGAATCCGATCTCACGCTCACACGGCCTCGGCGCGGTGGCCGTGCCCCTCTTTGAACAGCTTGCCAAGAACCTGGACCTATTGAAGGGCCCGCATGCCACGGCCCTAGTCCGCTCGGCGCTGACCATGCTGGTGTCAGTCTTGGCCTCCGACGTCGCCGACGAACCCTCTGCAGGCACACTCCTGTTCAACCAGGCCACCGCCTACATCGAGAAGCACTTGGGCGACCCGGACCTAGGCCCGAGCACCATCGCCCAAGCACTCTTCGTATCGGTACGCCACCTCCACGCCAAGTTCTCCGAACAGGGCCTCTCCGTAGGCAGCTACATCCGAACGAGGCGCCTAGAGCACATCCGCAGAGAACTCGTGGACCCGCGGCACTCCGAGGAATCGATCAGCCACATCAGCGCCCGCTATGGCCTGCACGATCCCTCGCACCTGTCACGCATCTTCAAGGCGGAGTACCACAAGTCACCGAGTGCGTACCGAGCAGCGGCCAGCGAATAGCACCGGCAAGTTTGGCATAAAAGACAATGCTGGCACCTCTCACAAAGGAGGTGCCAGCATCATTATCAGCGAATTTAATGCACTATTTATGCATTCGCGTACGGGTCGCGCATAGCGATGTACTGCAGCGAGGTGTACTCGTCCAGGCCCTCAGCGCCGCCCTCGCGGCCCATGCCGGACTGCTTCACGCCACCGAATGGGGCAGCGGCGTTGGAGATGACGCCGGCGTTGAAGCCCATGAGGCCGAACTCGAGGCCGTCACCGATGCGCCACATGCGGTCCGAATCCTCGGTAAACACGTAGGAGGCCAATCCGTACTCGGTGTCGTTAGCAATCTCAATTGCTTCCTTCTCATCGGAGAAGGTCAGGATCGGAGCAATCGGGCCGAAGATCTCCTCCTGTGCCACGCGGGCATCACGAGGAACGTTCGTCAGAACAGTGGGGGAGTAGAAGTAACCCTTGCCCTCACCCGGCTTGCCACCGACGATAGCCTTGGCGCCCTTGGCCACGGCATCGTCGACAAGCGCGGTGATGTTATCCAGCGCCTTCTGCTCCACGAGCGGACCACAGGTAACGCCCTCGTCGAGGCCGTTGCCCACCTTGAGCTCACCGATGCGCTTGGCGAACTTCTCCGCGAACTCATCAGCGATGGACTCGTGAACGATGAAGCGGTTGGCGGCGGTGCAGGCCTCACCGATGTTGCGCATCTTGGCGCCCATTGCGCCCTCGACGGCCTGGTCAATGTCGGCGTCCTCAAAGACGATGAACGGAGCGTTGCCGCCCAGCTCCATCGAGGTGCGCAGGACGTTGTCCGCAGCTGCCTTGAGCAGAGTCTTGCCCACCGGGGTGGAGCCGGTGAAGGAAACCTTGCGCAGACGAGAATCCGCCATGATCGGCTCGGAGATAGCAGACGCAGACTTACCGGAGACCACGTTGACCACGCCAGCCGGAACGCCAGCATCAATCATGGTCTGTGCGAAGTACTGGGTGGTCAGCGGCGTCAGCTTGGCCGGCTTCACCACCATGGTGCAACCAGCGGCGATGGCCGGTGCAATCTTACGGGTAGCCATGGCCAGCGGGAAGTTCCACGGAGTGATAAGCAAGCACGGGCCCACCGGCTTACGACGGGTCACCATGCGCAGGGTGCCCTCCGGCGCCGGCAGGGTACGGCCGTAGTCACGAACGGCCTCCTCGCTGAACCAACGCAGGTACTCAGCGCCGTAAGTAACCTCACCGTAGGACTCTGCCAGCGGCTTGCCCATCTCCAGGGTCATCAGCGCAGCGAACTCGTCCTTGCGCTCCTGCACCAGGTCAAAAGCACGGCGCAGCAGGTTGGAGCGCTCGCGGGTGGACGTGCGTGCCCACTCATCCTGCACGGCGCAGGCGGCGTCCAAAGCCTTCTTCGCATCCTCAGAAGTAGCGGAGGCAAGGGTGGCGATAACTTCACCGGTTGCCGGGTTTTCCACGTCGAAAGTGGATCCATCGGAGGCGTCTACCCACTCACCGTTAATCAGCAAGCCAGTCGGAACCTTGGCCAGCAGCTCGTCAATATTGACCTTGTTGTTTTCACTCATGGTTCTTTTTTACCCTCCCAAATGGAATTTGTCTGCCAGTTGGCGTGCCGCACCCGAAAGAAGTTGAACATCCGCCCCAACCAGGGCAAATGATGCGCCGGAAGCTATGTATTTCTGGGCCTGTTCAAGGTTGAAAGCGTTGACGCCTACCTTCTTTCCGGAAGCGCGCACGGCTTCAAATGTGTGATTAACCGCCTCGATCACATCCGGATGGGTCTGCTGACCCAGCAGCCCCATGGAGGCCGCCAGATCAGAGGGACCGACGAAGATGTTGTCCACCCCGTCAAGAGCCACGATTTCTTCCACGTTCTCTACCGCGGTCGCAGACTCAATCTGCACCGTGAGGCTCACCGTATCTGAGGCATTGGCGAGGTAGTTCTCCACGCCGTTCCAGCGTGAGGAGCGGGCCAGCGCCGAGCCCACGCCGCGCACGCCGCGGGGAGGGTAGTGCATGGCTGCTACGGCAGCCTCGGCTTCCTCGACGGTATCAATCATGGGCACCATCAAGTTTTGTACACCCAGGTCAAGGTACTGTTTGATGAGTGCCGTGTTGTTTACTGGCACGCGGACCACGCGCGTCACGCCGTAGGCGTCGGTAGCCCGCAGCAGAGAGAGGATGGTTTCGAGGCCATAGGGCGAGTGTTCGCCGTCGATCAGCGTCCAGCTAAAGCCAGCCGAGGCGATGATCTCCGCTGCAGCCTCCGAGCCGGAACAGATCCAGGCGCCAACGAGCGGCTGCTCGGCCTTTTCTAGGACGTCCGCGAAAGTGGGCGGCAGCTTTACTGGAATCGGCATGTGATGGACCCCAACTTTCCATAGTCTGCATGGACGGTATCGCCCGGTTCAACCCACATGGGCTTGGTGAAGGAACCGGCCAGGATGATGTCGCCGGCGGCAAGGCTATCGCCGTGCGCATGAAGCTTGTTGGCAAGCCAAGCCACGCCCATTGCCGGGTGGTTGAGCACAGCCGCGGCCACACCCGTATCTTCGATGGATTCGTTGCGGTAGAGCAATGCAGACACCCAGCGCAGGTCGACGTCTGCGGGATCCACCGGGTTGCCGCCGTAGATCATGGCGCCGAGGGCTGCGTTATCCGAAATGGTGTCGACAATGGTGCGTCCCTCCATCTCAATGCGGGAGGAGAGGATCTCTAGAGCAGGGACGACATACTCAGTAGCGCGCAGCACGTCGAAAATGCTGCAATTCGGCCCCTTTAGCTCCTCCTTGAGCACGAAGGCCAGCTCAACCTCGATGCGGACGTTGGAGAACTGCGCGTGCTCGATAGTGGAGCCGTTCTCATAAACCTGGTCTTCAAAGATTGCGCCGTAGTCCGGTTCGGTAATTCCCGTGGCCTCCTGCATAACCTTGGAGGTCAGGCCAATCTTACGACCGACGAGACGGCGCCCGTCTTCGATGCCGCGGCGCACCCACTCGCGCTGCACCGCGTAGGAATCCTCGATGCTCATCTCCGGGAAACGGGCGGTCAGCAGCGGGACCATTGAACGGTCCTTTTCGGCTTGCGCCAATTCATCTGCGATAGCGATGTGCTGTTTCTCATCCAGCATGTATTTCGCTCCTTACTATGTTGTTAGTTGTTAATCGTTGCGGTTTCACGTGAAACGACAACGCGGCCCCGCGTTATGTGCGCATTATCGACGCCGCGGGACCACGTTAATCAACCTGAGTGCTTAGGCCGTTTTAGAGCTGGTTACCCAGCTTGTACTCGCCCTGCTTCCACTCCGGCATCTCGTCCGAATCTTCCTTACGGGTGTAGGAGAAGCCGTCCGCACCAATAGTGGCCTCCAGTTCGGACTCGTCCTCGCGAGCGACCAGCGGCACCGGGTTGCCGTCCAGGTCAAGGACGGTGGAACCGTCACGGTACCAGGACGGAACAACCGGGGTTCCCCACCAGTCACGGCGCTGGTTATCGTGAACATCCCAGGTCACGACCGGGTTATCAGGGTCGCCGGTGTAGTAGTCCTGGGTGTAGATCTCCACGCGGTGGCCATCCGGGTCACGCAGGTACAGGTAGTACGCGTTGGAGACACCGTGGCGGCCTGGGCCGCGCTCAATGCGGTCGGATTCGCGCAGCGCACCCAACTTGTCACAAATCGCGATGATGTTGTGCTTCTCGTGGGTAGCGAAGGCGATGTGGTGCATGCGCGGGCCATCGCCACCGGTCATGGCGGTGTCGTGCACGGTCGGCTTACGGCGCATCCATGCAGCGTAAACGGTTCCTTCCTCATCGCGAATGTCCTCGGTGGTGCGGAATCCGAGCTCTTCCATGTACTTCACTGCGGCAGGAACGTCCGGAGTGATCTGGTTGAAGTGATCGAGGCGAACGAGCGCACCAGGGATGTGGGCGTCGTATGCCCAGGCCAGACGCTCACGGTGCTCAACCTCGTAAAAGAACTCGTACGGGAATCCCAACGGATCCTGTACACGCACGGAGTCACCGATGCCCTTGACGAAGCCATCCTTGTTACGGCGAACCTCGCAACCACGCGCCTTGTAGAACTCCTCGGCGAGGTCCAGATCCTCCGGCGAACGAACGCGGAAGGAGAATGCAGCGACGGCAGCGACGGGGCCCTGACGCAGCACGAGGTTGTGGTGGATGAACTCCTCGTAGGTGCGCAGGTAGATTTCGTTCTCGTTTTCCTCGGTCACGACGAGACCGAGGGTGTCAACATAGAACTTACGGGATGCAGCGAGATCGGTAACGATGATCTCCATGTAGGCGCAACGCAGAATGTCGGGGGCCTGAATGTCAGCCATGATGGCTCCTTAGTGTGAATTAGTAATGGGGGAGTGGAGAGGGCATGCAGACGTTACTGGTCCTGCTTGCCAAAGACCGGGTTGTGCACCTTGTCCAGGTTGATGTGGACGGCCTGCTGGTCGGTGTAGAAGTCGATCGAGCGGTAGCCGCCCTCGTGGCCCAGGCCGGAAGCCTTCACGCCGCCGAAGGGGGTGCGCAGGTCGCGGACGTTATTGGAGTTGAGCCACACCATGCCGGCCTCAACGTTCTGGGCAAAGTTGTGGGCACGTTTCAGATCCGAGGTCCACACATAGGCGGCAAGACCATACTTCGTGTTGTTCGCCAGCTCGAGTGCCTCTTCGTCGGTATCGAACGGGGTGATAGCAACAACGGGACCGAAGATCTCTTCCTGGAAGATTCGTGCGTCCGGCTTGACGTCAACGAAGACGGTCGGCTGGACAAAGTTGCCTTCCTCGAAGCCTTCCGGGCGCTCGCCGCCGGCGGCCAGGGTGGCCTCCTGCTTGCCAATCTCGATGTAGGAGGTGACCTTCTCGTAGTGCTCCGGGTGGACCAGGGCGCCGACCTCGGTGGTCGGATCGGAGGGCAGACCCACCTTCACGCGCTTAGCCTGGGCGGCGTAGCGCTCCACGAACTCATCGTAGATATCGCGCTGAACCAGGATGCGGGAGCCAGCGGTGCAACGCTCACCGTTGAGGGAGAAGACACCGAAGATACAGGCGTCGATAGCGGTCTCCAGGTCGGCATCGCTGAAGACGATGGCCGGGGACTTGCCACCCAGCTCCATCGACAGGCCCTTGAGGTGCGGGGCTGCGTTGCCGAAAATGATCTGGCCGGTGCGAGATTCACCGGTGAAGGAGATCAGCGGGACGTCCGGGTGCTTAACCAGCGGGTCGCCGGCGTAGCCTTCCTCGCCGAAGCCGTTGACCAGGTTGAAGACGCCCTTCGGCAGGCCAGCCTCCTCGAAGATGCCCGCCCACAGCTGTGCGGACAGCGGAGTGAACTCAGCAGGCTTGAGGACGACGGAGTTACCGGTGGCGATGGCCGGGGCCAGCTTCCAGGACTCCAGCATGAACGGGGTGTTCCACGGGGTAATCAGGCCCGCCACGCCAATCGGCTTACGGTTGACGTAGTTGATCTGGCGGCCCGGTACCTTGTAGGCGTCGTCAGCCTGGGCGACAATCAGGTCAGCGAAGAAGCGGAAATTCTCCGCAGCGCGCTTGGCCTGACCGTTGGCCTGGGTGATCGGCAAGCCGGAGTCGAAGGATTCCCAAGCAGCGAGCTTGTCTGCGCGGCTTTCGACGATGTCGGCGATCTTGTTGAGGACGCGGGCGCGCTCACGCGGCAGCGCCTTGGACCATGGGCCGTTCTCGAAGGCGTCCTTAGCGGCGGCGACCGCCTTGTCAATGTCCTCCGGCTTGCCAGAGGCGGCCTTGATGTAGGTCTTATTGGTTACCGGATCCAAGACCTCGAATTCATCGCCGTCGATCGACGGGACAAACTCACCGTTGATGTAGTGAAGAATCTTCTCTGGAAGGTCGGTGGGCTTAGCAGCATCGTTGTTGATAGCCATGAGTGCTGTGAACTCCTTAATCGTTTTTCTTGCGATAGGTGTTGAGGGTGGCCAGTCGGTGTTGCCTGGCCACTTTTTCTATGTAGGCGGGTTCCGCGCCAGCCTCAATGAGGCTGACCAATTGCTCGTGCTCGCGCGTTGACTCTTGGGCTCTCTCCGGCACGTAGCGGAAGGTCGAGACGCGGTGGTATTCCAATTGCTTCCATTGGTCCACCACCAAGTCCTTCAACCTCTCGTTCGGGCACTTGGAGAAGAGAACGCTATGAAATTCTTTGTTGAGCTGGGTAAATTCTTCTGGATCGTGGTGGATATCGAGCTCCCGCATGCGCTGGTTGATCTCCCGCGCCCGGGCAATATCCTCCGCGTTGAGATACGGGGCGGATTGGGCCGTGGCATTGGCTTCCACGGTGGCCACGATGTCCATGGATTCGTAGTAGGCCTCGCGATTGTAGGTGGTCACGCTGGCACCGACGTTGCGTTCGTAGGTGACCATCCCTTCCGCTTCGAGTTGCCGAATAGCCTCACGGACGGGAACTACGCTGATCCCCAGTTCATCCGCGATTGTTGCCAACACGAGGCGATACCCGGGCTCATAGTCGCGAGTCCGAATCCTTTCACTTATCCAGTTATAGGCTTGTTGGGATTTACTTTCCCCGGCTGGTGCTGCGGTTTGCGTCATTGACCACCTGCCTTTCCATCACGGAAAGCGATGTAGGCTTCCTTGTTCGCTCCGGTCGGCGGGAAGAGCCCATCCAAGCTGGCGCCTTCCTCCACCTGGGAGGCGACCCATTCGTCCTCGTGCTCCTTAGCCAGGGCACCTTCGGCGACTTCGGCTGCGATATCGCGGGGGATGACCACGACGCCGTCATCATCACCAACGATGATGTCACCCGGGAGGACGGTGGCGTTGCCGCAGGAGACAGCGATATCGCTATCCCACGGGACATGCTTGCGGCCGAGAACGCACGGGTGTGCGCCCTGCGTGAAGACGGGCAGACCAATCTCCTTAACGGCCTCGTAGTCTCGCACGCCGCCGTCGGTCACGACGCCTGCGGCACCGCGGACCTTCGCCCGCAGCGCCAGAATGTCGCCGAGTGTTCCGGAGCCGGATTCCTGGCGGGCCTCAATAACGATGACCTCGCCCTCTTTGACGGTGTCGAAGACCTTCTTCTGCTCGTTGAGACCACCGCCATGAGACTTAAACAGATCCTCACGGCCAGCCACGAAGCGCAGCGTGCGGGCAACGCCCACCATCTTGGTTCCCTTAGCCTGCGGGTACACGCCTTCGATCACGGATTGATTGATACCGCGCTTGCGCAGCTGAGCGGACAAGCCGGCGGTCGGGGCCTTCTCCAGGGCCGCCTTGAGCTCTGGATCGAGGCCGACCTCATCCTTAGGAGGAAGTCCGGCGGATTCGCGGTCACCGTAGGCGTCCTCGCGCTGCTTATCGTCCACGTACGGCAGGTTGCCCAGCTGCGGATCGAAGGAAGCGGGGACTTCCTTCACGGTGGTCTTCAGCCTGCCGGAGCTCACGCCACCTGGCACGTCAACCTCGACCTCAACAACGTCACCAGGCTCAATGACAGAGGAGCCGGCCGGGGTGCCGGTGAGGATGATGTCACCGGTCTCCAGCGTCATGTGCTGGGATAGGTCGGCCACAAACTGTGCGAGCGGGAAGATGAGATCCTCATCAGAAGATGTTCCCTCCTGAACAACCTCGCCATTGACCCAGGTGCGGAGGCGAAGACCCTTGGGGTCGATCCCTTGGGCGTCGATAAGCTCCGGCCCGATGGGGGTGTATCCATCGCGGGATTTGGAGCGGGTGTTGGAGCCCTTGTCCTGCACCTTGTAGTCATACAGACCAATGTCGTTCGAAGCCGTCACGTAGGCGACGTGTTTCCACGCATCCTCAAGCGATACGTTGCGGGCCGGGGTTCCGATGATGAGCGCGATTTCTCCCTCAAAAGCCAGCAGCTCCGTTCCCTCGGGGCGTTCAACAACCCCGCCCGATTCAGCCAGCGTGCTGGTCGCCTTGAGGAAGTAGCTCGGGGTCTTGGGCCAGCGACCGCGCTGCGCCGCGCGGGACTCAAAGGCCACATGGACAGCGATCATTTTGCCCGGTTTAACCGGCAAGAACTCAGGTACAGCCATGAAGAATCCTTAATTGTGAACAAATCCTTACCCAGATCGTATATTATCCCTACCACCACCGCAAGTGGTTCAACTCACACACATTTCCATATATGGCACACCGCATGCCGAAAGGAACCAGAATGTCGCACACATCTGTCACGCCGGCAATTTCGACGGCCGAACGCCGCCGCGTCGTCGCCGCGACAACCATTGGTACCGCTATCGAGTGGTACGACTACTTCCTCTATGCCGCAGTGGCCGGACTCGTGTTCAACCAGCTCATGTTCGGCCCGCTCGAGGGTGGCCTAGCCACCATCATTTCCTTCCTCACCGTGGGATTGTCCTTCCTATTCCGACCCGTCGGCGCGTTTCTGGCAGGACACTTCGCGGACCGCTTCGGCCGCCGCGTGGTCCTCATGGTCACGCTCCTCGCCATGGGTGGTGCGACCACCCTCATCGGCCTTCTGCCCACCTACGAGACCGCCGGAATCTGGGCGCCGATCCTCCTCATCACCTTGCGCATTATTCAGGGCATCTCCGCAGGTGGCGAGTGGGGGTCCGCCGTACTCATGGCTGTGGAGCACGCACCGAATGACAAGCGCGGTCTCTACGGCGCCGGCCCGCAGATCGGCGTGCCAGCTGGCCTGCTGCTCTCCTCCGGCGTCCTCTCCATCATGAACACCATTGCGCCTGGCGACGCCTTCATGAGCTGGGGCTGGCGCGTACCTTTCCTGCTCTCCTTCGTCCTCATCCTGGTGGGCTACCTCATCCGCATGGGCGTCGACGAATCCCCGGTCTTTGAAGAGATTGCGGAGCGTGAAGAAGAGGAAGCCACCAACCCCATTGGCAAGCTCTTCAAGAACTTCACCCCGCTAGTCGTTGTTGCGGCCCTCGTTTTTGCAGGTAACGGCACCGTCGGCTACATGACTACGGGCGGCTATATTCAGCGCTACGCCACCGATCCCGACGGCCTCGTTGCCCTCGACCGCGGTGACGTCCTCAACGCGGTGACCGTCTCTGCCGTCACGTGGGCATTGATGACTTTGTTCGCGGGATACATCTCCGACTATATCGGCCGCCGAAACACCTACCTCATCGGATTCATCCTGCAGGGAATCGGCGCTGCCGCCCTTTTCCCGCTGGTTAATACGGGCAGCCTGGGGCTTCTCTACGGCGCACTCATTTTCCTGACCGTCGGCCTGGGCCTGACCTATGGCGCGCAGTCCGCGATGTACGCCGAGCTTTCCCCGCCTCCATTCGCGCCACCGGCGTGTCCATCACTTATGCGCTTGGCTCGGTGTTGGGCGGCGCCTTCGCCCCCATGATCGCCGCGTCGCTCGTGGAGGCTACCGGCACCACCTTCGCGGTGTCGGGCTACCTCGTCTCCGCCTCGATTGTCGGCTTCATCTGCGCTTTCATCCTGCGCGAGCGCAAGGGAATCGCACTCGGCGCAGAGCACGAGTCCGAGCAATCTCAGGGACACTTCATCTTCAGCCCGCGCTAGGCGACGTCCCGGGCGCAGATCATTGTGCAGGAGCCGCGTATCATATATGATTCTAGAAATAAGGCCCAGCTCACATCCTCCAGACGCCTTGAACTGAGTCACCACCTCCACGAGCAAAGCTCACAGAGCGATGGGGGAGTAGATACCACCCCCATCACTCGCTTTTGTTCTCGACCACGACAACCCGCTGACTAAGGAGTCCACAGTGCAGTTCCACCACAACGGCTACGTTTCGGAAGATCCCCGCGTGCACGAGCCCGCCGGGTATGGCATCGATCGCGCCTCTGAGCTTCCCGATGAAATGGACGTCCTCATTGTGGGCTCCGGCCCGGCCGGCATGATCGCGGCCGCGCAGCTAGCAATGTTCCCCGACGTCAACACGCGCATCATTGAACGCCGTCCTCACCGCCTCGAGTTGGGCCAGGCCGACGGCATCCAGTCCCGCTCCGTAGAAACCTTCCAGGCCTTCGGCTTTGCCAAGGAAATCACGGAAGAGGCCTACGAAATTACCGAGATGTCCTTCTGGAACCCCGATCCGCAGGACCGCTCCAAGATTGTTCGCGGCGCCCGCCCGATTGACGACGAACACGGAATCTCCGAGTTCCCCCACCTCATTGTGAACCAGGCTCGCGTGTTGGACTACTTCGCCCGTTACGCACGCCGAGCACCCGGCCGAATCGCCCCGGATTACGGCTGGAACTTCGTCTCCCTTGAGGTAGGGGAGGGCGACTACCCCGTGACGGTGCACCTCGAGGATGTCGACGGCAACCCGCGCGACGTACGCGCTAAGTACGTCGTGGGCTGCGATGGCGCAAAGTCCCGTGTCCGTAAGTCCATTGGCCGCTCGCTCAAGGGTGACCAGGCCAATCACGCGTGGGGCGTCATGGACGTTGTCGTAGATACCGATTTCCCGGACTGGCGCACCAAGTGCGCCATCCACTCACAGGCTGGTTCGATTCTGCACATCCCACGTGAGGGCGGCTACTTGTCCCGCATCTACGTCGACCTCGGCGTCGTGCCGGAGGATGACAACCACAAGGTCCGCTCCACCCCGATTGAGAAGATCATCGAGAAGGCTAACGAGATTTATTCGCCCTACTTCATCGACGTCAAGATGGTCGCTTGGCACTCGGTCTACGAGGTGGGCCACCGACTTGTCGACGCGTTCGACGATAACAACGAGGATCCGCGCGTCTTCCTTACAGGCGACGCCTGCCACACCCACTCGGCCAAGGCCGGCCAGGGAATGAACGTCTCCATGCAGGATGGGTTCAACATCGGTTGGAAGCTCGGCCATGTTCTCGACGGCCGCGCACCGAAGGAGCTCCTGACCACCTACCACGGTGAACGCCAGCCAGCTGCCCAGAACCTCATCAACTTCGACCGCGAGTGGTCCACCCTCATGGCCACCCCGACCGAAGAGCTCGATGATCCCGAGGCAGTCGAGAAGTACTACGTTTCCGCGGAGGAATTCGCCGCCGGCATGATGACGCAGTACGAAGAAAACCTCATCGTCGGCAGCACCGAGCACCAGAAGCTGGCCGTCGGCTTCCCGGTGGGCAAGCGTTTCAAGTCCTACGAGGTTCTGCGCCGCTGTGACGCGTACCCCCAGCACCTGGGCCACCAGCACACCGCTGACGGCCGCTACCGCATCTACGCCTTCGCTGATGCACCCAAAGCCGGCGAAACCTCGAAGCTCAGCGAGTGGGCCGAGAAGGTCGGCCCCATCCTCGCCAAGTTCACCCCTGAGGGCGCCGATGAGAACACCTACTTCGACGTGAAGGCCATCTACCAGCAGACGGATCACCACGAGTACGAAATCCTCGACGCTCCACTCCTGTTCCGGCCCCGCAACGGCAAGTTCAATATCCCGAACTGGGAGAATGTTTTCAATGCTCTGCCGGGAGACAAGGATATCTTCCACACCCGCGGCATTTCCCGCGACGGTGCCGTCGTCATCGTTCGCCCGGACCAATACGTAGGAGCGGTCCTTCCGCTGGATGACCCAGCTACCGTCGAGGACTACTTCTCTTCCGCGCTCATCAAGCTCACCTAGTTCCGGTTTCACGTAAAACCAAGAGGGCTCAGCACAACGCTGGGCCCTCTTTCAATGCCGCCGCTAAGCCACCACGGACAAAAAGAAACCTAGGTGCTGCCAAGTGCAACACCTAGGTTTCACGTGAAACAACCACGCTTCGACTTCTACTGCAGGAGGGTCCTATCGGACGTCGCTCCCTTAATCTTCGCGAACTCCGCCATGAGATCCTCCACTGTGAGCTTCGCCTTCTGCTCGGCGTCAGCGGAGTAGATGATCTCACCCTCATGCATCATGATGAGGCGGTTTCCCACCTGCAGTGCTTGGGCCATGTTGTGCGTCACCATCAGGGTGGTGAGCTGGCCTTGCTCCACAATGCGCTTCGTCAGTGTGGTCACCAGCTCCGCGCGTTGCGGGTCGAGGGCGGCTGTGTGCTCATCCAGAAGCATCACCTTCGGGTTAGTAAAGCCGGCCATGAGCAACGAGAGGGCCTGGCGCTGACCGCCGGAGAGCAGCCCCACCTTGGTCCCCAGACGCTTCTCTAGGCCGAGCTCGAGGGATTCCAGCTGTTCCACAAAGATGGCCCGGCGCGCGGAATTGAGACCCAAGCCGAGGCCGCGCTTCTTGCCGCGCAGGTACGCCAAGGAGAGATTCTCCTCAATCGTGAGGTTTGGTGCCGTACCCGCCATGGGGTCCTGAAAGACGCGCCCGACCTTCCTTGCACGCTTGTGCTCCGGCTGGCTCGTCACCTCCTGGCCGTCGATCGAGATCTTTCCCGAATCCGGGATGAGCCGGCCCGCAACGGAGTTCAGCAGTGTCGACTTTCCCGCACCGTTAGAGCCGATGACAGTGACAAAGTCACCGGAGGCAAGTTCCAGGGAGACGTCGCGAAGCGCACGGCGTTCGTTGACCGTACCTGGGAAGAAGGTCTTCGAAATCTTATCTACTTTGAGCATGATCTAGGCCTTCCTCTTCCCACGTACCTTCGTCATACGCGGCACCAGCAGAGCGACAATAACCAGCAGCGCCGTGATGAGCTTCATGTCATTCGGGTTGAGGCCCACCTGGAGCGCAGCGAAGATGATGAGACGGTAGATCACGGAGCCCAAGGCCACCGCCACCACGGCCATCCACAAGCGCGACTGGGGGAGCACCGCCTGTCCCAGGATGACGGATGCCAGACCAACCAGGATGAGTCCGATACCCATCGAAATGTCGGCGAAGCCCTGGTACTGCGCGATGAGCGCACCACACAGGCCCACCAGGCCATTGGACAGGGCCAGGGTCAGGATCTTGGTGAAATCGGTGGAAACGCCGAAGGAGGTGATCATCTGCTGATTGTCACCCGTCGCGCGCAGCGAGAGTCCCAGATCCGTGGACAGGAACCACACGATCAGCAGGCAGAGCAGCACCGAGCCCACAGCGAGCAAGCCCACCCCAGCCCAGGACCCCATAACCGCATCCAGTGGGGTAAACACCGAGTCTTGGGAGAGCAACGGAACGTTGGCGCTGCCCATGATGCGCAGGTTGATGGACCACAGACCAATCATCGTGAGGATACCCGCAAGCAAACCGTCGATGCGGCCCTTCGTGTGCAGAAGCCCCGTGATGCAGCCGGCGATAAAGCCGGTGACAAAGCCTGCGGCCGATGCCAGAAAGGGATTGACCCCATTCGTAATGAGCACACCGGCCGTCGCAGCCCCAGTGGTAAAGGAACCATCGACGGTCAGGTCCGGGAAGTCAAGGACGCGGAACGTCAGGTAGACGCCCACGGCCATGACCGCATAGATGAGACCTAGCTCGAGTGCACCAATCACAGCGTCTCAGCCTTCTCCAGGATCTCCTTCGGTACCTCGACGCCCTGTGCCTTCACGGCATCCTCGTTAATGACGTAGGTGTACTCAGAGGCGGTTTCTACCGGGGTCTCGGCTGGGTCCTCGCTGTCCTGAAGGATGCGCAGCGCCATCTCGCCGGTCTGGCGGCCCAGTTCCTTGTAGTCGATACCGATGGTAGCGGCAGCGCCACCTTCAACGGCACCTGAGTCCGCTGCGATGACCGGGATGGTCTTGTCATTCGCTACCTTGATGAGCGAAGAAATGCCGGAAACAACCATGTTATCGGTCGGCACGTAGATGGCATCGACATCGCCCAGCGCCTCCACGGCCTGCGGTATCTCCGTCACGGAGGTCACCGTCTGCGACTTCACCTCAATATCCTTCGGCTTGGCGGCCTCCGCCAACTGCTCCACCTGCACCTTGGAGTTGACCTCGGCGGAGGAGTAGACCACACCGACGGTCTTGGCGTCCGGAACCAGTTGGGTAATCAGCTCGACCTGCTCCTCGATGGGGGCGGCATCAGAAGTACCCGTGACGTTCTTGCCCGGCTTATCCAGCGCCTCCACGAGCTCCGCCTCGACGGGGTCCGTCACCGCGGTGAACAGAAGCGGCTTGTCCTTGATGGATTTGCTCATGGCCTGGCCGGCCGGGGTGGCGATTGCCAGGTAGAGGTCGTGGTTAGCGTTTGCCATCTGCTGCGAGATGGACACCGCGGTGCCTTGCTCGCCGTTGGCATTCTGAACATCCCAATCCACATCCACGCCCGCTTCCTCGAAGGCTGCTTGGAACCCTTCGGCGGCTGCGTCGAGGGAGGGGTGCTGAACAAGCTGGTTAATTCCGATGGAGAAGGAGTCCCCACCTCCGGAGTCCCCGCTGGCGCTTTCCGACGACGAGGAGCAGCCCACGAGGGCTGCTGCGCTCAACGCGATAACTGAGAGAGCGGCGGAAGTTTTAGAGAACATTTCGGTCCCTTTCTACTCAAGAATGACAGTAGTGACCGTTATTTAATCCTCTTTTCACCCTCCTAAGCAGCAGTTTTATGAATATTTTTCCTAGTCGGGGGTACTCTTAGCTCTCCAAAAGCTATAGATTTATAGTTTTAGAGTTCTACATCACACGTGCTAGCTGCATGTTTGCTACATCACTTCCATAGCCCCCGCTGTCTGCCGCCCTCAGGCCGCGGGGGTACCCGTACGTTCTTTATCTGTACGGCGGAAGGTATCGGTGTTAGAGTCAGTGATGTGAAGAACACATCTAACCTTTGGTGGTGGCGCGCGTAACCCGCGGGCCTCGTTGTTCTCCCATATTTAAGGCCCGCAGCTGCGGGCTTTTCGGCGTTTTGCTCTCTTGCGAAGCTCGCGGCAGCACTCACTATCGTTAAAGAAAGACACAGGATGCCGTATACAGCCCAACGCGAGGTCAGGTACATACCGGACGCCAGCGCGCTCTTTTATGCCCTCGCCACTCCGCAGGATTCCCTGCTCTTAGAGTCCGCCGACATCGAGTCCAAGAAGAACCTCACCTGCATCGCCATCACCAAGGCGGCACTCAAGGTGGTGTGCCGCGGCCAGGAAGTCACCGCAACGGCCTTAACTCCGTCCGGGCACCTACTCTTAGATGAACTTCGTCAGGATTTTCGCTCCAAGATGGAGCACAATAACAAAGACAGCGCGACCTTTCGCTTCGAACTCTCCGCCGAGCACGATGAGCGCGCCCGCCTCCGCGCCACCTCGACCGCGGATATCCTGCGCACGCTGCAATTTAGCCAGCTCTATTCCGGCGAGTCGCTTCCATTCCTCGGTGGAGGATTCGCCTTCGACTACGTCGACACCTTCGAGGCACTGCCGCCGGTTCCCGACGGACTCAACGAATACCCCGACTATGAATTTCTGGTAGCCGAGCACGTCCTCACGGTGGACCACCTGACGCAGAAGGCAAGGATTGAGGGATGGGGCGTCGACAAGCACGCGCTCGAAGAAGAGCTGGACCGGGCCGTTGTCACCGTACCTATTACTCCAGAAGCCCCGGCACCGCGCGAGACCATTCGCGCACGCGCTTCCATTGATGACGCCGCTTTCCGCCGCCACGTCGAGCGCCTCCAAGACAACGTACATGCAGGCGATATCTATCAGGTCGTGCCCTCCCGCGCGTTCAGCCTCGACTGCCCGGATGCCTTTGCCGCCTACCGCACGCTGCGAGAGACCAACCCCTCGCCGTACATGTTTTACCTGCGCGGCGCCGAGCACGAGCTGTTCGGGGCCTCCCCAGAATCCAATCTGAAGTACACCGCCGCCGACCGGCAGGTGCAGCTCTATCCCGTGGCCGGCACCCGCCCGCGTGGTGCGACCCACGAGCTGGACATCCGCAACGAACTCGAGATGCGCACCGACTCCAAAGAGGTCTCGGAGCACATCATGCTGGTTGACTTAGCGCGCAATGACCTTGCCCGCGTCGCCGTCCCCGGCACCAGAAAGGTCGCCGACCTGCTCCAAGTGGACCGCTATTCCCGCGTGATGCACTTGGTCTCCCGCGTCGTCGCGACGCTGCACGAGGATTTCGACGCCCTCGACGCCTACCGAGCCTGCATGAACATGGGAACGCTGACCGGCGCACCGAAGCTGCGTGCCATGGAACTCATCCGTGAGACCGAAGGCACTCGCCGCGGATCCTTCGGGGGTGCTATCGGATACCTGCGCGGCGATGGATCCATGGACAACTGCATTGTCATCCGTTCCGCCTACGTCAAAGACGGCACGGCCGTTGTCCAGGCCGGCGCCGGAGTCGTGCGCGATTCCATCCCGCAATCCGAGGCCGACGAAACGGTCCACAAGGCCTACGCGGTGCTCAGTGCCATCGCCCAGGCACACAACGCTTCCCTGGAGGTCATCCGATGAACCCACACGTCGTCCTCATTGATAACCACGATTCCTTCGTCTACAACCTCGTCGACGCGCTCGCCGGCTACAACACCACCGTTTTCCGCAACACCGTGCCGGTGGAGGAGGTCCTTGCCGCCGAGCCCGACATCATCATCCTTTCGCCCGGCCCCGGCCATCCGCGCGAGGCTGGATCGATGATGCAGCTTATCGACGCCTCCCTCGGCCGCATCCCCATCCTCGGCATCTGCCTGGGTTTCCAGGCGCTGCTCGATCACTTCGGCGGCACCGTTGAGCCCTGCGGCCCGGTCCACGGTTCTTCCGTACCCATGACGCTGACCGACGCTGGCGCGAAGCACCCGCTCTTCCAAGGGCTCACCACTGATTCCGAGCCAGATAATCCGAACTACGTGGGCCGCCTCGTCCCCGTTGCGCGCTATCACTCCTTGGGCTGCGCGAGCATTCCCGCCCAGATGCGCAGCCTCGCGGAGACGGAGACCGCCATCGGCCCTGTCACGATGGCGGCAGAAACCGTCGACGGCATGGCCCTCGGCCTGCAGTTCCACCCGGAGTCGGTGCTAACTCCAACCGGCCCCATCATGATCGAACGCTGCATTGGGCAACTTTCTTCTCTACCCACCATGGAAGGAGCCAAGTAATGACCAATAACCACGCTCTCACGACACTGCAAGAATTCCTCGATATCCCCGAACCGACCCTCGAGCAAGCAATCGAGGTCTTCACCCCGCTGACGGTGGGGGAGTATGACGACATCCATATCGCGGCCCTCCTTACTCACATCCGTACGCGCGGCGAAACCTTCGCCGATGTGGCCGGCGCCGCCCGCGCCTTCCTCAACGCCGGCCGCCCCTTCCCGGTTACCGGTAAGGGCCTCATGGATACCGCGGGAACCGGTGGCGATGGCGCGAACACCATCAACGTCACCACCGGCGCATCCCTCGTCGCCTCCGCCGGCGGGGTCAAGATGGTCAAGCACGGCAACCGCTCCGTATCCTCCAAGTCGGGCTCCGCGGACGTCCTTGAAGCCCTCGGCATTCCGCTTGATCTCGATCCGGACCGCGCGGTCCGCCAACTCGAAGCCTCGAATTTCACCTTCCTCTTCGCCCCCGCGTATAACCCGGCGGTTGCCCACGTGCAACCGGTGCGCAAGGGCCTTGGCGTCTCCACACTCTTCAACACCATGGGCCCACTGCTCAGCCCAGGCCACCCGGAGTTCCAGATCATGGGCATCGCCAACCCCGAACAGGGTCAGCTCATTGCTGAGGTGTTCAAGGATCTTGGCCGCACGCGCGCGCTCGTCGTCCACGGCGCCGGCACCGATGAGATCGCTGTCCACAGCACCACCCAGGTCTGGGAGCTTCGCGACGGCACCATAACCCACTACGAACTCACCCCTGAGGACCTCGGCATTTCCCGCCACGAGCTAGCTGACCTCGCCGGCGGCAACGGCAAGGAAAACGCCGAAGCTCTGCGCGCCGTCTTCGCCGGCACCGGAAAGCCAGCCCACCACGATGCGATCGCCGCGACCGCCGGCGCGATGTTCTACCTCAATGGCACGACCGACTCCATCCAAGAGGGCGTCGCGCATGCCGACCAGCTCATCAAGGATGGCACCGTGGCCGCATGGCTGAAGAAGCACGAGGAGGCGAACTATGGCTCTGCCGACCGTGCTTGAGGGGATCGTCGCCAAGCGCCGCACGCATCTGCCCGCAATCCGTGAGCGCCTGGCGCACGTTGATTTAGCTGCCCTCCCGCGCTCGGAGCGCTCCTTCTACGATGCGCTCCGCGGCACCAACCGCTTCATCATGGAATGCAAGTCTGCCTCGCCGTCACTGGGGCTGATTCGCGAGCACTACGAGCCCGGGGCCATCGCGCGGGTGTACTCGCGCTACGCTTCGGCCATCTCGGTGCTGTGCGAGCCGGATCGTTTTGGTGGCGACTACGACCACCTGCAGACCGTGGCTCTATCCACGCACCTGCCTGTCTTGTGCAAGGACTTCATCATTGACCCCATTCAGGTCTATGCTGCGCGCTATTTCGGCGCCGACGCCATTTTGCTCATGATGTCGATCGTCGATGACGACACCTACGCAGAACTCAAGCAGCTGGCGGATTCCCTTGGCCTCGATGTCCTCACCGAAGCGATCACCGAGGAGGAGGTCGCCCGTGCCACTGCCTTTGGCATCGACGTGATCGGTATTAATAACCGCAACCTCCACGACCTCAGCATCGATCTAAATCGTTCCGAGCGCCTCTCGCACCACGTGCCATCGGGCAAGGTTATCGTTTCGGAATCGGGCATCCGCGATAACCAGACCGTCCGCCGCCTAGGGTCGCATGCCAATGCCTTTCTCGTCGGCTCCCAGCTCACCGGCACGCCCGATATCGACCGGGCCGCCCGTGAGCTGGTCTATGGCCAGAACAAGGTCTGCGGCCTCACGACATGGTCAGCGGCTCAGGCCGCCCGTGCCGCCGGTGCCGTCTACGGGGGATTCGTCTTCGAGGAGGCCTCCCCGCGCAATGTTTCACGTGAAACCGCGCTCGACATCATCGCCCACGAACCCGACCTCAACTACGTCGCGGTCTCTCGCCGCACCTCCGGCTGGGAGGAGCTTGCCTTCGACGGCATCGCCGCCCTACAACTCCACGCACCCTTCCAGGGAAGCACCCAGGCCGAGCTCGAACTCATTGAGTCCGTCCGCGCAGTAGCAGGGGAGCGACAGGTGTGGCGCGCCATCGACATGACAGCTGCCCATGGCCCCGCCCTTGCCTCCGCGCTTGCCGACGCCACCGACATGCTCATCCTCGACTCGGGCGCCGGCGGCACTGGCTCATCCTTCGACTGGACAACAGTCCCGGACGAGGTCAAAGCCAAGTCACTTCTTGCTGGGGGCCTGAATCCAGAGAACCTCACCCAGGCGCTTCGCGTCGGCACCGCCGGATTGGACATCAATTCGGGGGTCGAAGTGAACGGTCGAAAAGACAGTGCACTCATCGCTCAGGCCTTCCATATCATTCGTCACTTTACGTATTAATCCCCAACCCGAGCCTTAGCAACAGCCCGAGACAAAAGGACTATCATGACCAACGATCAGGACACCAGGGAGACCATTCTTCCCGCCTACTTCGGTGAGTTTGGCGGACAATTTGTTCCCGAATCACTCATCCCAGCACTCGACCAGCTCGAGCACGCCTTCGTCGACGCCCAGAACGACCCGGCCTTCCGCAAGGAACTTGCCGGCTACCTACGAGACTACCTAGGCCGCCCCACGCCCCTCACCGAAGCCACCAAGCTCGGCGGCAAGGCGCGCATCTTTCTAAAGAGGGAGGACCTTGTCCACGGCGGCGCGCACAAGACCAACCAGGTGATCGGCCAAGCGCTCTTGGCCAAGCGGATGGGGAAGACCCGCATCATCGCCGAGACCGGCGCCGGCCAGCATGGCACGGCGACCGCCCTCGCCTGCGCTCTGCTTGACCTCGACTGCGTGATCTACATGGGCGCGAAGGACGTCGAGAGGCAGCAGCCCAACGTCTACCGAATGGAACTGATGGGCGCGAAGGTTGTTCCGGTTGATTCCGGTTCCGGCACGCTCAAGGATGCCGTCAACGAAGCTCTCCGTGACTGGACCGCAACCTTCCACGAATCTCACTACCTCCTCGGCACTGCGGCTGGGCCACACCCCTTCCCAACGATCGTTCGCGAGTTCCACAAGGTGATTTCCGAAGAAGCCAAGGCCCAGATGATCGAGCGCACCGGCGGTTTGCCGGATCTCGTCGTCGCGTGCGTCGGCGGCGGTTCGAACGCCATTGGTATGTTCGCTGACTTCATCGATGAGGAATCCGTCGAACTCGTTGGAGCGGAACCCGGGGGAGAGGGACTCGACTCCGGGCACCACGGCGCGACCATCAACAACGGCACCATCGGCATCCTCCACGGCGCCCGGTCCTATCTCATGCGCAATGCCGACGGCCAGGTTGAGGAATCCTACTCCATCTCAGCCGGCCTCGATTACCCGGGCGTCGGTCCACAGCACGCGCACCTCGCTCAGACGGCGCGCGCAACCTACGTCGGCATCACCGACGCCGAAGCTCTCGAAGCCTTCCAACTCCTCAGCCACCGCGAGGGCATCATCCCCGCCCTCGAGTCCTCGCACGCACTGGCTTATGCCCTCAAGCGCAAGGATGAAGACATCACCATCCTCGTTTCCCTGTCTGGGCGTGGCGACAAGGACATCGACCACGTCCGCCGAACCCTTAACGAGCACCCCGAACTCAAGATCACGGAGGACAAGTAATGAGCCGTTACGAGACACTCTTCTCCACCCTCGCCGCACGCGGTGAAGGCGCTTTCGTTCCTTTCATCATGCTCAGCGACCCCGATCCCGAGACCGCCCTCACCATCGTCCGCGCGGCTGTCGCTGGTGGCGCCGACGTTCTCGAGCTAGGTGTCCCGTTCTCGGATCCTGTCGCCGACGGCCCGACGATCCAGGCCTCCCACATTCGCGCGCTCGCCGGCGGTGCGACGGTAGATTCCGCCATCGAGCAAATCCGTCAGATCCGCAGTGAATTCCCGGACCTACCCATCGGCATGCTCATCTACGGCAACGTGCCCTTCACCCGCGGGCTAGAGACCTTCTATTCCGAGTTTCACGAGGCCGGCGCCGATAGCATCCTGCTTCCCGACGTCCCCGTTCGCGAAGGCGCCCCGTTCGTCGCCGCAGCCGACAAAGCAGGAATCGATCCCATCTTCATCGCACCGGCGCAAGCCTCTGAGAAAACCCTCGAGGGCGTAGCGCAGTATTCCAAGGGCTATATCTACGCGATTTCCCGCGACGGCGTAACCGGCACCGAGAAGGAGTCAGAGACCCGCGGGCTCGCTGACGTAGTGGACAACGTGAAACGATTCGGAGGTGCACCAATTCTCCTTGGGTTTGGAATCTCCACCCCGCAACACGTTGCGGACGCCATTGCTGCCGGCGCTGCGGGAGCAATCACCGGTTCCGCTCTGGCCAAGGTCGTTAATGCCCATCTCGACGAGGGGGGCCGCCCTGACGATGCCCTCGCCGCTGCGGTCACTGACTTCGTATCTACGATGAAGGCGGCTACCAAGCAGAAGAAGTCTTAGCTGAGTTCAGCTCGCAACGGCCTCTTTCCGCCAGAATCCGCATTTACCGACGGCAGGGCGGAAGGGGGCCGTTTCACGTGAAACTCCTCCCTAAAAAGGAATATCCTCTTCGCCATCGGTGGAGCAATCCGCCGGATCTGTCATGTCGAATACTTCGACCAAGATTCCGTTATCCATTTCCACCTTCAGCGCCCGTGCAGCTTCGTGCATCTTACGGCGGTGCGCAACGACATCTTCCGCGATGGAGCGGGCCCATACCTTCGAAGCAGGAGCCAACGGTCCGCTCGCTTCGGTAACCGCCCAGGTTCCGTCCTCGTACAACCACACAACATCTCCAGTCACGGGATCCAGGATGTAGAACGCCCGCCCATCTGTCTTCATATTGTGATGGTGCTGGCACAGGGCCACCATGTTGTGTGGGTGTGTAGGCCCGCCGTCGGCGTAGTTGATCCGATGATCCAGCTGGCAGACCCATGCGGGCCGATTACAGCCAGGCGCCCGACATGTGCCGTCACGCCCTTCGACGTACTTCCTTAAAAATTCCGACGGCTGATAGCCCTCACAGGCATTTGGGACACTTTCGAAGTCGCGCAAAACAGTCTTCGAAGCCGGAACGCCCTCACCGTTCCACCCATGCCCTTGGACATAGACCGGCGCGCCCTCGACGTCTTTCGCCTTGTATTCGTGGACGACGACCTTGCCTGCCTCTGGCTTGATTTTTCCGGTAATGAGGAGCACCAGTGCATCGGCCATGGAGACGTCGTGTTCTTTTGCTGCCAATTTGATGGTTTCATGGATGACGACACCCACGTTGCTGTCCACTTCTAGCTCGATCAACCCACGTTGCCCGCGGGTGAGTAGAGAGTAGCGATTCTTCTTGCGCTTGTCACGGAATGAAACGGAGTCGTCGAGCACCTTGCAGATGTCTCGCACCTTGCGCCGGATCTTCTCAACTGAGGGAAAGACCTGATTCGGCTTGGTCGGCGTTAACCAGGCGGCTAGCTTCTCATCCACTTCCGCTATTACAGCCGCCGTTGGGTTGCCAAGCTTTGCCATCACCTGATCGATAGCGACTAGCATCTGCATGTCCAGTAAAAAGTCGGCCTTCTGCAACGCACGTAACTTCGGCATTTCATCAAGACGGATAAGAGCCATCACGTTGCGCGCCACATGCGCCGGAGATTTTCCCGTCTTCTGTCCTATGCGCATGAAGGCGGTATCAGAATCCTCGTCTAATGGTGGCTGGATGCTTGCCCAGAATTCATACTCTATTCTGCGCATCAGCTGACCCGACATGCATTCAAGATCACGCGGATTTGAGTGGGAAAAGTATGCGGTGGGAAGTGACGTAGAAGATTGTGCTGTGGTTGCCATGGCTAGCTGCACCCCTAAACTTGCGGAACAATTCGTTCCCCCACACCCATTTATAGAATACCTGTTCTATATCTAAGGCGCAAGACTTTCCTTAAGAAATTGGGGCTTGGCCCCAAACTGCCATGGGTAGAACCACGGTCTACGCATCGGAGCCACTAGCCCCTACATGACTGCACACATTCTCCGGTATTAGGGCAAAAAAAATCCCCCTTCACCCAACTATCCATCGCAGATATCATGTCAGGGAAAGGGGGAGTAGAAACTTCAGGGTTTCACGTGAAACTTAGGCCTCGCTAAGCTCCTCGTCAGTAGCCTCGGCATCTGCCTCGGCCTCTAGGCCCTCAATCTTATCGCGTGCGAAGCGATCGACGATCATGGCGATGGCGCCGTCGCCAGTAACGTTTGCGGCGGTACCCACGGAGTCAATTGCGATGTAGGCGGCAATCATCAATGCGACCATCGAATCATCAAAGCCCATGTTCGCTTGCAGAAGTCCGACCGCGACCATCACCGCGCCACCCGGAACGCCAGGAGCGGCGATCATCATGATGCCCAACAGCAAGATGAAGCCAAGGGCCTTCCCGAGGTCAGCCTCCATGCCATCCGCCATGTACACGATCGCGAAAGCATAGAGGGTGAGCTTGATCATCGAACCGGAAAGGTGAATCGTCGCGCAGAGCGGAACCACAAAACCCGCCACCGGCTTGGAGATTCCATTCTTTAGCGCGGCGTCGAGGGTGACCGGAATAGTAGCCGCAGAGGAGGACGTACCCAACGCGGTAAAGTAAGCCGGGGCCATGTTCTTCAGGGCGGCGAATGGATTCTTGGCCGCAATCGCGCCAGCAATAATGTACTGCAGGACAAGGTAGACCAAGGTCATCACGACCGCGAGGAGAAGCACCTTGGTGAAGGCAATCAACACGGTACCGATACTTCCGTTCATACCCAAGGAGAGGAACATACCGAAGATGTAGATCGGCAGAAGAGGAATCACGAAACCCCAAATGACCTTGATGACGACGTTCTCAAATTCCTTCGTAATTGCGTAAAGATTATCCGACTTCACAGTCGTCATGGCTACACCGATACAAAACGACAGCAGCAGCGCCGTCATCACTTCGAAAGGCGCTGGCATCTCAACCGTGAAGTACGGCTCTAGGGCTCCGGCATCGATATCAGAAACCTCGGTATTGAGGGCCTGTCCGCTCAACAAAGTCGGGTAGAGGACCTGGGTCAAGCCGTATGCGATAAGCCCCGCCACGATAGTGGAGCCGTAGGCAATTCCGGCGGTGATGCCCAACCACTTACCCGCGCCGCGTCCGAGACCCGCGATTGCTGGGGCCACGAGGGCGAGAATAAGGATCGGAATGAAGAAGCCGAGGAAGTTTGAAAACAGGCCATTATAGGTTGCGAAAGCTCTGCCAAACCATTCCGGGGCAAACTGGCTAACGATGATGCCCAAGACTATCGCGACGATGATCTTGAACAACAGAGAGTTGCGAACACTCTTGAATGTCATGATTGAGTCTTTTCTATGGTTGCTACCACGCTGATCAGTTCGCTCGATAATAAAGTCTTTAATATCTACCAAGCGACACGAAATGTATATTACAGCAGCGTGCGAATAAATTGAACTGACTTTCTCACGAACTATGGGGCGGGATAGACTATGGGCATGCTCGTAGTCGGAATCATCTTCCTCATCGTGGCCGCCATCCTTATCGTCGTCGGCGGCCTAGCCTCACTCCGGAAGCTCCCGGGTAATAGCGTCGTCGGTTTACGCCTCGCGGAGATCCGCAAGACTAAGGAAGCGTGGGATAATGCCCACGCCGTTGCAGGACCGTTCTGGTTCCTCGCCGGCGTCGCTTTAGTGTTTGGGGGAATCATCGCGCTGCGGGCCGAGGGTTGGATGTGGCTGATTCCAGCACTCACGTTCGTCGTAGCTGTTCTCGCACTCTCGGTCGGTTCCAATATGGGCGCCCGCGCGGCGTATCTCTGGGATCAGGCCCACAAAGAGGATGAGGGTTGCGGTGAATCCTGCAACTGTGGCGACGGTGGGTGCGGGGGAGAGGCACCGACTGTCGACGTCTCCGCGGCCCGCGCTGCTGCAGAACGCGCGGATAACACAAATCCTCGCTAGATTTAAATACGGCACAGTGACGTATTGTCAGCTAAGTCCACAGGCGTCATAATTTTGTCACTAGCGCATTAGTTAGAAGGCCAGGCCAATGGTGGGCGCCGCTTACCTTTGGTCTGGCCTTTGTTTTGCCGGGCCCAGCCTGAGGGAAGACTGGGAACTGGACGCCAACTTCGTGGGAAGCCGGCGTCGTCTCGTGACAACCTTTAACCTAAGGCGCACTATAGATGGCATGAAGAAAAGCGTTAACACTCGAGCAATCCGTATTATCGCCGCAGCCGCGCTCAGCATTAGCGTTCTGAGCGCTGGCGCAACCTATGCCTTCACGCACGATAGTCGGGGCGGACGCCACGTGGCTTCGCCAGGGACCATCTATAGCGATGTCGGTACATCGTACGGATCCTACGATTTCGGCGGCAGTAGGGAAGAAGAGTTACCTGTGTGGGATGGCAAACTCAGTTAAGAACGCTATACCTCACACTATGGAACACGCCGATCAGATAAAGTAAGCACCATGACTACGTGTTCCCGCCGCCTCTTCCTCCTCGGTACTGCCACCACCTTCGCTGGTGCCTATCTCGCCGCCTGCGGCAAAGAACCTACCGCCGAAATAGCCGCGACGGATATTCCCGTTGGATCAGCCATCATCGTGGACAAGGTGATCTTTGCTCAACCCACGGAAGGGGAGTTCAAAGCTTACTCCCAAACCTGCCCGCACCAGGGTTCCCTCATTACGAAAATCGAGGGCATGACCGCCACCTGCACCAGCCACTATTCCAGCTTTGACCTCGGCACCGGCGAAGTGACCGGAGGTCCCAGCGCCAAGCCGCTCACGGAGTACGGCGTGGAAAATGATGGGGGAACAATCAAGAACGTGTCAGCCTAAAGAGCATCCCCAGGAGCTCTGGGGGCTGAAAAGATGTTTCACGTGAAACCTTGAGGGGCGTCTACACTCTGTTATATGCTTGAGCGCCTCAAAAGACTCGATCCCCTCATTGTCCTCATCCTCTGCGCCGTTGCGGTCGCCATCGTTCTTCCCGCGCGAGGCAGCTTTGCGGATACCTTCGACGTCCTCACGAACATCGCAATTGCCGTCCTCTTCTTTCTCTACGGAGCCCGGCTGTCGACGCGCGAGGCGATCAACGGCGTCAAGCATTGGAAACTCCATCTGACCATTTTGGTCTTTACCTTCGTGGTGTATCCGATCATCGGTCTCGCACTCCGTCCACTCACGGCTTTCATCCCAACCGATCTATACCTGGGCATTCTTTACCTCACCCTAGTTCCATCAACGGTCCAGTCATCGGTAGCCTTCACGTCCATCGCGCGCGGCAACGTTCCTGGAGCGATCGTCTCCGCATCAGTGTCTAACCTCGCCGGCGTTGTCCTCACCCCGTTACTCGTCATGACCCTCATGGGGGCTGGCGACGGCATCCGCATCGATAGCTCCGTCTTCCTAGAGATTTCCGTACTTCTGCTTCTGCCTTTCATACTCGGGCAATTAACAAGAAAATGGGTAGGAAAAGTTGCAGCCAGCAAAGCCACCAAAGTAGTGGATCGCGGCTCCATAGCGATGGTTGTTTACGCGGCCTTTTCGAAGGGAATGGTCGACGGGATTTGGGCGTCGATTAGCGTATGGCAGATTCTGTTCCAGGTTGTGTTCTCAACTGCATTCGTCTTCTTCATGCTGTGGCTCACCAAGGTCGTGAGCAACAAGCTGGGATTCGACAGGGAGGACACCATCGCCATCCAGTTCTGCGGTTCGAAAAAGTCCCTCGCCACGGGCCTGCCCATGGCCTCAGTGATCTTCGCCTCTGGTGGCACGTCTTTGGGGCTTCTCATCCTCCCGCTCATGATCTACCACCAGGTGCAATTGATGATCTGCGCGTCTATGGCGGCTCGCTATTCGCGGGTAGAGTGAGACCACATGAAAAAGCTTTACGTTCGCACCACCATGACTGTCCCGGAGGTCGGCACCGCCATCCACATCGCGGAACTCGAGGAAATCAGCAACGAGGCTTGCTCTATGTTGCGCATGATTGCCCTCGCGCCGAATGACGCCATCGTCGGCGCCGCAACGCCGACTGCCTCGGTGGGTGACGCCAACATCCCACAGAGCGTGGTCCCACACCCCGATACCTACGACGAGTACCCCGACATTAACGCTGAGCTTATCGACGCCTTCCAGTTCCACTCCCTGTGGACCGAGGCCATCGCGCTATTCGGCGACTTTTAGCGCATCCGCGCTAAAAAACGAGATTCACCAAGACCATGTAGAACGCCGTCCCGCCAAAAATGGAAAGGCCAGAATTGCGGCGCCACAGGTGCAATACGGCGGTCACAGCGGCGGCTACGAGGGGAGCAACAATAATTCCCGTATCGCGGGCTTGGCCAAACAAGGTATAGACCACCAGAACCGTCATTACACCGACCGGCATGGTGAACCCGAGCATGCTGATGAACTGGCTCCCCCTCAGGGCCTTGACGAAGGCGAAGGGAAGCCAACGCAGCACGACGGTCACAATCCCGACGGGGATGAGCACAGCGAAGATACTGGCCAGGGTTACTCCGCCTGGCATGGCGCCTCCCTCCGTAAAATCAGCGCGTTGTCGATACGCGGAGAAAGGTAACGCACCACCAAGAGCAAGAAATAAGCACTCAGCGCCACCATGAGCAGCTGCCCGGGAAATACACAGCCCGCGAGGATTCCCAGGGCCGCCGCGGACAGGGGAAGCGAGTAATCCTTGTTGTTCTGGAAGGAATCGATGGCAAGGACGATGAACAGCGCGACGAGGGCAAACTCCAGCCCCTTCACAGAGGGCGGGATTGCCTGACCGGCCACCGCGCCGACGATGCCGGAACCGACCCACAGCACTTGGCAGTACAACTGCACCGTGAAGACGAAGGCGCCGCTCGGCTGCAAGTTTCGGGGAAAGGCGGAGAGGACGGCATAGGATTCGTCGGTAAGCGCGTACGTGGAATAGGCGCGGCCGAGGCGTACCGAAATCTGATCGCGCGGGAAGGTCAATCCATAAAAAATGTGGCGGAAGTTGACCATGAAACCAGTGAGCGCAGCCACGGCGGGCGTCGCGCCGCCGGTCACCATGGAAATAGCAAGAAACTCCATCGAGCCGGCGTAAATAACGATGGAGAAGATAGGGGTCCACCACCAGTCGAAGCCGGTCTGAACCATGAGCACGCCGAAGGCGAGGCCCAGCGGCACCACCCCCACGGCGATGGGCATGCAAGTCCGTATAGCCTTGATGATCTCCGCGCGCATGGCAGAGATGTTAGCGCAGGGAGAAACGAAGAGCTCTAATTATCTTCATCGATGTAGCGCGGGAAGGTCGCAAACAGCGGCAGGGGCATGGCTTGGCGACGCATGACGTCCGACCACGTATCGGTCGAGCCAGAGGAGACCACGTCCTGGGGCAGGGCGGGGGCCACGTACCACTCGCCACGGTCAATTTCTTCATCCAGCTCGCCCGGGCCCCACTCAAAGAAACCAGCGAAGAAGCGCATGCCCTCCACCAGATCGGTGACGTCCTCCGGGCTCACGCGCAGATCGACGAGCGCCACGCGCGGGGCGAGGCGATTCAGCGAAGGCTCTTTCTCAATGTCCACGCCCTGGCGGGTCAGCGCCACACCGATGGCCGCTTGCTGGTTGTGCGGGCCGCCGATGTAGAGGGCCTGCGGCTTGGCCGCTACGGGTACCCATTCCGGCATGACGTTGAAGAGGGCGACCTCGGAGCGGTTGGTTAGATCCACGCCATACGTACGCCCGGCGTGCTGCTCCGTGATCAGAATGACGGAACGGTTGTAGTGGGGCGTGAGAGTGTCGGGCGCCGCCACAAGGAGCTGGCCAGGGGCGGGATCGTTGCGCTCGAGGGCGTTGAAAAGTCTGTCTGCGTACATCCCTATCTAGAATTCCACCACTCGCGCAGCTTCGCAATAGCCACCTCGCGCTCGAGGGGCCCCTCTTCGAGGCGGAGCTCCTTGAGGTAAGACCAGGCCTGGCCCACTTCGGGGCCGGGTTCAAGGCCGAGGATCTCCATGATCTCGTTGCCATCGAGATCCGGGCGCACGCGTGCAAGATCCTCCTTGGCGGCGATATCCGCGATGCGCTCCTCCAACTGATCGTAGGTGCGCTGCAGGCGGCGGGCCTTGCGTTCGTTGCGGGTGGTGCAGTCAGCGCGAACGAGCTTGTGCAGGCGCGGAAGGAGATCGCCGGCATCGGTGACGTAGCGGCGCACAGCGGAATCGGTCCACTGGCCATCGCCGAAACCGTGGAAACGCATGTGCAGGTAGACCAGCTGGCCGATGTCCTCGGTCGTGGCCTTGGGGAACTTCAGCTTGCGCAGGCGCTTGCGGGTGAGCTTCGCGCCCACCACCTCGTGGTGGTGGAAGCTCACCTTGCCGTCGGTGGTGTCGCGGGTATCCGGCTTGCCTATGTCATGGAGCAGGGCGGCCCACCGAAGAATGAGATCGGGACCGTCTTCCTCCTGCTCCATGGCCTGGCGCAGTACGGTCAGCGAGTGTGCGTACACGTCCTTGTGCTGCGCGTGCTCGTCGGGAGCCATGCGCAAAGCCGGGATCTCCGGAAAAACATAATCAGCAATCCCGGAGTCAACGAGCAGGTCAATGCCCTTCCATGGCGCGACACCGCAGATGAGCTTGTTGAGTTCCACCTGCACGCGCTCCACGGTGATGCGTTGGATTTCGCCCGCCATGTTGGTCATGGCATCGCGCACGCGCTGGGCGACGTCAAACTCCAACTGCGCCGCAAACCGCGCTGCACGGAGCATGCGGAGGGGATCATCGTGGAAGGAAATCTCCGGCGCATCTGGGGTATCGAGGATGCGATTCGCCAGGTCTTCGAGGCCGCCCATCGGATCGTGGAATTCGCGGGTGCCGTCGGGCCGCAGCTCGATGGCCATGGCGTTGACCTTGAAATCGCGGCGCACGAGATCGCCCTCGAGGGTATCGCCGTACATGACCTCGGGGTTGCGGGACTGCCCGTCATAGCTATCTGAGCGGAACGTAGTGATCTCGATCTGCTGGCCCTTATAGGCCGCCGAGACCGTGCCGAAGTCAATACCGGTATCCCATACGGTCTCCGCCCACTCCTCGAGAATGGAATAGACCACGTCGGGCCGGGCCGGGGTGGTGAAGTCGAGATCGTTGCCCAGGCGGCCGAGCAGCGCGTCGCGGACGGAGCCGCCGACGAGGTAGAGGGGGGCGTCGTGAAGCGCAAAGCGTTCCACCAGGCCGCTTAAGAGGCCACTGAGCCGGGCGACGGTGGCGTCCGCGCGGGCGAGAACGCCGATTAGCTGAGTGTCCTGAAAATTCACGGATCGAAGTCTACTACGATTAGCAGGGATGACTAAGAACACGCCAGGGTCCAAGCGCCGCCGCCGGCGGGGCGCGGGCCACCGGAACCACCGCACGGGACGCCCCCAGCGCACGTCCACCAACCGCATGACCACGCGGGATGAGACGTCCGCGGGCGGACTCGTCGTGTCCGGATTGGCGGAGGCCGTCGACGAGGACGGCAACGTAGACCTCTCACAGATCTATGTGGCGCTCATCGGCAGGTTGGACCGCCGCGGGCGCCTGCTGTGGTCCATGCCGAAGGGACATGTGGAAAACGGCGAAGCCAAGGAGCTGACCGCCGAGCGCGAGGTCTGGGAGGAGACCGGCATCCACGGCGAGGTCTTCGCGGACCTGGGCATGATTGATTATTGGTTCGTCTCCGATGGCGTGCGCATTCACAAGACCGTGCACCATCACCTGCTGCGTTTTGTCGATGGCATCATGAACGACGAGGACCCGGAGGTCACGGAGGTGTCCTGGATCCCGGTCTCCGAGCTCATCGAGCACCTGGCCTATGCCGACGAGCGCAAGCTGGCGCGCATCGCCCACGACCTTCTTCCGGATCTCGCGCGAAAGGAAGCTGCCGAAGGAAAGGCGACCCCGCGGTGAGCTGGCGCGCAGCGGCGGCCATCGCGGCCTTGGCGGTGGGCTGCACCGTCCCCGTGGCCCAGGCGGAAACCCTCGATACTGGGATCACCGACTCCCACTACTGGCTCGGCTCCCGCGGACCTGATGAGCTGGAGCTGAGCCTGCTCAGCGCGAGCGAGGCGCGGGTAGGGGAGACGCTGGAGCTGCAGCTGCGCATCCACAACCCAACCGAGAGCGCCGTTGATGATCTTCAGATCACCTCCCGCCGCAGCACTGCCGTGACCTCCACTACGCAGGCCCGCCAAGAGCTGGCCGCAGGATCCTTTCCTTATTATGGGGCCTCGCTCGGCGCAGGGACGCTCCAACCGGGGGAGAGCCGCGACGTCACCGTCAAGGTGCCCACCGCTCTGGGGGAGGACTCGACCCTGGCCATCACGGAGCCCGGCGCGTACCCGCTCCTGTTTACCTTGACCGGCACCCGCGACGGCCAAGCGGCCAGTTTCGCGGAGGAGCGGACGATCCTGGATTTCCAAGGAGAAGAGCCGGATGCCGAAGAGGAGGGCGAGCATTCCTTTTCCCTGGTCTATCCCATCACCGCCCAAGTGGACGTGGTTCCAGGTGATACCGGCGGCGAGGAGCTCATCTTAGAAAGCGAGCAGCTGGCAGAGCAGCTCTCGCCGGGCGGGCGCCTCGATCAGCTGCTCGATGCCTACCTGAAGCATGATCTGCACGGCTCCGGCTGCGTGGCCTTGGACCCCGCGCTTGTCGACGCCGCCGACCGCATGTCCGCCGGCTACACCGTCAACGAGACCCGCCCATCTATCGCCAAACGCCCCACCCGCCTGCGCGACTCCTGGTTCACCCAGTCCGATTCCGATCGCGGTGAACCGGGCGCGGGTGCCCAAGACGCCGCCGCGTGGCTAGAGAAGCTCAAGAAGGTGGACTGCCGCATGCTCATGCCATGGGCCAACGCGGATACCGACGCTGTGGCCAAAGTGGGCAATGAGTGGCTCACGCACGAGGCCTTCGAGCAGGGCGCGGCGACCGTCGAGCGCGTTCTCGATGCACCGCTCAGCACCAAGCTGACCGCGCCGGCTTCCGGAACGAGCGAACATGCAGTACCCGTCCCGCTGTTGGTGGCCGATAATTCCGAGTGGGCGGGTGAGGCCGCCACCTTTGATGCCTCCCTCGGCGCGCTGTTGGCCCAGACCGGTTCGAAGCCGCAGACCACCGGGTACTCCAACCCGGAGCTGCGCTATGACTTTTCCATGGATTCCGAGCAGGCGCGGGCGCTGACGGCGGGAGCGTCGATAAGCGTGGCGTCTGCGCAAGAGGAGACCGTGGCCAAGCTGCCGAATTACCAAGACCCTGCCGCCGCGCGCGCGGTGATGGAGACCGCGCAGAGGCTCCTCGATTCTGGGCGCCTGCAGCCGCGCCCCGTCACCGCGCTAGACGTGGGGGAGGGCAGCGGTACTCCCGGCAGCCCCTACCCGGATCCCGCGGCCTTTCACGACGCCGAAATCACGCAGGTGACACAGCAAGCGCGCTATACCGACGAACTGATGTCCATCATGGTCAACGATCCGGGCATCGCCATGACGCGCTACGACTTCACGGCACCCCTGCGCCGCGATCTGCTCACGGCGCTGAGCGCTACCGACCGCTCCAGCCTGCATGGCTTTACGCCCTCGGTGAAGCAGAGCCGCACGCGGCTGGAGAAGAACGCGGATATGCTGCGTGAGCTCCGCGCCTCCGTCTCCCTCATCCCGCCGGGCAACGTCTACACCCGTGTTTCGGAGTCATCGCCGCTGCTCATCGTGGCGGAGAACGGCCTGCCGCTGCCTGTCGACGCCCACCTAGCCTACGACGCCCCCGACGGCGCCACGTTAAACACGCAGGACTTGATTCACATCCCGGCCAAGGGATCTATTACCGTGTCCATGACCGCTGACCTGCCCAGCAACGTTGACCAGATGTCGCTGCGCCTGTGGCTTGCAACACCATCTGAGCACCTCATTTCGGATCCAATCGACATCACGGTGCAGACGCGTGCCGGTATCGTTAGCGTCTATGGAGTCGGCGCAATCGCCGCGCTCGCCCTCGTCCTTGCCGCCCTGTTCCGGCTAGGTAAGCGGAAGAAAAAGAAGTCTCACGGATAGTTTTTCTCTATGACACATGAACCTATGTCTGGTGCCCGTCGACGCATTGTCACGCCCTCGCCGCCGGCACCGGTCCCGGAAAAGCGCGCGCCGAGTGGCGTCGTTGCTGTCGACGACGAACTCGAGGACCGTTCGGGACTGAAGGGCAAGTCTGCCTCGGCCCCGAGTGAGTCCCCCGGCGAAGAGAACTCCGACCGCGCCGTTGTGCGCGCCACCGGTTCGATGGCCATCGCGACGATGATCTCCCGCATCACGGGATTCATCCGCAACGTGCTCATTGGCTCTTCGCTGGGCCCGGCCATTTCTTCCGCTTTCACCACGGCGAACCAGCTGCCCAACCTCATCACGGAGATCGTGCTGGGCGCGGTGCTCACCTCGCTCGTCGTGCCCGTGCTCGTACGCGCGGAGAAGGAAGACTCCGACCGCGGCGAGGCCTTCGTCCGCCGCCTCTTCACGCTGGCCTTCTCCCTGCTGGCGACGATCACGGTGCTCTCCTGCATCTTTGCCCCGCAGCTGACGCGCATGATGTTGCCGGAGGACGGCAAGGTCAACGCCGTGCAGGCCACCTCCTTTGCCTATTTGCTGCTGCCGCAGATCTTCTTCTACGGGCTCTTCGCGCTCTTCCAAGCGGTGCTCAACACCAAGAACATCTTCGGGCCGGGTGCGTGGGCGCCGGTGGTCAATAACATCATCTCGATCTCGGTGCTCGTGGCCTATCAGCTGGTGCCGGGCAGCCTACATCCCAATGCGCCCTCGCCGATCACGGACGGGCACGTGCTGCTCTTGGCGCTCGGCACCACGGCGGGCGTGGTGGTGCAATGCCTCATCTTGTTCCCGTACCTCAAGAAGGCAGGCATCAACCTCAAGCCGCTCTGGGGCCTAGATGACCGGCTCAAACAGTTCGGTGGCATGGCGTTGGCCATTGTGGCCTACGTGGCCATTTCCCAGCTGGGCTATGTCATCACCTCCCGCGTGGCGGCGCATGCCGATAAAGGTGCGCCCTTTACCTACCAACAGGCCTGGCTGCTTCTGCAGGTGCCCTACGGCGTCATTGGTGTCACCCTGCTGACCGCGATTATGCCGCGACTGTCCCGCAACGCCGCGGACGGTGACGTCAAGGCCGTGGTTCGGGATCTCACGCTCGGCACGAAGCTGACGTTTATCGCGCTGATCCCCATCGTCATCTTCATGACGGGCTTCGGCATCCCGATTGCCCGCGGCCTCTTCCAGTACGGCGCCTTCGACGCGGATGCGGCCGAGTTGCTCGGCCTCACGCTGAGCTTCTCCGCTTTTACCCTGATCCCCTATGCCTTGGTGCTGCTACACCTGCGCGTGTTCTACGCGCGTGAGGAAGCGTGGACCCCCACCTTCATCATCGCCGGCATCACGCTGACCAAGGTGGTGCTTTCCTTGCTGGCCCCGCACGTGGCGGACTCCCCGGAGCGCGTGGTCATCCTGCTGGGTACGGCCAACGGCTTCGGCTTCGTGGCTGGCGCAGTCATCGGCGGCTTCCTGCTCAAGCGCAAGCTGGGCAGCCTTGGCGGCCGCGCGGTCATCGCCACCACCGTGTGGTCGGTGCTGGCCTCCATCGTGGGCCTGGTCGTTGCTTACGCCTTCAACTACGGCATCAACTTCGTGCTCCCGGCCGAGGTTCCGCCGTTTGTGTACCTACTCAAGCTGGCCGTCGTGGGCCTGGTCTTCGTGATCGTGACCGGCATCGTGCTCTCGCGTTCGGGCCTACCGGAAGTCATCAACCTTGGCCGCCAGCTGCAGCGCATCCCCGGCATGTCCCGCATCATCAAGATCGAGCATGCCGAGGCCATCGAGGTCGAAGCCCCGGAGCAGCTGGAGTTCCAGCCCATCTTCAGCGTGGATGCCTTCAACTCCTCGCCGGTACCACCGCCGATGTCCGCCGGTATCGTCCGCGGTCCACGCCTGGTGCCGGGCGCCCCGGTCTCCGATGGCCGCTTCCGTCTCCTCAAGGACTACGGCTCTGCCGCGGGTACCCGCTTCTGGAAGGCCCGCGAGCAGGCCACCGGACGCCTGGTATCGCTGACCTTCGTGGACACCACGGGCGAGGCACCCATGGCTCCGGCCACCCCGGCCGTGGCCGCCCGCCGCTCCGCAGAGGTCTCCCGCGCCACGCGCCGCCTGGCGGAAATGGAGCTGGATGCCGTGGCGGAGAACACCGATATCCTGTCCTACCGCCAGGGCTGCCTCGTCGTGGCGGACTGGGTCGAGGGCACCTCGTTGAAGACGGTGTCGGAAGACAAGGACCTCGATCCGCGCGCCGTGGCCCACGCCTTGGTACCGCTGGTGCGCACCACGGCCGCCGCCCACGCGGCGAACCTCGTGCTGGGTATTGAGAACCGCAACCGCATCCGCATTTCCACCGAGGGCGTTGCCACGCTGGCCTTCCCCGCGGTACTGCACAGCAACGATGAGGAGACGGACCGCTCGGCGCTGGCCTCCGCCATCTCGCTCCTCGTGGAGTCCACCAAGCCCACCCCGGAGGTGCTGCAGGAGATTGCTGCCGATGCCGAAGAGGGCGAGGACTCCGATCTCGAGGACATCGCTCACCGCCTGGCGGCCTTCGCCGGCGATGGCGAAGAGGGCGAGGAAACCCTCCAGGTTCCAGTGGAGGAAACCCCGCGCAAGGAGGACCCGAGCCCCGCACCGGGCTTCGGCGGCCGCGGCTACTCAGGCTCCGGCACCATCGTGCTGGGCGTTCTTGCCACCCTCTTCGTCGTGGCGATGGCCGCGCTGAGCGTCTGGATCCTCTCCCAGGTGGGTAACGAAAAGACTTCCCCGGTGGTGACCAAGAGCGAAGCCTCGACGGAGGCCACGTTCCCCAACGTCCCGCCGGTCTTGTTCAAGGACGTCAAGAGCACGTCCGTTCCGGAGGGCAAGGAGGTCACGGGCGAATGGACCACGAAGGAAGCAGAATCCGGACTTCTGCTCAGCATTGACAAGCCCACGCAGCTGCACGTGCTACCGCTGGAACAGAAGGATTCCATCGGCGCGAAGTACGTGGTCTACGGGGTGGATACCAAGGATTTCGATCCCACGGATCCGGAATCCGGCACGCTCACCGAACTCGCGCACGGCACCCTGACCAGCGCACGCCAGGACATCGAGCTGAAGAAGAAGCCCGTGGCCTTCGACGGCGCCCTCATCCTCTTTACTGACATGCCCAAGTCCGGTTCCGTCACGCTGGAGGAGGCCACCCTGGTGGGCATCCCCACCAACTAACGCACCTCCTCACGCATTTCCCCAGACCTCGATCCCGCAACTCCCTGCTCGCTGACTCAGATGTGCAACGCGCTTGACGACGCCCACCTGCAGGTTTCGGGTTGCAGGTCTGGGGCTTTGTAGTTCTTGCGCTCTCTTCCCTTGACAGATAAGGGGAGGGGCGTATAATTGTTGTTGTCACGTCAACAAACTAGAGAACTGAGGAACCCCCATGACTATCACTGCAGGAACGTACGCACTGGACCCGGCACACACCACCATCGGCTTTGTCGCCCGCCACGCCATGATCACCAAGGTGCGCGGCAATTTCAACGAGTTCGACGGCACCCTGACCGTAGGGGAGAACATTGCTGACTCCGCCGCCACCGCCACGGTGAAGACCGCGTCCATCGACACCAAGAGCGCTGACCGCGATGCCCACGTGAAGGGCGAGGACTTCTTCGACGTTGAGAAGTTCCCAGAGATGACCTTCACCGCGACTAAGTTCGACGTTAACGAGGCAGGCGAGGGCACCGTCACCGGTGACCTCACCATCAAGGGCACCACCAAGTCTGTCGACTTCAAGGTAGACGAGGCCGGCGTCGCCGAGGATCCCTTCGGCAACACTCGCCTGGGCTTCGAGGCCAAGACCTCCATTAACCGCCTCGACTTCGGCATCGACTTCAACGCCCCGCTGAAGACCGGCGGCGTGCTGGTCTCCGAGGAGATCAAGATCGAGCTCGAGGTTTCTGCGATTAAGCAGTAAGCCATAAAGCGCGAAACCTCACCGTAGGAAGTAGTTCTAAGTTGTTGCCCGTAGTGCCCATTTCGGTACTGCGGGCAACAACTTTTTAACAACTAGAGGGACAACAATGGAGTAATAAACAACTCTGAAACAACTCCGGGCGGCTTACCTGTGATACGCACCGCAGTGACGTTTAAGATGTAGCGCATGACTACCGCAAACCTCACCCATGCTGAAGCTTCCGCCCGCAGCGCCGCGCTGCGCCTGAGCACCTACGAGTTGCACCTCGACGTCACGAGCGCACCAACCGACGCCGATTCCTACGAGGTCACCTCACGTATTACATTCACCACCACCGAACCCGAAACCTTCGTGGACTACCTGGGCAAGGCCGTGCACTCAGTGCGCGTCAACGGCGAGGAGGTGGAGAACACCTTCGACGGCGGACGGGTGTACCTGCGCAATCTTCCAGTGGGGGAGGAGCTCACCGTGGAGATCACCGGCTCCTCCTATTACTCCCGCACTGGCCAGGGCCTGCACCGCATGCACGACCAAGCCGATGACACCACGTACCTCTACTCGCACCTCGAGCCTTCCGATGCCCGCCGCATCTTCCCGTGCTTTGACCAGCCGGACCTCAAGGCCAGCTACGAGGTGCACCTCACCGGCCCGGAAGGCTGGCAGCTCTTAAGCAACCAGCCGGAGGTTGGCCGCGAGAAGACCGAGGGCAGGGAAGTAGCGCACTTCGCGCCGACGCCTCTGCTTTCGACGTATTTAACGGCGTTTGCGGCGGGGCCGTACGTCGAGAAGCACAGCACCTGGTCCGCACCCGATGGGTCCTTGGAAGTGGAGCTGCGCGCCTTTGCCCGCGCCTCCATGGTGGAGTACCTGGATGATGAGATCCTGCAGGTCACCGCGCAGGGCATGGACTTCTTCCACAGCAATTACGGCTACCCCTACCCGTGGGGCAAGTACGATTCCATCTTCGTGCCGGAGTACAACCTGGGTGCGATGGAGAACCCCGGCCTGGTGACCTTTACGGAGCATTACCTCTTCCGTTCCGCCGCCACCCGCGCGCAGCATGCCGGGCGCACGAACACCATCCTGCACGAGATGTCGCACATGTGGTTCGGAGACCTAGTCACCCCGCAGTGGTGGGATGACCTGTGGCTCAAGGAGTCCTTCGCGGAGTTCATGGGCGCGGATTCCTCGGTGCATGCCACCGACTACACCGAGGCATGGGTCAACTTCGCAGGCCAGCGCAAGAACTGGGCCTACCTGCAGGATCAGCTGCCCACCACGCACCCGATCAAGGCCGAGATCCCGGACGTGGATGCCGCGCGCCAGAACTTCGACGGCATTACTTATGCCAAGGGAGCGGCGGTGCTCAAGCAGCTGGTGCACTACGTGGGCCGCGAGAACTTCTACGCCGGCGCGCGCGACTACTTCCAGGAGCACGCCTTTGCTGCCGCAACCTTCGAGGACCTGCTCAAGGCGCTGAAGAAGCACACCGACCGCGACCTCGATGCCTGGTCCACCGCCTGGCTGCGCACGTGGGGCCCGGATACGCTGACCCCGGAACTGCACACGGACGGCGACAAGATTCACGAGCTCGCCATCGTGGTCGAGGCCGAAGACACCACGCGCCCGCACCGCCTCAACGTGACGCTATTCGATGACTCCCTGAACAAATACGCCACCCTTGACGTCGATCTGGAGGGCGAGCGCACCATCCTCGACGAGGCTTCTGGGCTTCAGGCGCCGGCGTTGCTGCTGCTGAACGACGGCGACCACACCTACGCCAAGGTCCGCTTCGACGAGACCTCCTTGGAGACCATTCGCACGCGCCTGTCTGACGTTCCGGATGAGCTCTCCCGCGCGGTCATCTGGACCTCCCTGTGGAACCTCACCCGCGATGGCGAGTGGCCGGTGCGCTCCTACCTCGACACCGTGCTGAAGCACGCTCCGGCGGAGTCCAACCCGACGCTTCTGACCACGGCCTTCGCCAACGCCGCCTATGCCATCAACCACTTTGTGGGCGAGGAGGCTCGCGAGGAGATTCGCGCCGACTACGCCGAGCGCCTCTGGGAGGTGCTACAGCAAGCACCGGCAGGCTCCGACGCACAGCTCACCGTCGCCCGCGCCGCCATCCAGGCACTTGCCGCCACCCCGGCGGAGTCCGGCACGCAGCGCCTGCGCGCGCTTTACGACGGCTCCCTCGACGGCCTCGCCCTCGACCCGGACATCCGCTGGGCCATCTTGCGCGCGCTGGCCGCCCGCGATGCCGTCAGCGCCGAGGAGCTCGAGGCGGAGAAGGAGCGCGATAACACGCTCACCGGTGCCGCCGCCTACCTGGGCGCCTCCCACGCCTTCCCGTCTGCCGAGCTCAAGCGCGAAGTCTTCGACCTCGTGCGCACGCCGGGTAAGTACTCCAACGCGGAGGTGGATTCCCTGCTCGCGGCGTTCAACGCGCCGCGCTCGGCCCACCTCACCGAGGCCTTTGCCCAGGAATACTTCGACTCGTTGTCTCAGCTGTGGGAGGAGCACCCCATCGAAATTGCCAACCGCCTCGTGCGCGGGCTCTACCCGGATCTCGCAATGGCCGACGCCGCCACCAGCGAGTTCCTGGCCACCGAGCGCCCACGTGCGCTGCGCCGCGTGCTGCTGGAATGCCAGGATGCGCTGCGTCGCGCGCAACGCGTCCGTGCCGCGCAATAAGCGCTTCGCGTAGCGGACAGAAGAATCTTCCCGTAAACTCGCAGACACATTAACGGGGGGACAATCACAAACCATCGGCTTCGGCTGGGGGCTGTGTTGACCCAAATGTCATTGCTCAAGTTTCCGGGGGGATTCTTAGTGTCAGCACAGCCGACCGATCGTGAACTCGTCGACGCCTTCATTGGCGGAGATACTAAGGCTTTTTCGGCAATCGTCGAGAAGCACCGCGCGCGCCTGACCGCCATGGCGCGGCGCTACACACGCAACGATGATGATGCGCAGGACATCGTGCAGGAGGCCCTGCTCAAGGCCAGCTGCAATATGGCCTCCTACCGACACGATGCCACCCTGAGTACGTGGCTGCACCGGCTGGTGATGAACTCCGGCTATGACTTCCTCAACCACCGATCGAACCGAGAGAACGCATCCCTGGATGCGGAGATCATTGAGGATGACCGCAACTATGCGCTCGCACACAACCCCAGCGAAAACCTGGCGGAACGCATCACGGTGGCCCAAGCGATGGAAACCTTGCGCGAGGACCAGCGCGAGGCGCTGTACCTCACCGACGTGGCTGGCTATCCCATCGATACCGTGGCCAAGGTGCAGGGGGTTGCGCCGGGCACGGTGAAGTCGCGCCGAGCCCGGGCTCGGCAAGTGTTGCGTGCGGCGATAAACTGAGGGCGAGTAGAATCTGAGTCTTACTTAAAAATTATCGTTTCAAGGGAGTTTTTAGTGACTATCCACGATGTCGCCATCGTCGGCTCCGGCCCCGCCGGCTACACCGCAGCGCTCTACGCAGCACGCGCCGAGCTCAATCCCATCGTCTTCGAGGGCTTTGAATACGGTGGCGAACTCATGAACACCACCGAGGTAGAGAACTACCCGGGCTTCCAGAAGGGAATCATGGGCCCTGAGCTCATGGAAGAGATGCGCGCCCAGGCCATCCGCTTCGGTGCCGACCTGCGCATGGAAGTCGTAGATTCCGTCGAGCTCGAAGGCGAGGTGAAGAAGCTGCACGTGGGCGACGAGGTTTATGAAGCCCGTGCTGTCATCCTCGCTACCGGTGCCGCTCCGCGCTACCTGGGTATTCCGGGCGAATCGGAGCTGACCGGCCGCGGCGTGTCCGCATGTGCCACCTGCGATGGCTTCTTCTTCAAGGACCACAACATCGCCGTCGTCGGCGGCGGCGATTCCGCCATGGAGGAGGCTACCTTCCTCACCAAGTTCGCCGAGACCGTCACCATTATTCACCGCTCGGAGAACTTCCGCGCCTCCAAGATCATGCTGGAGCGCGCCAAGGACAATCCAAAGATTAAGTGGCTGACCAACACCACCGTCGAGCGCGTCCTGGAGAAGGATGGCAAGGTCGGTGCCCTCGAGGTAAAAAACGTGCTGACCGGTGAGACCAGTGAACTCGACCTGACCGCCATGTTCGTGGCCATTGGCCACGATCCGCGCTCCGGCTTCCTTAACGGCCAGGTAGAGACCGATGAAGCTGGCTACGTGGTGGTAGAGCAGCCGTCCACCAAGACCTCGCTGCCAGGTGTCTTTGCCTGTGGTGACTTGGTGGATGACCACTACCAGCAGGCCATCACCGCTGCGGGCTCCGGCTGCCGCGCGGCCATTGATGCGGAACATTTCCTCGCCGAGAACCGTTAGTGATCACATGAGCAACATTAAAAACGTCACTACTGATTCCTTCCGCGCCGACGTCGTGGAGGCAGGCAAGCCCGTCGTCGTGGACTTCTGGGCCGAATGGTGTGGGCCGTGCAAGAAGCTGTCCCCGATCCTCGAGGAGGTCGCCGAGGAGCTCGGTGATGACGTCTCCGTGGTCAAGGTCAACGTGGATGAAGAGCGCACTTTGGGTGCCATGTTCCAGATCATGTCCATTCCCTCCGTCCTGATTTTCAAGAACGGCGAGAAGGTCGATGAGTTCGTTGGCCTGCGTTCTAAGGCCGACATCGTGGCACAGGTAAAGAAGCAGCTCTAACTGGTAGTCTTTAACTCGTTGACGGCGCACTAAGGTGCGCCTCCTTGATCACGAAAGGGGTAGGTGTGAACCGCGTTTTACGTGTAGGTGACCAGAGCGTTCGGGTCGCCGAAGCACGCGCAACCCTTGCCCGCCTCGGCCTGATGACTGACTACCAGGGGACCTTGTCCGACTGGAAGAAGCAGAAGTATTCCGAAGCCGATAAGTACTTTGATAACGAGCTGGCGCAAGTGCTCAAAGCCTTCCAGCAATCCCGCGGCATCGTGCCCAGCGGCGATATTGATGACCTTACTTTGCGTGAGCTGCGTCAGGCTTCCTACACCTTAGGCGCGCGGGTACTGGCTTATGAACCGGGCAACGTGCAGGTGGGAGATGATGTATCCCAGCTGCAGCAACAGCTCCAGGAACTCGGCTTCTACCAAGAACGCATCGATGGCCATTTTGGGGCCCGCACCTACGCGGCGCTGGCGGAATACCAACTGAACTCCGGCCTGCGCAGCGATGGCATTTGCGGCCCGGCCACCATCAACGCGCTCAATCTGCTGGGTCGGCGGATCACGGGCGGCTCGGCGCACAATATCCAAGAGCGCGAGCGCGTGCGCAACGCGGGGCCCAAGCTGGCGGGCAAGCGCGTGGTGATCGACCCCAGCCTCGGCGGCTTCAACAAGGGCCGCACGGTCAAGGGCCGCTATGGCGACATCACGGAAGAAGAGATCCTCTGGGATCTAGCCGAGCGCGTCGCCGGCCGCATGATTGCCGCCGGCATGGAGACCATCATCTCCCGCCCGCGTACCGATGATCCCTCCATCCACGATCGCGCCGACATCGCCAATGCCTTTGGCGCTGACTTGGTCATTTCACTCGCCTGCGATGAGTACCCCACGGAAAAAGCCAATGGCGTAGCCACCTTCTACTTCGGTTCTGAGTCCGGCAATTCCTCCCTCATTGGGGAGACGCTCTCCGGCTTCATCCAGCGCGAAATCGTTGCCCGTACCGAGCTGGGCAACTGCCGCAACCACGGCCGCACGTGGGCGCTGCTGCGCTTGACGCAGATGCCGGTGGTGCAGGTAGTTCTGGGTTACCTGACCAGCCCGAAGGACGTGGCGATTCTGACTAACCCAGAGTGCCGCGATGACATCGCCGAGGCCATCGTCGTCTCCGTCAAGCGCCTCTACCTCCTCGACGACGACACCGCCGTGACCGGCACGTACCGCTTCGACGAGCTCCTGCGCGCGGAGCGCTCTTCCTAATGGAGCCTAGGGGGTGCCGTCCCAGACGGTTCCCCTCAAATGGTTCCAGTCAAACGGTTTCCTTGCCCCCAAACAAACCTTCTAGGACTTTCCAAAAGGTTCCCTTGCCCCCAACAGAACCGTTTGAGTAGAACCTTCTTACTAGAACCATCCTGTATCTAGGCCAAGGCGCGGGCGAGGAGGTCCTCCACAGCGGCTGCGGTCAGCAGATCGAAGGCAGGGGGCAGCTCGAGGCGCAGACGCGGCGTGATGGGGTGATCGCGCACCACCATGAAGCCAGCTGACTCCAGTGTTTCTACCGGTAGTAAGCCAATACGGCCGGGCTTGCCCCGCAAAAGATCTTCGGCAGCGCGGGCATCGCGGAAGCCAAAGGCCTCAACGGCGCTGGCTTCGCGGGAAGTGAGGTGCATAATGGTGGCATCGAGAAGCACCGCCTCCAAGCCCTTCGCCGCGCGATGCGACTTCACGAACAGCGAGGACACCAGCACCGCGTCCTCCGAGACGGGGGAGGTGGGCAGCTTCGCGGCACCGGGGGCAAGATCGGGCGGGCAGAAGAACACTGTGGCCTCATCACCCACGGTAAAACCGCACTCGCCACAGCGCAGCAGCGTGGCGCTGATCCATGCTTCCTTCTCGAAGACAGGATCAGCGGCCGTGGTCTTCAACTCCCAAAAGATGGATCGGGCCGCCAAGGGGTTGATGGCAACACCTTCCTTGACGGCCTGAACAAGCATGGTGGACTAGCTGCTTTCCTTGCCCTCAATGAGGGCCAGAATGCGCTCGAAGTCTTCCTGGTCGCCGAATTCGACGACCATCTTGCCCTTGCGCTTGCCCATGGTGACGGTGACCTTGGTGTCAAAGCGATCGGCCAGACGTTCAGCGGAATCGGTAAAGAACTGCGGCTGCGGGGCGGCAGGCTTCTTGCTTGGCTCGGCCGGCTTGCCGTCGCGCTTGTATAGGGTGACGGCTTCCTCCGTGGCGCGCACGGACAGGCCCTCGGCCACGATGCGGTTCGCAATGAGCTCCATGGCCTCGGCATCCGGCAGACCCAGCAGCGCGCGGGCATGGCCACCGGACAAGGTGCCAGCGGCGACGCGCTTCTGCACGCTGACCGGCAGCTTGAGCAGGCGAATCATGTTGGTGACCTGCGGGCGGGAGCGGCCGATGCGATCAGCCAACTCGTTCTGGGTCACGCCGAATTCCTCCAGCAGCTGCTGGTAGGCGTGGGCCTCTTCCAGCGGGTTGAGCTGCACGCGGTGGATGTTCTCCAGAAGCGCATCCCGCAGCAGATCATCATCCTTGGTATCGCGCACAATGGCCGGGATGGTGGCCAGGCCCGCCTTGGAGGAGGCGCGCCAGCGGCGCTCACCCATGATGAGCTCGAAGCCGCCCTCCTCGGCGGGGCGCACAACGACCGGCTGCAGCAGGCCAAACTCCTTGATGGAGTGGACCAGCTCCGCCAACTCATCTTCGTCGAAGACAGAACGCGGCTGCTTCGGGTTGGGCATGATGTCCCCGACGGAGATCTCCCGGTACGTCGCACCAATCACCGAAGGTTTCGCCTGCCGCTTCTTCGAGCCAGTGGACTGCTGGATGGTCGGCGCACCCTGCACCCTTTTCGTGCCGCCATCCTTAGGAGTGCCGGCGGATGCGCCGAGGATAATGTCAGCCGCCGAATCCCCAAGACGCGGCTTGCGGGAGGGAGCACCCGGGCCAGACGGAATGAGAGCGGCCAGTCCCTTGCCTAGTCCGCCCTGGCGCTGCTCCGGCTTCTGGTCTGCCTTCTTATCTGCCACGATGTCCTATCCTTCCAATTCCGCGAAAATCTCTGGGCTCACGCCGATGGCACCCGTGGTGGGGTGTGGCGTGTAGTCCCCACGCTTATCCAGCTCGCGCGCGGCGGCGGAGTAGGCGCGGGCGCCTGTCGACGACGGGTCATAAGCGATAACCGTCTTACCATAGCCCGGCGCCTCCGAAACGCGCACAGAACGCGGGATGACATTACCCAAAACGACGGCGCCGAATTGCTCGCGCACCTCATTGGCCACCTGCTCAGCCAGCTTGGTGCGGGCATCGAACATGGTGAGCAGCACGCCGGAGATGTGAAGGTCTTCGTTGAGGTGCTCCCGGATCATGGAAATATTGCCCAGCAGCTGGCCAACGCCCTCCAGCGCGTAGTACTCGCACTGGATGGGGATGATGACTTCCTCCGCACACGTCATCGCATTGATGGTGAGCAGGCCCAAGGAGGGCGGGCAGTCGATGAAGACGTAGTCGAAACCGTGCTCCTCAAGAAAACCGTTGTGCAGGGCGTCATAGAGGCGGAACTCGCGGCGGACCAGAGAAACCATTTCAATCTCAGCGCCGGCCAGATCAATGGTGGCAGGGATGCAGTAGAGGTTCTCATCGTCGGGGCAGCGCTGCATTGCTTCGTCCGCGCTGCAGTCACCCAAAAGGACCTCATAGCTGGATTTGGTGCCGGAGGTATGCTCCGCGCCTACCGCGGTGGAGGCGTTGCCCTGCGGGTCCAAGTCGATCACCAAGACCTTCTTGCCGGCCTCAGCGAGCGCGGCGGCAAGGTTGACGGCGGAGGTGGTTTTACCCACGCCACCCTTCTGGTTCGCGATGGTGATAAGACGAGGATGAGTCATGCCGTCTACTTTAGTTCACGCGCGGGACACGGATAATCGTGGTGCCGTGGATGGTCATGACCTCGGCTTTTCCGCCACCCGCGCGCTTGATATCGGCAGCGTCGCGCTCCAGCTCCTCATGCACTGAGGAGCCCTTGAGAGCGATCATCTCGCCGCCTTTACGCACCAGCGGCAAGGACCACTTGGCCAGCTTGCCCAGCGGGGCCACCGCGCGGGAGGTCACGATGTCGGCGCCCTGCACCTGCTTTTTCACGGGGCCTTCCTCGGCGCGGCCGCGGATGACGGTGACGTTATCCAGACCCAGCAGGTCGACGACCTCGTTGAGGTAGGTCGAGCGCTTGAGCAACGGCTCGATGAGAGTGATCTTCAGGTCAGGGCGCGCGATGGCAAGCGGGATGCCGGGCAGGCCGGCGCCACTGCCGACGTCGATAAGCGTGGCGCCCTGCGGCATCACCTCCGCGACCACGGCACAGTTGATGAGGTGGCGTTCCCACAGGCGCGGGACCTCGCGGGGGCCAATAAAACCACGAGTGGACCCGTCCGTGGCGAGCGAATCGTGATACTTCTGCGCGAGCGGCAGACGCGATCCGAAGACGTCAGACGGGTCCAGTGGCACAGTGTCGGACACAGATTCAGTCACTGTGAAAACTCCTGGGTTAATTTCTAGTTATTGTTCTTACGGCGCTGCTTCTTGGAGCGATTGTCCTTCTTGCGTGCGCCCGGCTTCGGCGCGGAGGTGCGCTTGAGCTCAGCCTTGGCGGCTGCCTCTTCTTCTTCCTCGCGGTCCATCTTGGCGTAGACGATGCGAGTCTGGAAGAAGGTCCACACGGTGTTAGCCAGCATGTAGAAGAGCAGACCGATGGGCCAGATGAAGCCGGAGAACACCAGCATGGCCGGCATGAACCACAGCATCATCTTGTTCATCATGGCCATCTGCTGCTGCATCATTTCCGCGTTCTGGCCCTGCGGGGTAGCGGTCTTGCCGGCGGCGCGGCGTGCCTCCTGGCGGTTGAGGGACATGCGGGCGTTGAAGTGCGTGAGCACCGCAATGATGGCGATGAGCGGCACGATAATAACGGCCGCCTGCATGGTGGTGGTTTCCTTAACGATCTCCAGACCGGAGTTCAGGCTCAGGTTGGCCACCAGCGGCACGCCGAAGATCTTCGCATCCACGAACTGCTTCACCAGCTCGGGCTTGAAGATGTAGTTGGCGATGGAGGCGTTCATTTCCTCTGACATCGCCTCACCGGCCGGGTGCCCGATACCACCGGCGACGGCCACAGTACGGTCGAAGGAACGCAGCACGTGGAAGAGACCAATGAACATGGGGATCTGCGCGAACATGGGCAGGCAGCCCGCCACGGGACGCACGCCGGCTTCCTTGTAGATGCGCTGCATCTCCTGCGCCGCCTTGGTCTGGTCATTGGCGTACTTGGTGCGCAGCTCTTGGATTTGCGGCTGGATCTCCTGCATCTTGCGTGAAGAGCGCAGCTGGGTGATGGTCGGCTTGACCATGATGGCCTTGAGCGTCCACGTCAGCAGGACGATGGCGATGATCCAGGTTCCGCCCCATGCGGAATCGAGGACGAAGCTCAAGAGCCAATGCCAGAACCACAAGACGGCTGAAATTGGCCAATAGATGAAATTAAGCACGAGAGTTGTTTACCTCAGTTGTTGTTTGGTCGGTACCGGATCAAACCCACCCGGGTGCCAGGGACCGCACTTGCATAACCTGGCGAGCGCCATGCCCGTTCCCTTGAAGGCTCCATGGATGGAGATGGCTTCGAGGGCATAGGCACTGCACGTCGGTTCAAAACGACAGGTGGAGACCATCTTAAGGCCTGACACATGCTTTTGGTAGAAGCGCACCCCGTAAACCAAGACCCTGCCGAACCCGCGGGCTTCGGGGATCTCTTGGCCTTGGGAGTTCAGATATCCCATGTGCTTAACGCTTTGCGGATATCACGCTCAAGACGCTGGCTGGTGGCCTCGCTGCTGGCGGGCAGCGCACGAATAACGATGTCGACATTGGCGGGTAAAGCTTTCCCGTTGACTCCATCGCGCATGAGCGACATGCACACATGACGAAGCCGCCGGGAGGTGCGGTGGCGAACCACGGCATTCCCGACGGCTTTCGACACAATGAGGCCGAACCGCGGCCCAGTGGCCGCGATGTCGTCTTCACCGTCATTAAAGCGCAAATGCACGACGGCAGTGCGCGTGCCCGCCCGGCGCCCGCCCTTGATGGTCCGCCGAAACTGCCTCGGGGACGTGAGCTTGTGCTGGGCTGGAAGCATGAATTAAGCGGTGAGCTTAGCGCGACCCTTCTTGCGACGAGCGGCGACGATAGCGCGGCCGGCGCGGGTGCTCATGCGGGTACGGAAGCCGTGCTTGCGAGCGCGACGACGGTTGTTCGGCTGGAAGGTACGCTTACCCTTTGCCACGATTAACTCCTTGAAGTTGTTGGTGGATGGCACAGCCCAGCGCCGCCGGCGCTCAGGCTTAAACATCCACTGATGAATGGTGTACGTGGGGATGAGGCTTCGCACTTGAAGCGCCATGAGGCGTGGCGAGGCATTCCCACATGCAACATGTGCACCATGCACTGTTGCGATAGACCATCACAGGTTACGTGACAGGTAGCGCGCTAAACAAATCGACACACTGGGTGTCCCCGAAATTACAAGGATGTTTTTATCCGCAGCTAGAGCGCCACTTTTCACCCACATGCTGCGCGGTCAACGCCTCCTCCCACCGACCGTGGCGCGGTCGAGCCGCGGTCGCGCCAGGCGTGCAAAGAAGTGCGTTAGACAGCATCCCCATAACGCGGTACAACTGAGGAATCTAATTCCACAGCCGCCCACAGGGTGTGGATAACTCTCAATCATGACTTGAGACTTTTGCTATTTGAGCAGGTCAACTGCATTAAGGAGCCGATGTAAAGTTATCCACAGCCATGAGATAGGCTGTGGATAAACCACCTATTCACACCTGTGGATAACTTTGTGGAATCCGAGGTTACACACTAAAACATCGTGTGGAATCCTCGGTGGAAATCACAAGAAATTGGAATTTCCCCATCACCGTCTCTTCCTCATCCGTCCATCCGTCCCCGATCCAACCCACAGTCACGCAGTACATACTGCGGCCCTGAAGCCTCTCCTTCAGGCACGTAAGTAGCTGTAGCCGGCGCCACCCGCCGGCACCGCGTGGCCGTGAAGCACACAGAAGGTAGGCGTTTTGTCTGATCCGCAAGCAGCCCTAAGGGCCAGCTGGAAAGCTGTGGTCAGTGATTTGCTGGCACAGTCCGAACAACCGAACTCGGACGTTCCCAACTTCACCCACAGCCAACGCCTCAACCTCCAGCTCGTAGAGCCCATCATGATCGGGGATGGCTACGCGTTGATTGCCGCCCCGCACGAGAATGCCAAGAGTGTTATTGAGGCTGAGCTGGGGGAGTACATCACCCGCGCTCTGTCGCAGCACATGGGCCGGCCGTGTTCCTTGGCCGTGACCATTGCCGCGCCCCCGCAGCCTGCTCCGCAGGAAGAGACCGAAGCTCCCGCCCCTCAGCGCCCCATTCAGACCGAGGCACCGGAGTACGGCATGGGCCACCAGGCTCAGTCTTTCCAGCAAGCCATGCCGCCCACGCCACCGACCCAGCCGGCCCAACCCGCTCCGCCCGCTCATCATCAGCCGCGCTCCTGGGATGCCGCGCATTCCCCGGCCAGCCTGGATGAGTTGGCTCAGCACTACAGCGAACAGCAGAGCACCGTTGCCAGCGGCTACCCGGACTACTCGGAGGCCGCCGGCGCGCGCATTCCGCGCGAGGAACCCGCGCACAACCCGAACCACGAGAAGTCTCTCAACCCGAAACACACTTTTGAGAACTTCGTCATCGGTTCCTCCAACCGTTTTGCCAACGGTGCCGCCGTGGCGGTGGCGGAAAACCCCGCCCGCGCCTATAACCCACTGTTCATTTGGGGCGGCTCCGGCTTGGGCAAGACGCACCTGTTGCACGCGGCCGGCAATTATGCCCAGGTCCTGCACCCGGGCCTGCGGGTGAAATATGTGTCTTCGGAGGAATTCACCAACGATTACATCAACTCGCTGCGTGATGACCGCCAGGAATCCTTCAAACGCCGCTACCGCAACTTGGACATCCTCATGGTCGATGACATCCAGTTCTTGGAAGGCAAGGAATCCACGCAGGAAGAGTTCTTCCACACCTTCAATGCCCTGCACCAGGCCAACAAGCAGATTATTTTGTCTTCCGACCGCCCGCCGAAGCAGCTGACGACCCTGGAGGATCGCCTCCGCACCCGCTTTGAGGGTGGTCTGATTACGGATATTCAGCCGCCAGACCTGGAGACCCGCATCGCCATCCTCATGAAGAAAGCTTCTGCGGACGGCACAGACGTCGATCGCTCGGTCCTCGAGCTCATCGCCTCCCGCTTCGAATCCTCAATTCGCGAGCTGGAAGGTGCGCTCATCCGTGTGTCTGCTTACTCTTCCTTGGTCAATGAGCCGATCAGCCTAGAGATGGCGGAGATTGCCCTGCACGATTTGGCTCCTGATTCTGCCGATCGCCAGATCACCGCGGCGGCCATCATCGAGGTCACGGCAGACTACTTCAACATCGACGTGGACACCCTGCGCGGTTCCGGTAAGAAGCGCGCCGTCGCCCACGCCCGCCAGCTGGCGATGTACCTGTGCCGCGAGCTCACCGAGCTATCCCTGCCGAAGATCGGTGATCAGTTCGGCGGCAAGGACCACACCACCGTCATCTATGCCGACCGCAAGATCCGCAAGGAAATGACAGAAAACCGCAACACGTACGACGAGATCCAGGCGCTGACCCAGCGCGTGAAGAACCACAACCAGCGCTAGAACCGCACGGCGCTTGGCGACGTCCCCGCCCACCCCGCACAACCTCCCCGCGGGCGTGGGCCGGGGGCGTCTTTTTGATCGGAGAAAACTTATCCACATAGTTATTCACAGCTGTGTAATTCCACTCTTGTAATTTGTAGATCCTCGTCACGTTTTCTTCTTCCACAGCAGATCAGCAGCCTCTTCAGCCTTGTGAGCAACCCTGTGATCAGCGGCGATAGATCTGGGGATGGATTGTGGATAACTTCGGCCCCGACCGAGTTACTCACATTTCTTGTCATTTGATCACAGTGATCCCACACCCTGACTCACAGATCGATTCGCGGCTCAGAGCTTGGCTTTTGCTAGGTTGTCCACAGATCCCACAGCGCTTATTACTACTCCTATTTTGTTTTCTCCCTAACTAAGAAGAAAAAGGATGTGTGTGATTCGTTGGCGCCCGGCCTGACCGCACGCCCTCATCGAGAAGCACAGACGGTAAATGACAAAATCCTGTGCTTCGGCGCCGATCCTGTAAGTTGGAGTGAGCTTGCAAGAATCTTCCATCCGCAACTAGAGGAGCGTCTCACCACCATGGAGCAGTCCGTGTCATTTCGCGTTGCCAAAGATGACCTCGCCAACGCCGTAGCGTGGGTCGCGCGCAGCCTTCCCTCGAAGGTCACCCAGCCGGTACTGCGCGCCATGCTGATCACCGCGGATGACAATGGTTTGGAATTCACCGGCTTCGACTACGAAGTTTCCACCCGTGTGCGTATCGCCGGCATGGTGGATGAACCGGGACGCATCGCCGTGGCCGGTAAGTTGCTTTCTGACATCGTTGCTTCCTTGCCCAACAAGGAAATCGAGATGACCCAGGAAGACAACAAAGTTCTGTTGACCTGTGGTTCCTCCCGTTTCGAGCTGCCGCTCATTCCGCTGGATGATTACCCTCAGCTCCCTGTTTTGCCGGAGGTCACCGGCACCATTAACCCGCAGCTCTTCGTGGAGGCCATCAGCCAGGTCGTTGCGGCTGCCGGCAAGGATGACACCCTGCCGATGCTCACAGGTGTGCACATCGACATCAATGGTTCCCACGTGGAAATGACGGCGACGGACCGCTTCCGCCTGGCCATGCGCACCTTCGAGTGGGATCCGGTATCCCCTGACGTGGAGGCCAAGCTCCTCGTCCCGGCCAAGACGCTGCAGGAGACCGGCCGCTCCCTCGACACGCACCTCAACATCCCGGTGGAGATCGCCGTGGGCACTGGTGACAACATCGCTGCGGAAGGCCTTTTTGGCCTGCATGCGGATAACCGCGAGACCACGACCCGCATGTTGGACGCGGATTTCCCCAACGTGGCACCGCTGCTGCCCAAGACCCACAGCGCCATGGCCAGCATTGAGGTTGCTCCGCTCCAGGAAGCGATTCGCCGCGTCTCGCTGTTGACGGATCGCAACGCTCAGATCCGCATGGAGTTCAGCGAAGGTGAGGTGACCTTGGCGGCCGGTGCGGACTCTGGTCGCGCAAGCGAGACCTTGCCGTGCGCCTTCAACGGCCGTGAGGATTTTGTTATTGCCTTCAACCCGTCCTACCTCAAGGATGGTTTGGCTGTGGTTCACACGGACCGCGTGGTCTTTGGCTTCACCGAACCTTCGCGCCCGGCAATCATGATTCCGGAACCGGAAGAGCTGCCGGTAGCCAACGAAGACGGCTCTTTCCCGACCCCGGAGACTGATTTCACCTACCTCTTGATGCCAGTGCGCTTGCCAGGCTAGGCCATATGTATATTCGCGATCTCGATGTCAGGGACTTCCGCTCCTGGCCCGAGCTCACCCTCAGGCTGAAACCGGGAATTACCTTGTTTGTCGGCCGCAACGGTTTCGGCAAGACCAATATCGTCGAGGCCATCGGGTATACCGCGCATCTATCCTCACACCGTGTGGCCCACGATGCCCCCCTCGTGCGCCAGGGCGCACACAATGCTCGTATCTCTGCCACGGCGGTGAACCAGGGCAGAGAGCTCACTGCGCACCTACTGATCAAACCCCACGCGGCCAACCAGGCGCAGATCAACCGTACGCGCCTGAAATCCCCGCGTGAGCTACTAGGCGTGGTGAAAACCGTGTTGTTTTCCCCCGAGGATTTATCGCTCGTACGCGGCGAACCGGCAGCGCGCCGCCAGTATCTGGATGACATCATTGCCTCGCGCACGCCGCGTTTGGCTGGTGTGAAGGCCGATTATGACAAGGTGCTCAAGCAGCGGAATGCGTTGTTGAAGTCGGCGTCGCCAAGCTTGCGCCGCGGCTACAGCGACAGTGATGGTGCCTCGGCGCTGGCGACTCTCGACGTGTGGGATACACAGCTGTCTTCCCTCGGTGCGCAGGTGATTCAGGCACGCCTTGCGCTTGTCGACGAACTCCGCGAGCTCATCCCCGCCGCCTATGCCGGGCTTGCCCCGGAATCGCGGCCGGCGAATATTGAGTACAAGTCCACGGTGGATATTTCTGATCCTGAGGTCATCGAGGCCATGATGCTCACCGAACTCGCTAGCAAGCGCCAGCGCGAGATCGAACGCGGTATCTCGCTTGTTGGCCCGCACCGCGATGACCTGCTGCTTAATCTAGGAGCGAGCCCTGCCAAGGGCTTTGCCAGCCACGGCGAGACCTGGTCCTATGCCATCTCCCTGCGGTTGGCGGAGTTCAACTTGTTGCGCCAGGACGGCACTGATCCGATCCTCATCCTCGATGATGTCTTCGCTGAGCTGGACGCCAAACGCCGCGAAAAGCTCGTTCACCTCGCGGCAGGTGCGGAACAGGTGCTCATCACCGCAGCTGTGGATGAGGATCTGCCCGGCAACTTGCAGCCCATCGAACGTTTTACGGTCACGGTCTGCGATACCGATGAGGGCCGAATCTCCGAGATCGCTCCGTATACGGCGGGCGGTGACGAGGATGACTGAACAAGACTTTGATCCGGTTAAGGCGCTTTTTGAGCGCACGCGGAACAATTCCAAAAATCCGCCGAAGCTCAATAAGCCGGCGCCCAAAATGAACTTAGCCCAGACATCTTCAGAGAAGCAGCCAAAGCCCTATCAGCGTGGTCGGCCGAGCGGTCCCGATGGCCGTCGCAGGCGACGGAGCCTCGAGATCCCTAGCCTCGGCGCGCAGATCCAACGAGAGATTGGCAAGCGCGGCTGGGAACACGAATTGGCCCATGGCTGGGTCATGGGCAATTGGGAAAACCTCGTCGGCGAGCGCATTGCTGCGCATACGCAACCGCTCAACATCAAAGAGCAGGTTGTCTACGTGGCGTGTGATTCCTCCAGCTGGGCTACCGAGTTGCGCTACCTGCAGCGCCCCATCTTGCAAAAGATTGCGGATCGCCTGGGCCCAGACGTGGTGGTTAAGCTGCACATTCAGGGTCCTAAGCAGCACCGGAATTACGAGGGCCGCCAATGGGTCAAGCCGCAAGGTTCGCAAGATACATATGGCTGATTTTCGGCGACCGCGAAATTCACGCAAATTTGGGGCTCTCACGGGCGTGCAGTGCCCTTGCGTGGGGGGACACAGTGTAGAATGGCTAGAGTCTTAGATTTAGCTCTAGCCAAAAGGAGAACACGAATCCGTGGCTGAACAACACGCATATGATGCGGGGTCAATCACAATTCTGGAGGGCCTCGAGGCCGTCCGTAAGCGCCCCGGTATGTACATCGGCTCCACCGGTGCCCGTGGCCTGCACCACCTGATTTGGGAGATCGTTGACAACTCCGTCGATGAGGCGATGGCAGGTTATGCCGACAAGGTCATCGTCACCCTCCGTGAGGATGGCGGCATCGAGGTCATCGATAACGGCCGTGGTATCCCGGTGGAGATGCACGCCTCTGGTGTTCCCACCGTCCAGGTGGTCATGACCCAGCTGCATGCCGGCGGTAAGTTCGACTCTGAATCTTATGCCGTGTCCGGTGGTCTGCACGGCGTGGGTATCTCCGTGGTCAACGCTTTGTCCACCCGTGTGGAGGCGGATATCAAGCGCGATGGCAAGCACTGGTACCAGAACTTCAACAATGCCATCCCCGATGAGCTTGTCGAAGGCGATAATGCTCGCGGTACCGGTACCACCATTCGCTTCTGGCCGGACCCGGAAATTTTCGAAACCGTCGAGTTTAATTACGACACGATCGCTCGCCGCCTGCAGGAGATGGCCTTCCTGAACAAGGGCCTGACCATTGTGCTGCGTGACGAGCGCGCTATCTCCAAAGAACAGGCCGAGCTAGAGGAGATCGCCGAAGCCGGCGACTCCGCCGTGAGCCTGAGCTCCCTCGATGAGAAGGAAAAGTCCGACAAGGACGGCGAGGATAGCGAGGAGAAGACTTCCAAGAAGAACAAGGAAGTTATTTACCACTATCCGAACGGCCTGCAGGACTATGTTGAGCACCTCAACAAGACCAAGACCGCCATTCACCCCACCATCGTTGCCTTCGACGTCAAGGGTGAGGACCACGAGGTCGAAATCGCACTGCAGTGGAACCAGGGCTACAAGGAATCCGTCCACACCTTTGCCAACACCATCAACACCCATGAGGGTGGTACGCACGAGGAAGGCTTCCGCGCTGCGCTGACCTCCCTGATGAACCGCTACGCCAAGGAGCACAAGCTCCTCAAGGAAAAGGATGGCAACCTTTCCGGCGATGACTGCCGTGAAGGCCTTGCTGCCGTTATTTCCGTCAAGGTGGCGGACCCACAGTTCGAGGGTCAGACCAAGACCAAGCTTGGTAACTCGGAAATTCGTGGTTTTGTCCAGCGTTCCGTCAACGAGCACCTCAATGATTGGTTCGACGCCAACCCGGCTGAGGCAAAGGTCATCATCAATAAGGCCGTGTCCTCCGCGCACGCCCGTGTGGCCGCACGCAAGGCTCGTGAGCTCGTGCGCCGTAAGTCTGCCGGTGACCTCGGCGGCCTGCCGGGCAAGCTAGCGGATTGCCGCTCCAAGGACTCGAAGCGCACTGAGCTTTATATCGTGGAGGGTGACTCCGCAGGCGGTTCCGCTAAGGGCGGCCGCGATTCCATGTTCCAGGCCATCCTGCCGCTGCGCGGCAAGATCCTCAACGTGGAAAAAGCCCGCATGGACAAGGTTCTGAAGAACGCTGAGGTCCAGGCCATCATTACCGCCCTAGGCACCGGTATCCACGAAGAGTTCGATATTTCCAAGCTGCGCTACGACAAGATTGTGCTCATGGCCGATGCTGACGTGGACGGCCAGCACATCGCCACGCTTCTGTTGACTCTGCTCTTCCGTTTCATGCCGCAGCTGGTGGAGGATGGCCACGTCTTCCTGGCTAATCCGCCGCTGTACAAGTTGAAGTGGGCGAAGGGCCAGCCGGGCTACGCCTTCTCCGATGCCGAGCGCGACGAGCAGCTCGCCGAGGGCTTGGAGCAGGGCCGAAAGATCAACAAGGATGACGGTATCCAGCGCTACAAGGGTCTGGGTGAGATGAACGCCGCCGAGCTGTGGGAGACCACCCTGGATCCGACCACCCGCGTGCTCCGTCGCGTGGACTTGGAGGATGCACAGCGCGCCGACGAGCTCTTCTCTATCCTCATGGGTGATGACGTTTCTGCTCGCCGATCCTTCATTACCCGCCGAGCGAAGGACGTGCGCTTCCTAGACGTCTAAGCACTAGGTAAAACCCGCAAAGACCAGCACCTCATATGAGGTGCTGGTCTTTTTTCTTCGTCAAGTGCGTGCTCTTAGACAGTGCCCATGTGGCGCTGCAGAACGCGGCCGATGGTCGCAACATTGGGCTCCAAGATGGAGGAGGCTTTGCCGCGCAGGGACTTGTAGGTGCGAGCGATGCCAGGCGCATTAACGTCTTCAGCGGCTTTGTCCGCAGTAGTCATGATGACCTCTGTAACTTCAGCGCTGCGTCCGTCCAGGTAGGTGCCGAAGTCAGACTGCTCAGAGCCTTCGAATTCCTTCCAGTAGGAATCCAGGCTGTTGAGCAGCTCCGGGAGCATCTGGTTGATTCCCTTGGATAAGACCTTAGAATCTGCCTTCTTTGCGGCGGCTAGAGCGCCCTTGAAGGCCATTCCGGAAATGCCGGAAAGCGAAGAGACGGTGTCATCGGCGGCCGTGGCCAAGTCCGCCACCACGGCGTTGCGGGTAGGGGATTGGAGAAGCTGGGTGAGGTTTGTCATACAGGCGAGCTTACTGTGCCGGTGCGCTGGATCCTGCCTTGAGCGCGGCGAGCTGGTCAGCAATCTCCGGGAAACCATTGGTGCGGGCTAGGCGCTCGAGGTCAAAGTCGAGGCCACCTTCGTAGAGGCGGTTGTTCTCGGAAGAACCGGAGGAGCCGGCCATCCCGATTTGGGCGGCAAACTCGTCCACCTGGGCGCGCAGTGCCGGGACATTATCCACTACCAACTTGAGCAGTGCTGCTGCGGCGGCGATGCTACCGCCGATGATGAGCGTCATGTCGATCGGCGTGGAACCGGTCAGGGAGGAGCCTGCTTCGCCCTGCTGGAAGTTGGGGTTCTTGTTGTTTTGCCAGTCATTGTCAGCAGTCTTAGCACCCGCAGCCGGCGTCGCGGCAGTGGCGAGGGTAGTGGCAACGACACCAGCGGCTAGAAACTTCTTCAAAGACTTCGAAGGCATAGGGGATTCCTTTCTACAAGGGAATAGAGACTTCTTTATCATGTTTAACTTACATAACTTCTGCAACAGAAAGATAGACCTCCGTGCAAAATCGCGCGAATTCTTCGTTCCTTCCACTCAGAGCGGGGACCGCGCGCAAGACTGTTTCTAGTGATTCTGCCGCCGCAGAGCGGCTGCCATGAACGGAAATTCCCTCAATGGTGGCCGTGCTCGCAGCCGCCGCGGCGGCCAGGGCGGCAAAGTTTATAACCCGCACCCGATAGGCCTGGCAGAACTCCCGCGCGACGAGGAGCAGCTGTTCTGCGCTCATTGACGCCCTCCCCGAGCTTGGCGGATCTCCGCTTCTAATTCTGAACGCCCAGGCAGCAGCCGGCGCGCGGTGTCCTGCACGGCGGCATCCGAGAGGGTTCGTGCTGCTGCCGCAACGATGGCGCGGACCACCGTCTCGTGCTTGGAGGTTCCTTGCGCGGAGGCCAGCAGGGTCAGCGCGTGGTCTTGTTCCGGGGTCAGGCGCAGTGTCATAGCCATAGCGCGAATGGTATCACTGTGATACCACAGCCGTGCCACAAACGGCCTTATACGGCCCTAAACGGTAGGATTGGGCGTTATGAGTGACAATAACGGTGATCTTTTCGATCGCATCCAACCAATTGACATCAATGAGGAAATGGAGTCGAGTTATATCGACTACGCCATGTCCGTCATTGTCGGTCGTGCCCTGCCGGAGGTGCGTGACGGTCTCAAGCCGGTTCACCGCCGCATCCTCTACGCCATGTATGACTCCGGCTACCGCCCGGACCGCGGCTATGTAAAGTCCGCCCGCCCGGTCTCGGACACGATGGGTCAGTTCCACCCGCACGGTGACTTCGCTATTTATGCCACCCTCGTGCGCTTGGCCCAGCCGTGGAACATGCGCTACCCGCTGGTCGACGGCCAGGGTAACTTCGGCTCCCGCGGTAATGACGGCCCGGCAGCTATGCGTTATACCGAGTGTCGTATGACGCCCTTGGCCATGGAGATGGTGCGCGATATCCGCGAAAATACCGTCGACTTCGCGCCGAACTACGACGGTAAGACGCAGGAGCCGACTATCCTGCCCTCCCGCGTTCCGAACCTGCTGATGAACGGCTCCGGCGGTATCGCCGTCGGTATGGCCACGAACATTCCGCCGCACAACCTCAACGAGTTGGCAGAAGCCATTTACTGGCTGCTGGATAACCCGAATGCTTCTGAGGAAGAAGCCTTGGCCGCCTGCATGGAACGCGTCAAGGGCCCGGATTTCCCCACAGCCGGTCTCATTGTGGGCGACCAAGGCATCAAGGATGCCTACACCACCGGCCGCGGCTCCATCCGCATGCGCGGCGTGACCTCCATTGAGGAGGTGGGCAACCGCCAGACCATCGTTATCACTGAGCTGCCTTACCAGGTCAACCCGGACAACATGATCTCCAATATTGCGGAGTCTGTGGTCAACGGCAAGATCGCCGGAATCGCCAAGATTGAGGATGAATCCTCCGACCGTGTGGGCATGCGCATCGTGGTCACCCTCAAGCGTGACGCCGTAGCCCGCGTTGTCCTTAATAACCTGTACAAGCACTCCCAGCTGCAGACCTCCTTCGGCGCTAACATGCTTTCCATCGTGGATGGCGTGCCGCGCACCCTGCGCCTGGACCAAATGCTGAGCTACTACGTGGCTCACCAGATTGAGGTCATCGTCCGCCGGACCCAGTTCCGCCTCGATGAGGCCGAGAAGCGCGCCCACATCTTGCGCGGTCTGGTCAAGGCGCTTGACATGCTCGATGAGGTCATCGCGCTCATCCGCCGTTCCCCGACGGTGGATGAGGCACGCGAGGGCCTGATGCAGCTTCTCGGCGTCGACGAGATCCAGGCCGATGCCATCCTGGCCATGCGTCTGCGTCGCCTGGCCGCTCTGGAGCGTCAGAAGATTATTGATGAGTTGGCGGAGATCGAAGAGATCATCGCAGACCTCAAGGACATCCTCGCTCGCGACGAGCGTCAGCGTCAGATCGTCCACGATGAGCTGGAGGAAATCGTCGAGAAATACGGCGATGAGCGTCGCACCCAGATTGTCGCTGCCTCCGGAGACGTTTCCGATGAGGACCTCATCGCCCGCGAGAACGTCGTGGTCACCATCACCGCTACCGGCTACGCCAAGCGCACCAAGGTGGATGCCTACAAGGCGCAGAAGCGCGGCGGCAAGGGCGTGCGCGGTGCAGAGCTAAAGCAGGACGATATTGTGAAGAACTTCTTCGTCTGCTCCACGCACGACTGGATCCTGTTCTTCACCAACTTCGGACGCGTCTACCGTCTCAAGGCGTACGAACTCCCAGAGGCGGGCCGCACCGCCCGCGGCCAGCACGTGGCCAACCTGCTGGAGTTCCAGCCAGAGGAGCGAATTGCTCAGGTCATTCAGATCCAGTCCTACGAGGACGCCCCATACCTGGTCCTTGCTACCCAGCAGGGCCGCGTAAAGAAGTCGCGCCTGACCGATTACGAGTCCGCACGTTCCGCCGGGCTTATCGCCATCAACCTCAACGAGGGCGATGCGCTGATCGGTGCACAGCTCGTCAACGAGGGCGATGACATTTTGCTCACCTCTGAACAGGGCCAGGCTATCCGCTTTACTGCAGACGATGACCAGTTGCGCCCGATGGGCCGCGCTACCGCCGGTGTGAAGGGCATGCGCTTCCGCGGCGATGACCAGCTGCTGTCCATGTCCGTGGTCAATGACGGCCAGTTCCTCCTGGTGGCTACCTCCGGCGGCTACGGGAAGCGCACAGCCATTGAGGAGTACACCCCGCAAGGCCGCGGTGGACTCGGCGTGATGACCTTCAAGTACACGCCGAAGCGCGGCAAGCTCATTGCAGCAATCGCCGTCGACGAGGACGACGAGATCTTTGCCATCACCTCCGCCGGTGGTGTTGTGCGCACCGAGGTCAACCAGATTCGCCCGAGCTCCCGCGCCACCATGGGCGTGCGCTTGGTCAACCTGGCAGATGACGTCGAGCTGCTGGCCATCGACCGCAATGTTGAGGACGACGGCGAAGAAGACGCCCAGGCAGTTGCCAAGGGTGAAAAGTCCGTCGAGGACGTCAAGCCCGAACACCTCAAGCTTGGAGAGAACTCCAAGCCGGAAAAGGGCGAAGACAAGGACTCCGATAAGGACGAGGAGTAAACCATGATTGGACGAGAGCTTCACCTAGCCCGGATTTCGCCTATGTCGGCGTTCCGCGTTGGCTTGGCCATGTCCCTCGTCGGCCTCGTGGCCTGGATCATCGCCGTGTGCCTGCTGTACATCGGCCTTGACCAGGCGGGCATCTGGGATTCCCTGAACAGCCTTGTTGGCGGTGTCGGCGGCGGCTTTGAGGTCTCCTTCGGATTGGTCGTTTCTGCAGCCGCCCTGTTCGGCGCCATCATCGCCGTCCTGATGACGATTCTGGCGCCACTCATGGCTGTTATATATAACGCCATCGTGGACGTCTTCGGAGGGTTCAAGATCCGACTGCAAGATGAGCCGCATCAATAGCGATACAAAGTGAAGTAAAACCAGCTTCAAATACTGCATATGACCAGGCGATTTGTAATAAATCGCCGGTCCTATGTAGAGTAACTACTCGTTCCGGTCAAGGGCCTATAGCTCAGTCGGTTAGAGCGCATCGCTGATAACGATGAGGTCGCTGGTTCGATTCCAGCTAGGCCCACCACGGAACAATGGGGCATTAGCTCAATTGGTAGAGCATCTGCTTTGCAAGCAGAAGGTCAGGAGTTCGATTCTCCTATGCTCCACAATATAAATAAGGAAAGACGCTCAGCGACGACAAAGAAGCTGGGTGTCTTTCCTTTTTCCACTTAAGCCCCACGAAGGCTCACAGGAATCACCCGTTCCAGGTATCAGGGGGAGTGAGGGTGAAAGTTGGGCCGACACCCTAGCAAGTGCAATGACATTCGTGTAATTATTACCCAGATAGGGGTAGTACATTCACAGCTGTCACAAAGGTTCGAAATAGTTTCAATTTCAACTCCTGTATAGAAGAATGCCATCTACCAGCAAAAATGCTAGGCATCGCCGCCAGCTAGTTGGAAAAAGTTTAAAAATAAGTTGTGTTTGACTGGAAAGACCCGCCAGACTTCGATAATCTTGCTGCAGCGACAAAAGCTGCACTACTCGTTGAGAATGTGAAGATCATTCATGAAGAACGATTGCTAGCGTCGCCCTACACGACGGTTATCGTAAGATAATTTTCACAGTCCGACCTCAACTCTCATAGGGGAATTACATGTTCAAGAACCGTGTTCGCACCGCCGCTCTCGCAGGTGCTATCGCAGTTGCCACCGGTGTCTCCGGTGTTGCAGTCCCGGCTTTCGCTGAGGACACCACTCCGGGTACCACCCAGGGTGACGGCTTCAACAAGCCGGATGCATCCGCTGACAACGGCTCCGTTGCTGACAACGTGACCGAAGAGCAGCTCTTTGCAATGACCAACGAGACTGCTAACTACATCATCAACAACAACCAGTTCGTCGATGCTTACACCCAGGCTGCAGCAATCCAGGGTGACGGCATCAACCTCTTCGAGCAGGCACAGTGGAAGGCCTACGTTCAGTTTGCAAACGAGGCTACCAAGCAGCTGGCTAAGGCAGAGGCTAACTACCAGTCCGCCATGAACTCCGTGAACTACGCTCTGGAGAAGGACAAGGCTGCTGACAAGGCATGGGCCAACTACGAGGAAAAGGCTGTTGACTACAACAACACCGTAACCAACATCATCGGTAAGGAAGGCGACTACAAGTCCGACGGCCTCTTCGCTACCGACCTCAACGCTCTGAACGACGAGGGCGCTAAGGGCGGCCTGCCGGCGCTCAAGACCCCGGGCGCGCTGGGCTTCCCGATCCAGAAGATCGACCCGGAGGATGCCAACAACGTTAACACCGTTCCGGCTGAGAACATCAAGAACCTCGAGAAGACCATCAAGGAATACAAGAAGGCCTTCGACCGCGCAGGTGACCGTGATGGTGACAACAAGGATCAGTTCATCACCCGCCACTACATCGACAAGCTCGAGACCCTGATCTCTGATTCCGAGATGCTGCTCCAGTCCCTCAAGGATGACCACGCTGCACTCGAGGAAGCTCGCGAGGCTGCTCAGGCTGCTTCCCGCGAGGCTCAGAAGTCTGACGTTCTGGTTCGCCAGGGCTTCCTGGAGCGTGCTTACGCTCAGGTCAAGGTAATCCGTGTCCTCGAGGCTAACTACGCTGCTGGTAAGCGTGAGCTGGAGCTCCGTGAGGCGAAGGACAACCAGACCGTTGATATCGACGGCACCACCCCGAAGCCGACCCTGCGTGAGGCCTACTTCAAGCTCTTCGACCACGGCGGAGTCTTGGGTGAAGCTCTCGAGCACAACTACAACCTTCTGGTTGATCAGGAGGAGGACTTCAAGGCCCTGCAGGACTGGACCTTCAAGAACGTTACTTCGGGTGACAACGAGAGCAAGTACGAGGGTAACCGTATCTACGGCCCGCGTATCCTCGGCGACAAGGTTCCGAACCAGATCGGTAACCCGGAGGCTCCGTTCGCCAACGCTCCGGTTGCCCTGTTCAACGGCGATGCTCACAGCGATGAGGAGCGCAACGCTTACACCGCAGCTAAGGTCGCCGCTAACCGCGAGGTCTTCGGTCCGTCTAACTACGACATCACGTGGGAAGAGTCTTTCCGCAAGGTTGTCAACGCTGATAACGCAGTTCAGGCTGATATCAAGCAGAAGGCCGACGACGTCCAGGCCCGCAAGGATCAGGCTGACCGCACCGATGCCCTCATCAAGGCTGTTCAGGATCTGGCTAACAAGTCCGCCGACAACAACGGTGACAACAAGGGCGGCGACAACGGTTCCGACGACGCTACCAAGCCGGGCAACAACAAGGATGACAAGTCCTCCAACATCAAGGACAAGCTGTCCAACGATGGCAAGCCGACCCCGCTCGCTATCTTCGGCATCGTCGCTGGTGTCCTGGCCGCAATCGCAGCTGCCTTCCCGGCAATTGCTAAGGCTCTGAACATCAAGCTCCCCTTCTAATTCAAGCTAGCTTGAATCGGCTCCGCCCCTAACGGAGCCAGAGCTTAGGAAGCACCCCACCACTTGGTGGGGTGCTTCTCTTTGTTTTTAGCCCGACTCCAAAGTGGGTATATGGAGGGCTGCGGCTTAAGGGACATTTCGTGTGGATTTGCGGC
>NZ_KV805166.1:0-2696 GCF_001811545.1 Corynebacterium sp. HMSC074A09 | reverse complement strand
ACTACGTGTCCACGATTTGCGGGCAACCCCATGGGGGTCAGGGGTGCATTAGCGTGAGTCATGAGCGGGTCTCTTCTGGCAGGTGGGTTGTTGAGGAACTTCCATCCTGCCGGGCGGGGCCCGCTCGTCTCATCTCAGCCCGTGCCTCGTGCCAAGAACCTCATGACCCACAAAACCTAGAACCATCAGAACCGCACCTCAAGCCGATTGCGCAGGAAGCCCAGTCGGCCCCTCAGCGTGCCCGAAAACAACATCGCCGAAGTAAAACAGATGCCCTTCACACCCCCAACAAACTCACCCACGGAGTTGACAACCTATATAGGAACACCCCCTCCTCGGTTGGCGACGCTACACGTCAGCAAGGAACGGCTCATGGAAGCACACAAACGCTGCGCGTTGAGGGCTTCAACTCGCCCCAGAAACAAGAAACCCCTGGTCAACAGGGGTTAGGCTGCGACGGCAGGTCTTATCAAATCCGAGGTCTTTGGCTCACGGAAGACGAAGCTGGTCATCTCCGGGTTGGGCTCATCGTGCAGCAGCCGGTAGAGCGTGTGGTCGGTGGCTTTGACCTTCGACCCGTCCTTCTCGATTCTGTAGACGTGCAGGGGCAGGCCCGCGATCGCCTCCGCCAAGATCCGCACGCACGAATACACCGCAGTCATCTGCATCGCGCTTCGTTCGGTGACCGTCCGTCCGGAGCTGGTGGGCCCGAACAGGAAGCTGTAGCTCGAAGACAGTTGGTGGTTCGACACCTGCCGGGCATTAGTGCCGCGTAGCCAGTCGAATAACCCCATGAGCGTCCTTTCAGTTAGCAGACGCCGTAAGATCTCTTTTATGGGCAAGAAAGACGACACGCAAGAACTCCCCAGCCTCAAATCCGAGAAGGTTGAGGGCTTCAGCTTCGTCGAGTCCGGAACGATCGCCGCTTATCAGATGACGTATGACCGAATCTTCTGGGATCTCGATCATGCGCTGTCTGAGCTTGCCGGTCGGCAGGTCGATTTTGCGAACCTTATTCACGCTGCTGCTCACCTTCGACTCGTATTAGAACGAGTCACCACAGCGTCATTCATCGCCGCATACAACATCTTTCTGGAAGCTCAGGAGAGCGTCACCACGGCAAAGGACTTTGGAGAAGTCCGCAAGAAGTTGAAGAAACTGAATAGTAACTACTGGCCTGTAGCTTTTGGCCAGGTCACACACGATGGCAATACAGGACTTGGCGTACTGCCAAACGTGGGTGTTCAGGAAACCGAAGTCGGACGAATCTGGGGAAACCTCAGTGGAATCCTCCACGCAACAAACCCGTTCAAAGAGAAGACATCTACTCCAGACCAAGACTTCACAATGCTCAAAGACCTCGCGTTTGATCTAGAAGATTTGCTTCGCTCTCACATAGTTCAGCTCGCGGATTCCAGTGAGGTGTTCTATCTGCGACGCCTTCCGGACGGTGAAATCGCAGTCCAAGCATTCAAAACAGAGGCACCGCTTCTCTGAGGTCATAAAACCAGAAGTCCGCGCTCGTCATACACCGACCCGCCCACATCAGCGCTACCACCCCGGATAGCCCGGTCGAGGGCCATGATGGTGGCGACGACCCCGTCGATCTTCTCGGTGGACTTTTGCTTGTCGGGTTTGATGTTTCCCGCCGGGTCTTGGCGCACGTGAATGTTGTCGACCATCCAGGCCAGCACCGGGTGGCCCCCGTGGGCGAGGCGGCCTTCGAGTGCGAGCTTCATCAGCTCCTTGCTCGGTGGGCTCATGTCCTTGAAGCCCTGCCCGAAGGGCACGACGGTGAAACCGGCATCGTCGAGGTTTTGGCTCATTTGGACTGCGCCCCACCGGTCGAAGGCGATCTCGCGGATATCGAACCTCTCGCCGAGCTGCTCAATGAGGTGCTCGATGTGGGCGTAGTGGACCACGTTGCCTTGCGTGGTCTCAAGAAAGCCTTGGGCGTGCCACAGGTCGTAGGGCACGTGATCACGCGCCACCCGCAGCGAAAGGTTGTCCTCGGGAATCCAGAACCACGGGACGATCCGGTACTTCTCATCGTCCCCGTAGGGCGGGAAGACGAGCACGAACGCGGTGATATCCGTCGTGGAGGCCAAGTCCAGCCCGCCGTAGCAGGGCCTGCCCTCCAGCTCGTCTAGGTCTACCGGGTCTGCGCATGCGTCCCAGATGTGCATGGGCATCCACCGCACGGACTGTTTCACCCACTGGTTAAGCCGCAGCTGGCGAAACGAGTTCTCCTCGGCGGGGTTCTGGCGAGCCGAGTTGCACGCGGCCCGCACCTTCTCCACCGGCACCGTGACGCCAAGCGAGGGGTTGGCCTTGTGCCAGACCTTTTCATCCGTCCAGTCATCATCCAGGTCTGCGCCGTAGATCACCGGGTAGAAGGTGGGGTCGTGGTAGATCACCGGGTAGAAGGTGGGGTCGTGTTTCTTGCCCGCCAGGATGTCGCGCGCTTTTTGGTGCTGCTCGTAGCAGATGCTGTGGGTGTCGGTGCCTGCGGTGGTGATGAGGAAGTACAGCGGCTGGGTGCGCGCATCACCAGAGCCCTTGGTCATCACGTCGAACAGGGCCCGGTTGGGTTGGGTGTGCAGCTCGTCAAAGACGACACCGGAGATGTTGAACCCGTGCTTGGAGTACGCCTCAGCCGAGAGCGGGCCTGGCCCCCGGAAAGTAGACACGTCGGG
>NZ_KV805165.1:0-897 GCF_001811545.1 Corynebacterium sp. HMSC074A09 | reverse complement strand
GACGGCACTCCTGGTGCAATCTTCTAGCCCCCCGATGCCTTCGAAGCACTCACATCAACTACACTGACTCAAGCAGCATAGCTAACCCCCGACGTGTCTACTTTCCGGGGCCCAGGCCCCCCTTAGCAGCCACATGCAATCCTTCACCTAACCCGCCAGCAATCCGATACATATGTTAAGGGCAGCATGTAAGACTGAGCACTCAATGACGCTACCGGAGCGAAATCTCACCGCGCCAAGTATCCACCCACCGAGGAATTGAACCGGAAGTACGGGCCACAGATGAGCATCAAAGCCCAACAACACCAAATGTGGCAAAAGAAAAAGAGTCGCCTGAAAAGTGTTTCCCGCCCACAATCCCCAACGCCGAAGAAGTAAACCCCCGAGAAATCCGCGGAAGAAAAGCTCTTCGCCTGCAGCCCTTAGAATCGCGGCAACACTTACCCCTTGAACAAAAACGACGCCCGGCATGCCGAGACTATCCGTAGATACAAGACGGATACCAAGATAACCTAATCCAAGCAGCACAGGGAACAAGATGACACTTAAAGCTGCTGCCTGCAGGTTTCCCCAGCGCCAACCCACATTTGCCCGAGCTCGAGACACCCCGATTGACCCGCGTCGGACAAGGATATAGAGCACTGAAGGGGCAAGGAAGAAAAGAAACTCAACCATTTTTCTAGTCCTTTAACGCGAACCGGCGAAGCAACGCGACCCTAAAATACTCGCGCTTCTCATTCTACGATTCACTGTGAGAATGGGACTGAGCAACATTGGTGGGGTAAGTAATGCCACCCTAGCAAATTGGCTCCAGGTATCGATATAAGCAACGGCTCGGGTGGTTCGTGTGGAATCAGAAATAGACTTTCAATTGCAACACACAATGGTTGTAAAACG
>NZ_KV805164.1:0-317 GCF_001811545.1 Corynebacterium sp. HMSC074A09 | reverse complement strand
CTGCGGGTCTCCATCAGGTGGGCCACGGCTAGGGCTGCGATGACGATGTTGAGGTGGGCTGTGATCGAGTCTTGTTTCCTGGCGTAGATTGGGCGTGCTTTCAGGTCTGATTTCGACATCCGAAACGACTTTTCAATGTTGAATAGCCTGCGGTAATGCCCGATAACCTCACTAGCGGGGAGAGCGGTCAGGTCGGTTTCATAGCCTTTAATTCCGGCCAGGGCTCGGTGTTTGGCAGCAAGAGCGTAGTTGACCTTCTTGTTCGGGGCGGAAAGATCGATATATCGGTTGCGCTTGATTGCGATATCGCCGTCAAC
>NZ_KV805163.1:0-619 GCF_001811545.1 Corynebacterium sp. HMSC074A09 | reverse complement strand
ATTTCACCGCGTGCCTTTGTCCCGGTGACAACAATCCAAGCCAAGCGTAAGTCCACACTTCCTGACCTGGTCAAGCGCATGTTTGATACAGGTCAGCTGAATCGGGTGTGGATGTCGGATATTACCTACTTGCGCACCGGTGAGGGCTGGTTGTATTTGTGCGCGGTCCGCGATGGTCATTCCCGCAGGGTACTGGGCTGGGCTATGGATAGTGTTCAAGACACAAGTTTGGTTGAACGGGCCCTGCGGATGGCGCACACGCTGCGCGGTGACGTTCCTGAAGGACTGGTGTTTCACGCTGACCGTGGAACGCAATTTACCAGTGAGAAGCTCTGGGAGGTATGCCGCAGCCTGGGCATTGCTCAGTCTGTGGGGCGTACTGGTGTGTGCTTCGATAACGCGATGGCTGAGTCGTTCTGGTCGACGCTAAAGACTGAATTCTACGACCGGCAGCGATGGCCTACCCGTGATGCTGCACGCAAGGCCGTTGCCTACTGGATGGAAGTCGTCTACAACCGCCGGCGCCGGCACTCTGCACTCGGGATGGTTAGCCCCGTCGACTTCGAGAACCACACCGGCTCAATCAACAGCAGAAAAGAAATAGCTGCCTAACCACTAG
>NZ_KV805162.1:0-979 GCF_001811545.1 Corynebacterium sp. HMSC074A09 | reverse complement strand
TGATGCAACGCTCAGACAGGTTGGAAGAACCAGTCCAATCCGCGGAACCATCCGGCGTACCCGGCTTCGAATCGCCAGTGACGATACGCGAAGCCTCGTTGCCGTCCTTATCCTTGGCAACAATCTTGTCGCCAGTCTTCAGCTCCTTGTCAACAACGACCTTCCACTTACCGTCATCGCCAACCTTGACAGTCTTCTCGGTCTTCTTACCGTCCTTGTCCGTGACAGTAACGGTGATATCGGTACCAGGCTTAGCGGTACCAGTAATCTCCTTGTCACCGTCCTTAGCCGGATCAATGGTCGGCTTGATGACCTCCGGAGTCTCAGACGGATCGTCCTTACCCGGCTTATTCGGGTCAATCGGCCAGGTCGGTCCCGGAATAATCGGGCTCTTAGGCTTCTTCTCAACCTCGACGACTACGCGGTCGATCTCCTTGCCGTCCTTGTCCTTGACAATGACAACAATCTTGTCACCAGGCTTGGCATCCTTATCGATGTCGACAATCAGGTTGCCGTCCTCATCGATCTCAGCCTTACCAGGACCCTCGGTCTCAACCGTGGTGCCACCCGGAACATCACCGCCGGTGTTCGGGATCTCAACCTTGTCGCCAGGCTTACCCTTGTCATCCTTCCAATCCGGAGCATCCGGATCCTGAACCTCAACGACTACGCGGTCGATCTCGTTGCCGTCCTTGTCCTTGACAATGACAGTGATCTTGTCACCAGGCTTAGCGTCCTTATCGATGTCAACAACGATGTTGCCGACCTCATCGATCTCAGCCTTACCCGGACCATCGGTCTCAACCGTGGTGCCATCCTCAACCGGACCGCCAGTGTTCGGGATTTCAACCTTGTCGCCAGGCTTACCCTTGTCATCCTTCCAATCCGGCTTATCAGCAGGAGCATCCGGATCCTCAGCGTCAGGCTGCTCAACGGTGACGGTGACGTCAACGTTGTCCTTAGAACCATCCGGGTAAGT
>NZ_KV805161.1:27532-28115 GCF_001811545.1 Corynebacterium sp. HMSC074A09 | reverse complement strand
CTGGCGGATCCGTTCAGAATCAGTCGTCGCCTTCGCCTTGTCGCGCATGGTTTTCGTGCGGGCACGCTTGCCGGTGCCGTACTGCTTAAGCCAGGAATAAAGTGAGGATCGATTGACTCCAAGCTCTGCTGAAGCCGCGTGAAGTGAGAGGTCCTCATTGTTTTCGTAGAGGGCCACAGCATCACGTTTGAACTGTTCGGAGTACCTAGGCATGGTGGTAGATTACCTTTCTTCCCAACCCAACCGGGCTGGATATCAGGTGTCTACCAAACAGGGGTCAGGTCCGGGTGTATTTCGGGCCGACGCGTTTTACGGGCAAGCAGCGCCAGGCGCGTGCGGCTGCGGTTGCTCAAAGGCATGATGTGGCGACGTTGAGTTTGATCGAGTCCTATACCGCCAGGGTGAAGAAGGAGTTGGATGCGTGGAATCTGCGTGTCCGCTTGGCAGGCTGTTGCGACCGGCTATTTGGTAGCAGTGTCGTGACTATCCGGTAGCGCTTCAGTGAGTATCTGGTAGCAGCTCAGGGCGCTCGGGATGATACTTCCGGTAGCCGCACCACTCGGGTGCGGCGCGTACTGGAAGG
>NZ_KV805161.1:26300-27432 GCF_001811545.1 Corynebacterium sp. HMSC074A09 | reverse complement strand
AGGAAGCGTTCTTACCGCCAGATTGAAGACCAACTCGGGTGCTCGCACCGCGCGATTTCCCGAGCGAACCAAGCGCTGCGAAGCCTTGGCCTAACCACTGCCCAGCAGGTCGCGGCGCTGACGAATGACGAGCTGGACGAGATATTCGTTGACAAGCGCAGTAGCGGGCAAGGCGAATTCGTCCCGATTGACTTTGACGCGGTCGTCAAAGCACGCACAGGGCGTGTGAAGCAAACACTGCAAGTATTGTGGGCTCGGTACACCACCAACCCCGCCCAGCCGGGTCAGCGTCACTACAGCTACGACCGATTCCGCCAGTTGGTTGCCTCCCATGTCGATGCGGCCGGGCTTACCGCCCGGATCACCCATGCACCAGGGCATACGATGCAGGTGGATTGGGCGGGGACCAAGATGTGCCTGTACGACCCTGCGGGCACACCGGGTGCGAAAGTCAGCATTTTCGTTGCCGCGCTGCCGTATTCAGGAATGCTGTTTGCCTGTGCGTGTGTTGACCAGCGGCAACAGTCCTGGCTTGATGCCCACCGTCAAGCGTTTGACTACTTTGGTGGGGTCTGCCAGGTTGTTGTCCCCGATAACGCGTCGACGGCATCAAACGCGATCAGCACTGCCGATAGGAATCGGAAGGTCAACGACACTTACCAGCAGTTCTTGGAGCACTACAACACAGCAGCACTTCCTACGCGCGCGTCGGCCGAAGGATAAAGCGAATGTGGAAGCTGCGGTAAAGATCGTCACACACAAAGTCATCCACGCCCTTGAAGGCCACCAGTGTGTTGACTTGGACGAGCTCAACGGAAAGATTGTGGACTTAGTCGATGCAATCAACAGGTCCGTGCCGTTTCGCAGTCAGCACATCAGCCGCAGGGATCTCTTCGAAGAACACGAGCAGCATCTCCTTGCTGACCTGCCGACAACCCCATGGCAGCACACCGAGTGGAAGCGCGCGAAAGTGGCCCCTGATTTCCATATCACGGTTGCAACGGTGCGCTACTCCGTCCCGCATCAGCTTGTTGGCCGCACTGTCGATGTGCGCATCACAGGCCAGGTCTTGACCGTCTTTGATCAGGGGACGACCGTGGCAACCCACCGGGTTTCGCATAAGCGTGGGGCC
>NZ_KV805161.1:0-26200 GCF_001811545.1 Corynebacterium sp. HMSC074A09 | reverse complement strand
GGTTTCGCATAAGCGTGGGGCCTATGTCACTGACTATGAGCACATTCCATCTGGAATGGACTCCACCCGTGGACTGTGGACCAGTGACTACTTTTATCGCGAAGCCAGCAAAACCGGCCCGGCAACACGCAAGGTCATCGAAGAACTCATCGCGGCGAAAGCCATCCCGGCCCAGGCGTACCAGTCTTGCCGAAATGTGCTTTCGATGGGCAAACACGGCAACAAACCAATCCTGGAAGAGGCATGCCAGCGCCTGATGGCCAACGACGGCAGCCGACGGGCGGTGTCATATACCGCAGTCAAAAACATGATGGCCGCCATACGCAAAGAACACGCCACTCGGCCCCGCGGATTAGACCAGGCCCCGCGTAGCACCACAACCGCCCAGCCTGTAGCCGCTGACCGGGATACCACCGGCGCGTTTCTCGGCGGTGCAGACCAGTTCAGCATGGACAACCTCGCAAAGAAAGGAAACTAAACCCCTTGTCATCACCAACCCCGCCAACAGATCGCTTCCTTGACGAATCCGTCCTGCCCGACTTCACCGCGCTGCGGATGACAGCCTTTGGCAGAAGCGTCATCGACATCGCCAACGATCCCGCATTCGACACATGGACGTTTTCCCAAAAGGTGCTCTACGCACTTGATAAAGAAGTCGCGGCCAGGCGCGAGCGACGCATCAACAAACTGCTGAAAGCATCCCGATCTCCGAACCTTGATGCTTGCCTTGAAAAGGTGGTCTGCACGCCTGACCGCAACATCAACCCCGAGCAAGTCAGCAGACTCGCTCACGGACAATGGTGCCACCTGGGCCAAAACATTGTCATCCTGGGCAAATCCTCAGTCGGCAAAACCTACCTCGCCCAAGCCCTGATCACAGCAGCATGCCGCAAAGACTACTCCGCACGGTTCTACCGCACCGACATGCTCGCCGCCGAACTGGCAGTCCTCCAACCCGAAGACCCTAAACGGCTGAAATTCATCCAGCACCTCCACGACGTCGATGTCCTAGTCCTCGATGACTTCCTGACCACACCTGTTGATGCCGCGACTGCGCACCAACTTCTCAACATCCTCGCCGGCCGTGAAGGCAAAGTCTCAACGATAGTGACCTCACAATTCACCCCACTGGAGTGGTACAAGTCCATCCCCGACGCCGTGATCTCCGAGTCAATCCTCAACCGACTCGTCTCCGGCGCCGAGATCATCACACTCGAAGGACCAAACATGCGCCTGAATGTCGATTTGGGGTAGTTGGTACCGCGAGTCCGCGTAGTTGGTACCGGTGTTCCGTGTATCCGGTACTGCAAGGGGTTTTCTTTCATAGTTGATGTTGGCGACATCACAATCCGCTGGTGTTGCGTCAACTTCTACTTGGAAGGAGCTGGTCCTTGTGGCCAACTTCAAGCAGATCATTGCGATGTGCCTTGATGGTGCTAGCTAGGCGCAGATCACACACGCATTGGGGTGTTCACGACGGAAAGTATCCCGTGCAAAGAAAGTCATCTCTGATGAGGGTTTGATTTCAGAGATTTTCGGTCAGCTCCCGCCGGGGTGGTTTGATGATCGATTCAGTGATGGCCGGAGTAAGAGGTCTTTGTCCTATGACCTGCTGTATCTCGGCGGGGCATGTCGGTGTCAACGTCTAGGGGTATTGAGCAGAGTGATATTTAGCCCGCTGCGTTCGGCTTGGTCGATGTGGATTTGGTCAGGAAACCAGGATGAGGCCGCCGATCCAGCTAAGGAAACGGACGGGGCCTATCGGTGCCAAATGATGCCAAATGGTGCTACCCTAGAGTTATTGCCACCTGTTACGACAGGATCGGAAGAAGACCCTGGGACCCCAGCCGGACGACTGGACTCAGGGTCTTCGCCTGCCTCTAGAGGGAATCCGGGGTGGGACGGTTGAGGACCACTTTCTCGTGCAGCTTCTCCCAGTACTGCTCTTCCCCTAGATGGACGGAGTTCAGTGCTCCCAGAACGGCATCTGGAATCCAGAGCAGGGGATCATCGCCACCGCGTACGTGTCGCAGTCGGATGCCAGCACTTTGTCCCTGGCCCTGCAGGGCAACTATATGGGCGACGTCTCGCCTGTTTTGTGCTTCTTGCCGGCTTTCCAAAGTGACGTTGTGGACGTGCATCTCGGAGAGCTCGAAGTACATCTGCTCCAAGCATTTCTTGCGGTGCCTCTCCGTTTTCTTGCTCACTTCACTCTGGTGGGTGATGATCGCTTGCATGGAGTCGATCTCAGAAAGGGTGTCCACGATTTTTCGGCGTCGGCTATTACGTTCGTCGGTCCAGTGAAGTTTGACCTGGCCAGGAAGTCGTAGTGGACGCAGCTCCTCGCGTATTTTTTCCAAGTCTTGAGTGTCGATGATGGTTGCACACACCATGTACTCCTGCTGGTCTGGGGGTCTAAGGGCGGAGGACTCATCGATGTAGGCGACTAGCTGTGATTCCACCCTGAAATTGTAGCCCGTCCGGGCCGACGCACCCCTCGGCCCGGTACCAACTACCCGGAACACGGCAGTACCGAGTCCCCAGAACACCGGTACCAAAAACTCGCATCTGACACCTGAACACCAACGCATAACCACCAACAACGCCTGAGTGAGACACCGCTACCGGATACTCACTCAGGCGCTACCAGATACTCACCACACCGCTACCATTTCAGTCTTCTGAACAGGCAGGCACCCCAGCAGACCGTATCCCGAAGGTGGCCAAGGAGAGGTTGAAGCAGTTGCGGCCGCGGCGGGTGCCGGAGGTTGGGGTGCGTCTGACGTACCGGAAGGTGGGGCCGCATTCGTTGACGATTACTGATTCGCCGCTGCGCATTAGTGAGATGCGCGGGACGTTGGAGTCGATTAATCCGGCTGATTTGTTGGATGCGGCAGGCCAGGTGTTTTTCAACCAGGCGCATGGGGGCACTAAGCCTGCGGTAGCTACCAATGTGGTTGTGACCTTGGATGAGTTGGACCAGATTGCGCGGGGTGAGGGCGATGATATTGAGCTGGTACTCACCAACGGTGGGCGGATGACGGGTCGGGAGTTTGTTTCTTATAAGTTTGCTGAGGTTGGGTATGTGACGTTGGTGCATCCAACGATTGGGCCGGTGTGGTTGCACAGGGTGCGGCGTTTGGCTGGGTTTGAGCAGCGGATTATGGCCAGTGCGGAGCATCCGACGTGTGCGCGTGAGGGGTGTAATAAGCCGGCGGATTATTGTCAGGTGCATCATTTGGTGCCGTGGCAGGCGGGTGGGACCACGGATCCGCCGAATTTGACGATGTTGTGTGCTTATCACAATGGCATTAATGATGATGATCCGGATAAGCCGACTGGTGCTGGCTATGTCTTCCGGTTGCGGGGTGGGGTGGGTTATGTGCCACCCTGGGCGGAGCCGATTACGTCCCAGCCGGCGTACAAGGCAGCGCAAGCAGCATTGAAGCAGCAGGCTAACGGGGACGTACTCGACGCAGTACCGCCGGATACCTAAACCCCAATCCCAAACACACGCTGAAGCGGAAGCCACCGGGTGGCTCCCGCAACATCGGCGATCCCTACTTAGGAGCCAGCGCCACCTAAAATTTTGGTCACCAGGTTTAGGCGCGTGCTGGCGCCGAAGATGGTGATGAGGCGCGAGACGTGCTTCTTCACGGCCGATTCCGAATAGTGGGTGGCGGCGGCGATCTCTGAATTGGAGTTGCCGGCGAGGAGGAGTTTGAGGACGGCTATTTCGGCGTCGTGAAGCTCGTGGCTCTCAATGGCGGCGGCGACGGGATCGCGTGGGGTGGCGGGCTCACCGATGTAGTCGACCAAACGGTGCATGGCGGCGGGCGCCACGACGGTGCCACCTTCCACAGCGGCGCGAACCGCCTCAATGATGGAGCGCGGGCGTTGGTTCTTCAAGATATAACCCGCGCCGCCCGCCCGCAGGATCTTCAGCATCGTGTCATCCGAGTCGAAGGCGGTCACCGCCAAAAACGTCGGGGGATTCGGTCCAGAATTAAGGTGCTTGAGCAGCGTAATGCCGTCCATGTGTGGCATGTGAATATCGGCGAGGACGAGGTCCGGATTGACTTCTTCAATCTGCGCTAAGCAATCCGCACCATTGGTTGCCTCACCGACCACCGTGATGTCTTCGGTGGTCTGGAAATAGACGCGGAGCGTCGAGCGAACGAGCTCATCATCATCAACGAGGAAAACCCGAATGCTCATGGAGAAACAGTTTAGCCGCACCACCAGCGCTGGGGGCTGGTGGAGCAACGGAAGTGGTCGGCGAATTCGCTCGCGTACGACCTGTAGAAGGTGAATCCGGTGGACTCGGTGGTCTCAGCAGCAGCGTCAACGTTGGTTTCAGCGGGAGTCTGAGCAGCGCTGGCAATTGGTGCCGAGAACAGCGCGAGTGCTGCGGCGGCAACGGCGAGGGAAGTACGCATGTCGAACCTTTTAAAATCTAAGAAATAGCGGACTATCGGGCAATCTTACTATATTTTCCTTAGGCAGGCGGCCGGAAGAGAAAGGCGTGTGACCCAGAGATTGCCTTCTTTGCCGCTGCCGAAGCTGCCGTGCATCCTGCGAACACGGCGGGCGATTTCCCCCAAGCCCAGATTCGTCGTCATGTACTGGCGTGATTGTTGCGCCGCAATCTCGGAAGTGATCACGAGGTCGATGGATTTGGAGCTGCCGGTGGCCTCGATGCTCACACGGGATTCAGGGCGAGCGTACTTGAGGATGTTAATGGCGAGTTCAGAGAACACGAGGGAGAGCTTTTCCGGTAGCGCGAGCTCACCGTTCTTGCCTACATTGATCTGTGCTTCGCAGTGGAAGCCGTGGCTGCTCAGGAAGCTAACCATGGTGTCGAGGTCTTCTTCCAAGGACTTAACTCCCTGAGTCACGCTCTCATTCTTCATCACGCGCAATAGATCACGGACCTCGCCCATGGCCCGGCGGGCGTCGTTAGCAATCGCTTCCGCGGAGTCAGCCGCGGAAGGGTCCGTTTGGGTCAGCGCCAAGGTTTCGGAGCGCATGACCACGGAGGTTAGCGTCGCAGCCACCGAATCATGAAGGGCGGTCATCAGCGCCTCGCGTTGCTCGGCGGCGCGCTGTTCGGCGGCAAGACGCTGGTCCCGGTTTTTGCGCAGCGCGGCCCCAATGACGATGGCTACCGCATACAAGATGAGAGGCAGCGACAGGTTCAAGGGATCGAAATCCGGAAGATAGTTGTTCGCAGGATCCGTCGTGACGAGGTAGGTGTACGCCACCGCTGGAAGGACCGCCCACAGCCAGCGCGTGCGAAACGCCACGATGCCCACGATGACGGGGCTCCACGCCAAGAGCAGGAAAGACCGCCACTCCGAGAGCCACACCGTCAGCGCAAAAAGCGCACCGTACCCGCAGGCCGCCACAAGAGGGTAGCGGAGGGCCAGCGGCGTCAGCGTGACACCGAGGCCGGCGAGTACGAGTGCGCCAGGGGTGAGGAAGCTTTTGTCCACCGTGACGGTGAGCATCACCAGAATGATGCAGCCGACACCGGCGATGCTATAGAACCTCGAGGAGTTCATTGGCGGCGATGAAAACTAACGCCAGCCCATCGTCATCAACAGGCCGATGATGGCCAGGCCGAAGCCGATGCCGTAGTTCCACGGGCCCAGCTCCTGCATGAACGGAATGGACTCGCCCGCCAGGTAGTTCACGACCAGCCAGAGCAGGCCGAGGAGCATGAGGCCCAGCATGATGGCGATGTACCACTTCGGGGTGCCCTCAGAGTTGATCTTGACCGGGGTGCGGTTAGTAGCAGAGCTGGAGGACTGCGGGAGTGCGGAGCCCTCCGTCGTGATCTTGGACTTTGGCATTGTTACACCTTCACGAAGAATAGGGGGGTTAATCTGTGGAATACCTTAGCAGCTGCGGCAATTAGAGCTACTGCGGCAGCAGCGCCGCAGGGTCAAACTCCCAGAACCGGACGTGGATGGTCGCATCCTTGCGGATGACATCGCCGCGGCTTGCCGACGCCCACCCAATCTTGTCGCTGTCGATCGGGTTAGACGTTGGGATGCGCTCGCCCACGTCGAGGGAGCCAGACCAGCCCTTGGCGCGCAGCGCGGATTCGGCTTCCTGCTGGGTGGAATGCGTCAGGTCCGGTGCCTGGATGAGCATCGCGTTCGAGACCTCCAGGGTGACCTGGCTGCCCTTGGGCAGCTTCTGGCCCTTCTCGACGACCCTGAGCACCTGGTTTTCCGGAAGCTCAGAGTCCACCGAGTTCACGTTGACGTCAAAGTCCATGGAGGACAGCATCTCGACCGCGCGGTCACGATCCATACCGCTGACATCCGGGACGCTGACTTCCTTCTGCCCCTTGGAGACGGTGATCCGCACCTTCGAACCCTTGGACAGCTGCGTACCGCCCGCCGGGTTCTGGGAAATGATCTCGCCCGCAGGGGCCTCATCGTTCACCTGCTCGACGTCGGTGTGGAGCTCTAGCTCGGCTTCCTCCAGCGCGGCGGTGGCTTCATCCAGCTTCATGCCGGTGAGATCCGGGACCTCGGTGACCTCCTTGCCGGAGGACACCGTCAGCGTGACCGAGGAGTTCTTCTGCAGCTCTGAGCCTTCCGCAGGGTTGATGCGGATGACCTTGCCGCGCGGTACATCGGGGCTGGCTTCCTCGTTGATGCTTACCAGCAGGCCAAGCTTCTCTAGTTCCTCCACGACTTCGTTGCGCGGGCGGTTGGCCACCTTCGGGATAGTCACCATGTTCGCGCGCTGGGCTGCTTCATGCTGCTCCTGCTCGCGCTCGCGGGCCTCTTGGCGGGAGCTATCCCAGAAGTCCCAGGCAAAATAACCAATGATGGCGACGAGAGAGGCCGCGAGCAGCGCCGCCAGCCACTTCAGACCGGAGCCGGACTCATCGTCTTCAGAGGGACGAGTCGAGGCCACCGGTGCGCGGTGCTGCGCGGCCACGGGTGCCACCATCGTGGTGGGGTGATCCTCATCGTTGACGTGGGAGCGTGCTGCCTCCGGCAGCTGGCCCTGGGCCAAACGCTCGAGGTCATCGCCCATCTCCCAAGCAGATTGGTAGCGGTCCGCAGGGTGCTTGGCCATCGCCGTGAGCACGACGGCGTCGACGCCGAGCCGCTGCCGTTCCGTCAGATCTTCAGTGATGAGCTCCGAGGGTGGTGCCGGATCCTCCTGCACATGCTGGTAAGCCACCGCAAAAGGTGTTTCACCTTCAAACGGCGTGCGGCCGGTAACCGTTTCATACATGACGCAGCCCAAAGCGTAGACGTCAGAGCGGGCGTCGGCAGGCTTGCCGCGGGCCTGTTCCGGCGAAAGGTACTGCGCGGTGCCGATGACAGCAGAGGTTTGCGTCATCGCCGACGTGGAATCATCCAGCGCGCGGGCGATGCCGAAGTCCATGACCTTCACCTGGCCGGTGTTGGTCAGCATAATGTTGGCCGGCTTGATATCGCGGTGGATAATCCCGGCCTCGTGGGAAGACTGCAAAGCATCCGCCACCGGTTTGAGCACGCGCGCGGCTTCTTCGACCGGCATGGGGCCATCCTCACGGACGATGTCGCGCAAGGTGCGGCCCTGCACGTATTCCATGACGATATAGGGAACCATCAGGCCTTCGACGTCCTTTTCACCCGTGTCGAAGACGGCAACGATGTTCGGGTGATTGAGCTTGCCGGAATTCTGGGCCTCGCGGCGGAAACGCTCGCGGAAGTTGACGTCGCGCGCCATGTCGGGGCGCAGCATCTTGATGGCGACGGTGCGCCCCAAAACGGAGTCCTCGGCTTCGTACACCTCGGACATGCCGCCGGTGCCGATGGACTGGCGGAGGTGGTACCGATCACTGACCATGGTGGGTTACTGGCCTCCCTGTAGTGCGGATTCTTCGGTGGGGTTGCTCTGTGAGTCTAGTTCGGGCGCGGGCGTTGGGCTGTCATTGACCTGCGGTTGCGTCTCCTCCGTAGGGAACTCGGGCGGCTCCTGATGGGTCGTGCGTTCCGTGGTCACCGGCGGGGCGGGGATGACCGAGTGCGTCGTGGTAACGGTGACCCGGGTCGGCTCCTCCTCGACGGTGGTGATCTCGACAGTCTCGGGGGTTTCCGTTTCCTCTTCCTCCGTGGTCTCCGGCACAACTGTCTCCGTCACGATGACCTCCGTCGGCGCTGGTGGTGGGGTCGGTGCCGTGTTCCCCCACATCCGGTAGGCCATGAGTCCGACGGCCACGAGGGCGGCGATGGCCACGGCGATGAGCAACCCGGTGCCGAAACCACCCTTCTTGTCGGGGCGCTCCTCCGGCTGCGGTGTAGAAGGCTGGACGGCTGGTCGCACCGTGGTGGGCTGCGCCATGTTGGCCAGCATTTCCGTCGAGGCGGAGGGTGAGGGTTCATCGGCGATGGGCGCGAGTGCTGCGGATTTGGGCTGCGGCGGGCGCTGGCCTTGGCGTACGGCCGAGATCGCATTGGTGAACTCGTTGCCATCAGCGAAGCGGGTGTTGGGGTCCTTGCGCAGGGCCATGCCGATCAGTTCCCGGGTGGGCGCGCTAATCGACGTCGACAAGGGCTCCGGCGCCTGACTAATGTGCGCCAGCGCCACCGATACCGAGGAATCACCGCTGAAGGGGCGCTTGCCGGCCAGCATCTCGTAGCCCACCACACCGAGTGAATAGACATCCGAAGTTGGGCCGACCTCGTAGCCCTGGGCCTGCTCGGGGGAGACGTACTGGGCGGTGCCGACGACCATGCCGGTGCGGGTCAGCGGCACGGCGGCGGCGGCCTTGGCGATGCCAAAGTCGGTGATCTTGACCTGCCCGTTTTGGGTAATCATGAGGTTGCCGGGCTTGATATCGCGATGCACCAGGCCCATGTGGTGGATCACGGACAGGCCGTGGGAGGCCTGCTCCATGACGTCGAGCGCCAGCGTTTCCGGCAGCGCGCCCTCGCGAGCCAAGAGGTCTGCCAGGGATTCGCCGCGGATGTACTCCAGGGCCATGTAGCAGAAGGTGCGGCCGTTGTCCTCGAGCTCGCGGTAGTCGTAGGTGGCCACGACGTTCTCGGAATCAATGGACTCTGCCGCCTTGGCCTCGTTGCGGAAGCGCGAGAGAAACTCGTTGTTGTCCGAGAACTCGGGGCGCAGGACCTTGAGGGCGACTTCGCGGTCATTGTGGACATCATCCGCCAGCCACACCGTGGACATGCCGCCGTGGCCGACGATCCACTGCAGCTGGTAGTCCTCACCGATCAGTTCTTGGAGGTGCTTTTTGTTATCTGCACTATTCACTACTGCTCACCTCCGTATGCGCGCAGGATGGCACGGCCGATGGGCGCGGAGACCTGGCCACCGGTGGCATTTTGGCCAAGGTGCCCGCCGTCCTTGACCACGACGCCCACCGCGATGTCCTTGTCTGGGTCGAAGGCCACGTACCACGCGTGCGGGGCGAGGCCCTCACCGTGCTCGGCGGTGCCAGTCTTCGAGGCAAAACCGTTTCCGTCGTAGCCGAAGGTGCTGCGTTCGGAAGCGAACATGAGGTCCTTGATGGTATTAGCCGTTTCTTCATCCACAGCTTCGGCGGCCTGACGTGGTGTGGTGGTGCGCAGCTCATTCATTTGGGCATCGGTGATGCGGTTGACCAGGTAGGGTTCCATGCGCTTGCCCTGGTTGGCGATGGTGCCGGCCATGATGGCTGCCTGGAGGGCGGACATGGTCACGTCGCGCTGGCCGATGGCGGATTGGGCGACTTGGGCGCCGTCGCCAAGCTCACCGAGCGCGCCGGCGGAAGTATTAACACCCAACGAGTACTTCTCACCCACGCCGAAGCCTTCGGCGTACTTGCGCAGCTCATCGGCGCCGATGCTTTCCGACATCTGCACAAAAGCGGTGTTGCAGGACAGCGCGAAGGCCGTCTGCAGGGTGACGCTATCCGCGCCGCCGCAGGACTGGTTGCCGTAGTTGGTGAGCTCCGTGACGGTATCGGGCAGCGTAATGGACGCCGCGCCGGTCAGCGTGGAGTTCGGATTGAAACCGTTATTGAGGCCTGCGGCAGTCGTAATGATCTTGAAGATGGACCCGGGCGGAAGGGTGTCCTGCATGGCGTGGTTGACCAGCGGGGTGCCTTCCTGGTTCTGCAGCTGCTCCCACTTCTCGCCGGCGTTATCACCGAGCAGGTCGGAGACGTTGAAGCTGGGGGAAGAGGCCATGGCCAAAATCTTGCCCGTCGAGGGCTGGATGGCCACGGCCGCGCCGTTATAACCCGGTCCAGCGAGCTGATCGTAGGCGGTTTGCTGCAGGGCCGGATCGACGGTGACCTCGACGTTCGCGCCCTTCTGCGGCTTGCCGGACAACATATCGAGCCAATTGCGCGCCAGCAGCGAATCATCCTTGCCATTGAGGATGTCATTCTGGGAGGCCTCCAGCTGGGAGGCGCCGAAGCGCTCCGACAGGTAGCCGGTGATATCAGCGAAGGCCGGGGAATCGGTGGGGTAGGAACGCGAGTAATTGCCGTTCTCATCCGCGGTGGACTGCGCCAGCACCGTGTTGCCAGCGAAGATCTGGCCACGCGGGGTCGTGCGCATCTCCAGGTAGCCGCGAACGTTCTTAGGGTTATGGGCGTACTTATCCGTCGAAAACGCTTGCACCACCGTGAGGTTTACCAGGAGGATGGCAGTGAGGATGAGGGAAAAAAGGGCGACGAGGCGGATCGATCGGTTCATCGGATGGCCTCCTGGACGGCGGGGAACATGGACGTGTCAGTGGGTGCGTTTGAGCTCAGCTCGCGCGCCGGGCGGCGTGCCGCGTTGGAGATGCGCAGCAGGATGGCCAGCAGCATGTAGTTAGCCATGAGAGAGGAACCACCCGCAGACATGAACGGCGTGGTCAGGCCCGTCATGGGCAGCAGCGCGGAGATGCCGCCGGTAACGACGAAGACCTGCACGGCCAGCGTCAGGGCCAGCCCTGAAGAGACCAGCTTGCCGTAGGTATCGCGGCAGGTCAGCGCGGTGCGGAAGCCGCGGGAGACGAGCATGGCAAACAGCACAAGCACCGCGGCGAGGCCAACCAACCCGAACTCTTCACCGATTCCGGCCAGGATAAAGTCCGAATGCGCCACCGGCACCATGTCCGGGTGGCCCTGGCCTAGGCCGGTGCCGGTAATACCGCCGGAGGACATGCCGAAGAGCGCCTGGGAGAGCTGGTAGCCGGTGGAATCATAGTTAGCCAGCGGATCCAGGAAGTTGGAGAAGCGCTGCTGGATCTTCTCCGAGACCTGGTAGATGCCGAAGCCACCGATGCCCACGAGGATGACGCCAATGAGCAGCCAGCTCACGCGGTTGGTGGCCATAAAGAGCATGCCGAGCACGGTGCTAAACAGCAGCAGGGCTGGGCCGAAGTCATTGGAAATGCCCATGATGACAATCGCGATGCCCCAAATCACCAGGATGGGGGCGAGGTCTCGCAGGCGCGGCAGGGAAATACCCAAGAACTTGTAGCCGGCCACCGTGAACAGCGAGCGCTTCTGGGTCAGCAGCATGGCGAAGAACAAAATTAGCAGGATCTTGGAGAACTCACCCGGCTGGATGGAAAAGGGTCCGAGCCACAGCCAGATGCGGGCGTCGACGCCCGGCGGCTGCGGCCACACCAGGGGCAATGCGAGAAGGATTAGGCCCAGCGCGCCCAAGATATAGGAATACCGCGTCAGCGAGCGGTGATCTCGCAGGAGGACGAGCACCAGCGCGAAGAGGATGAGGCCCACGATGGTCCACATCACCTGCCGCACCGCCAGCCCGCCGCCATTAGCAAGATCGAGGCGCTGCAACAGAATGAGCCCGGTGCCGTTGAGCACCGCGACGATGGGCAGCATGAGTTGATCCGCATAGGGTGCCAGGAAGCAGAGCACCAAGTGAGCGACGGCAAAGACGCCGATGAAACCGCCGATGAGGTAGAGCACATCGAGGGTCAGCACGTTGCCTTGGGACAGCTCAAGGCTCACCAAGGTGATGGCGAAAACCACGGTGGCTAGCACGAGCAGGCCGAATTCGGTGCCGCGGGAGAAGAACTTACTCACCTACTTCACCTCCCGGCAGTTTCCTTTGGACGCGCTCTTGTCATCTTTTCCGTCCTTCGAGGCCTTCGGGCAAGGCTTGAGCGCCTTGTCCGAGAGCTGCGACAGCTGCGTTTGCACCTCGTCATAGGAGCCGGAGGGCAGGTTGCCCACAGCGGCACGTTCGGATTCTGGCAAATCCTTCAGCGTGAACGGCGCAAAGTCGCCCGCGCACTCTCCGTGCCCGAGCTTGAGCGCATTGTCCTTGCCTAGGCACGCATTCTGATACGTGTGGTGCAGCGGGCGGCCAAAGATTTCATAATCCGCACCCTGCTCGATGGTGAGGGTGCCACCCTCATCCGTAGCCACGTAATAGTTATTGCCCAGATAATTCTTCATCCAGAGCCCGCCACTGACGACGAGCACGATGACGATGGCAAGGCACGCAATCACCTTCCACCCAATCCGGCTTCGCTGGGGCCGCCGCTGTGGGTCCTCCTGGGGCTTCTCCTCAGCGGCCTGGGCTTTTGGGGGCGAGATCAGCTTTGCGGCGCGGCTCGCGGAAGAATCCGGGTGCGTCGGCTCCGGAACAACACCTTGGATGGCGCCGACGGTGATGGGGGAGTCCTCGTCACCCTCCGCTTCCACGACCTCTGCCACCACAATGGTGACGTTGTCAGGGCCGCCGGAGCGCAGCGCTAGATCCCGCAGGGTGGTGGCGGCTTCCTCGACCGTGCCCTGCTTCAGCGCCTGCTCGATGGTAGAGGCCGTCACTGGATCCGAGAGGCCATCCGAGCACAACAGGAGGCGGTCGCCCGGTTCAGCATCGAGCATGAAGAGCGTCGGCTCTACCGGGCGGCCCGTGTAGGCCTTGAGGATCAACGACTTTTGTGGGTGGGAAGATACATCTTCTGGATCGAGCTTGCCCTCATCCACCAGGGACTGTACATAGGTGTCATCCTTAGTGATCTGGGTCAGCTTGCCCTCACGCAGCCGGTAGCCGCGGGAATCACCCACGTGGCACACGCCGAACTCGGAGCCGTTAAAAAGCAGGGCGGTCAGCGTGGTGCCCATGCCCTCCGTCTCCGGGTGCTCGTCCACGTGCTCGCGGATCGCCGCATTAGCGTCTTCCGCCGCCGCGCCGAGCAGGGCCAGCATGTCGTTATCGCCCGGATCACGCTCGAGGGAGGCCATGTGCTCCACCATGGTGGTGGAAGCGACCTCGCCGGCGGCGTGGCCACCCATGCCGTCGGCCAGCACCAGCAGGTGCGGGCCCGCGTGGGCGGAATCCTCATTGTTTTCGCGGACCAATCCGCGGTCCGTCACTGCAGTAAAAGTCAGGCTTAAAGTCATGCCATCAACCTCACGGTCGTTCGGCCAAGTTTGATATCGGAGCCGACTCCGACTCGTTCTGGCTGGTCAATGCGAACGCCACCAACAAAGGTGCCGTTGCGGGATTCGAGGTCCTCCACGAACCACTCGCTGCCCCTGCGGAACAGGCGGGCGTGGTGGCCGGAGGAGAAATCATCACCGGTGACAAAGTCACAGTCTTGCGCGCGGCCCATCGTACAGTCTTCGAGCGTGCCCAGTTCCATGTGGGAACCGCGCAGCGGCCCGTCCACGATGGCGATTTCACGCGGCGCTTCGCGACGCCTCTGGGCCCCCTTCACCGGGGACGATGCCTGGTAGACGCCGGCGGCCTTATTGGCGTCGCGGCGCATGGCGTTGAGCGCGACCAAGATAAACAGCCACAGCAACACCAGCAGGCCGATGCGCAGCGAGAGCAGCACGATCGAATCCATGAAAAGTCCTTACGCTAAGAATCTGGGAACACTTGCCGGGCGGCTTAGTAGCCCTGGTCTTCGAGGCCGGTGATGCGCACCTCGATGTGGGAGTGACCGAGGGTGATCACGTCGCCGTCGGCAAGCAGCCAGTTCTCAATCGGGGTGTCGTTGACGGTGGTGCCGTTCGTGGACTGCAGGTCCACCAGCACGGCGTCCTGGCCGTTCCAGGTGATCTCCGCGTGCTGGCGGGACACACCGGTATCCGGCAGGCGCAGGTCCGCGTCGTTGCTGCGGCCCAGAATATTGGAGCCCTCCTGCACGTGGTAGACGCGGGAGGAGCCGTCCTGCAACATGAGCGTCACCGCAGGGCCCTGCGGCGCTGGCTGATTCGGGGTGGGGGCCATGAAGGCGGTGGTTGCGGCCTCGTCGGCGTTGTGCGGCTGGGTCATAGAGTCCTCCTGACCATGGTCGTGGTGGAAAATCGCATCGAATCCGGTTTCTTCGGTGGGCTCGTGATCCAAAAAAGAGGACACGCGCAACTGCCCAGTCCGCAGCCCCGACTCCTCCGCGATGCGGACGATGACCGGCCCGGCGAGGGACCAGCCACTGTTACGGATGAAGCGGGTGAGCTGATCAGCTAGATCCTTGGGAACATCCCGGTCCTGTGAGAGATTCTCGATGTCCTTGGAGGACACGCCGACGGTCATGACGTTGGGGCTATAAAGCTTGCCATCATCACCGCGGGACAGATTGTCTTGCGCCTCCTGCTTGAGAAGCTCCTCAATCTCTGCGGGGACGACTTTACCGCCGAAGACAAAGGCCATGCCGTTGTCCAGTCCGCGTTGCAAGGAAGAATCCAGCTTGGCGAGCTTGTCAAGAAATGCCATAGGGTAACGCCGTCCTCCTTTCGGGATGTTCAAGGGAGAGGTATAGCAGCGATCAGTATAGGTTGCTTTCCTCTATTTAACGTAGACGCGCGGCCTATAGTTCCCTGGAAAGTTCGGGTTTGCCAGCGGATTTGTAGAATCTGTTGGACTGCGTGCTAAGGTTAGCTAGTCGCCAAGACATCAATACCCTGCCCGGGTGGCGGAATTGGCAGACGCGCTGGCTTCAGGTGCCAGTGTCCTTATAGGACGTGCGGGTTCAAGTCCCGCCCCGGGCACGCTGTGAAGTCTCGAGACATCGTTCCGGTCGGTGTCTCGAGATTTTTCTTTTTCAGTGGCCTGAGTTCGCTAGGCCAGTACGACGTATCAAGAAAGCGTCAATGGATTAAGGTCGTTGTGCCCGTATAGCGGGGACGCGTGAATTGTCTTTGATCCATACCGCGGCGTGAGGATCAATGAAGTCCGCTACTTCTTGAATAGCGTTATCAACGGAGTCGAGATGTGCGACTTCACGGGCTCTATCGCGTTGTTGAACGATTGATTCGTGGTGAGAGCACCTATTCCTCATTTTGTAAACAATGACTACAAGTTCTTCAAACTGCTGTCTACTGTCAGGCGTTCTCTTCAACGCCTTCTTTACCTGGGGCCAGATACTCGCCTGATAGTGACTACTCAAGAGGAAACGCCAGAAGTCGAAGCTGAGTTCAGCGATGATTTTTCCTGGTGGTGCACCTTCCTTCCCGGCCCGTTTCTTCGCTTTGCGGATATTCTTCTTCGCTGCATCGTTGAAAGGGATTCGATCGTTGTCAAACCATCGCTCGCCGTACCTTCCGGTTAGGGCATTGTGAATGCTATTTCGGAGGAGTACTTCGAGGTGTTCGATGTCTGCGAGATAGGTTTTCGTGAGGTGAGTATTCCAAAGGTAGAGCGTTTCTGGTGATGGATGATCGGCGTACCTGCTCATTCGCGCAGATGAAAACCACTGGGACAGCTGTACTTGGGCTGGGCTTGGATTATCCATATGGATATGATAATGTGCGCTTTGAAAACCCCGGAACGATCCCTGCACTACGAAAGTAGGAGTAAATCGCCGGGGTTATTGATATCTTCGGGGAATTATAGCGGCCAGAAATTCGAAGTTTTTCGCCCTTATTTACCGTGAATGACAGCGACAGATTTGTGATCCCTTGGGCTTGGGAGTTGTGGCAGTAGCAGCTACCTTTGAAGGATGATTACTAATGAACTCCGAGAACTACTGACCGCAGCCACGACCCATGCGCAGCGTTTCCACGACGGGGTAGATCACACCGTAGCCGCAGCCCTCCTGACCGAATCCGGCAAACACGTGCTCGGTTTAAACGCATATCATTTTCTCGGTGGCCCCTGTGGTGAAATCTCGGCCTTAGCTAACCACGCTGCTAGTCATCCAGAGGATCCGATCCGAGCGGTAGTCGCCGTCCACGGTCCGACTGGCCAGGTGCTTTCGCCCTGTGGAAAGTGCCGCCAAGTGCTATTTGATACTGATCCGTCTATCCGGTGCATCGTGCGCGGAAGCAATGGACTTGAAGCACTCACTGTGGAAGAGCTCTTACCGTTCGCATATAACTGGCGTGACATGGACAAAGAGCAACGCATCTATATGTGGGAAGGTTACGAGGAATCAATTCGAAGCGGAGAAAAGCAACAAACCATTCGGGTGGATGATCCCTTCCATGAAGGAAGCGCCCAGATTGTCTTTGAGAAAGAATCCGGAGAGGTCGTCACCATTCCCGCAGCGGTCACGTCAGTTGTTTCTACCCAGCGGAGGTCCTTGACGGAGGAACAAGCCCGAAGAGATGGCTTTGGCTCTCTTGCTGAGCTTCATGAAGCGCTTGATACTCACTATCCCGGATTAGCTGAGGACGACGAAGTCGACGTCGTTGAGTTCACGCTCCGCAAGGCTTAAAAGCTTTGGCGAAGCCCACGCGGAAATGATTTTACCTAGACTGTCGGTATGTTCGGCCCCGCTTCCGCCCTGCCACCGCGGCTTATAGATTTCCCTGTGCTGCGGTTACCGTTTGTGGAGTTCGTGCTTGTTGGGCTGCTGGTGGCCCTCTTTTTCGTCGATACGCAAGGAACTGATGCTGAGAGTGGCTTCCTTGCAGTCTTTGTGCTTCTTCCCGCACTCGTGTTTCTGGGAATTGCTTACCTTGTTTCCCTGCCCATGCAGCGGAAGGTCATTACAGATTTCCGCCTGGATGCCGTTTTCGTCGTTATCGGGGCGGTTGGTCTCTTCGGCTGGATCGAGCAGATGCTCATCGCTTTGCCCTTCCTGTGCTGCCTACCCGTGGGGCTTTCAGCACTGATTCGCAGAGGCATCGCCTTTGCGTTGTGGAAGAAGGGTAAAGGCCCTCAACTGCCGGAATGAGGTTACGCGCTTTGCCAGCGCATCCTGCCATCAGAAGCGGGTGCGCATGTCATCGGGACACCTCTCTTTGATACGCCGCTTCCGCCGCTGCAATACGCGCCGGGATGAACGTAGTTCTCCTGCACGGCGGGTGCTTCATACACCGCGGCGGCTTCTTGAACTGGAGGATTCGCAGCCAGCATCTCGTCCGAGCACTGTTGCGTCCAGCCAGAGGTTCCATCGCTGAAGAATGTCGTTCCGGTTTCGTGCAGCGAAGGGTCTCCACAAGATGCGATGGTTTTCTCCATCGGAGAAGGCTGCGCCGCGCCGGGAGCCTCGGTGAAGCCGATGACTTCCTCTTGTGGTTGATCTATGTTGACGCCTTCGACGTTTTCCTCGGTAGCGGGGAGGGTGGGCTGTGGGCCCTCGTCTGCTGTTTCGGCAGTGGTGCTGGCTGTGCTTGTCGACGGCCCACTGCTACTCGTCGAGGTATTCGTGGAAGGTTCGAGGTCGAGGGAACAGCCGCTGAGAAAGAAGAGTGCAGCGGCAAGAGAGAGAAATCGCTTCATCACAGGTCCTAATGATATGCCGTGGTGTGCGGTGAGCACGCATGCGATTTCACTGATAGAGTTACGCCTTGTGTTCCCTGGTATTCTCGCTTCCTTGCTCTCCATCATCGTGACAGTGACGTCCTCCCTGTTTGGCGCCCCCACTTCTGCGAACGTCCCCGGGGTTCTACAGGCAACGAGCACGGTTGCAGCCAGCGATGATCGCGTCGCGGCGCTGTGGCGAAACGGCAAACGCGAGTGCTCCGCGGGGTACATCGGCAATGATTGGTGGCTTACTGCTTCACACTGCTTGGGCCGCGACCTGCGTCTCACGCAGGCGGATGGTGACAGTGCCAAGGTGCTCGCCTCCACCCCGGTAGCAGAGAAGTCGGACGTCGCCCTGCTGAAAGCGGAACCCATGGACGCGGAGGCCTTCGAGTTGCCCTCGCGGCCACTGCGCGTCAATGACTCGCTCTTCCTCGTGGGCTACGGAGGGATGCACAATTTTGCCTCTGAGGCCGTGGTCCGCGTCGAAGAGACTGGGGTCGCTGGGGAGATTCAAGGCTACGATTTCGATAATCTCATCCAATCGCGCTCCATGTTTGCTTCGCGCACGTGCAACGGAGATTCCGGCGCGCCGCTCTACCAGGACACCATGATCTTCGCGGTGCACACCGGCGGTGAAGAAAACGAGGAGTGCACCGATGGCACGCGCCGTCACATGTGGCACAGCGAAATCTATCCGAATCTGCAGTCTCTGCGAACGCTGATGGATAGCTACGATGACTTCGATTCGCCCGCAGCATTCGAGGAAGCAAAGAAACACGCCCAGACCCAAAAGAAAGAATCCAAGCGCTCCAGCAGCTTGAGCAGCCTTTCCTCCTGGTAGTTCGGCAGGCATACAGGAACCGTACAGCAGATGCTCAGGGATCGGCGATAAGCTGTCTCCTTATGAAAAACGGCTTCCTGCAGCGTGCCTTCCTCGCTATTCTCCTCGCCACTGCGGCCCCCGTTCCGGCCCATGCTCAAACCATGGAGACCTCCGCTGCGGAGGGTCTCGGCATCAACGATCCCGACTGCCAGCCCACGGGTCCTGTCACCGAGCCGGTCGTTTTGCTGCACGGAACCTCGGCTAACTCGGCTGAGTGGAACGACCTCATCCCGACACTCAAGGACCAGGGCATGTGCGTCTGGGCCTTCGATTATGGCGCCGAGGACGTGGCCTACCAGAACGCCTATGACTACCTGAAGGGGATTTCGGATCTAGAATCCTCTGGGCGCGAAATAGCCAGGCAGATAGAGCACATCCGGGAGGTCACCGGAGCACACAAAGTAAACCTCGTGGGCTTCTCCCAGGGCGGCCTGCACACCAAGACCTTCACCCAGCTCTACGGTTCGCCCGATGAAGTGAACCGCGTGGTCACCATCGGCGCGAATTTTCACGGGACGACGTGGGGTGGCAGAGCAACGTCGCTAAGCACGGCAGCCAAAATTGCCCCCAGCGTGGTCAAATTCGTGGGTACCAGCGCCGGCATTCAACAGTTGGAGGGTTCGGAGTTCATGGAGAATCTCAACCAGTTGCCGGACACCGCGTCCGGCCTCACCTATACCTCCATCTACTCGCCGGCGGATAGCACTGTGACGCCGAATCAGACCTCTGAGCTGAGCGCTGTTCCGGGGGCGGATGTGGTCAACGTGGAATCGGCCCCGGTCGAACATGGGCAGCTGCCCCATGACCCGCGCGTGCACGAGCAGATTCTGTGGGGGCTCACGCGCTAGGCCGGGGTCGGCGCGGACTTGCGGGCGCGTGCAGCAATGGCGAAGGTGGCCGTTAGGCAGATAGCGAGGGCCACGAAGGGCAACGCATTCGACAGCCAGTAGGCGGTGGTGAAGGGGAGGGAATAGGCGGCGACGACGCGGATGATGGCTTCGAGCAGGAACACGACGCCCCACACGATGGTGATGTAGCGCTGGGAGGCGCGGAAGGTCGGGTATTTCCACAATCCGTTCCAGTAGGCGACGCCTTCCTTTGTGCCGTCGGTGCCAAAGCGCTGGCCAAAGTAGAAGGCAAGGGGCTTTCCAAGGGCCAAGCTGCCGAGGAAGAGCAATCCAATAATGCCGGTAACAACGCTGCCTTTAACCAGCAGGAGGCGCTCATCGGTGCCACCGACCAGCGTGGCCAACGCCGCAGCAACGTTGAAGGCAAGGATCAACGCAGAAATCCCAGAAAAAGACTTCTGGCGCACATGCTGGATGATGCCGCCGATAAGGGGGCCGATGCTGGCGGCCAGGTAGGCATAGACGTGGTTGTTGGTTGCGGAATCGACGATCTGGAATAGCAGGATGGCCAGGCCGACGTCGAAGACGCCGAGGATGAGGAAGTTGAGCAGGCGTGGATTGAGACTCATGCCACATAGTGTGCCACAAAACATACGAATCGGTTTGTTTCTGACACATAAAAACCCTAGGGTTGGGGCATGGCTGACGTTGGACCAGGAACTTTTGGATACCTCTGTGGGTTGGCGCGCCGCGAGGAGCTCCCCGGGCCCGTGCTGACACCGATCCTCACTGGGCTGGGTCTGTCGCCGGCCGGCGCGCGCACGTACTTATCACGCATGGTGCGCGCGGGCGACCTATCCTCGCGCCGAGTGGGGCGTTGTTCCGTGTATTCCATGGTGGGTGACTACCTTGCGGAGTTTCGTCACCTAGGTTCGCCGCGCGACTTCCAGTGGGAAGGGGCGTTTCACACCGTGATCTTCGATATTGGCGAGGATCGCCGCGCGGAAAGAGATGCCCTCCTGCGCGCTGCCCATGCCAGCGGTTTCCGGCAGTTGCGGCCTGGAGTCCTGGTGGGCGTCCACGCGCCGGGGGAGTGGGCGCAGAAAGCCTTTATCGGCACCTGGTCCGTGGATGCGGACACTGCCCGCGACGTTATTGCCACCGCGTGGGACCTTGAGGACAGTGCTGCTCGTATTAGCGCGCTGGGCGACGTCCCCCCTTTGCCCACCGATGACGTTGGCATCGTCGTCGAAACTACGCGCCGCCACGCCGCCGCCTTCGCGGCGCTGCGCCGTACCCCGCCTTTCCCCGCACAGCTTCTCCCCGCTGATTTCCCTGCGGAATTGCTGGAGAGCCGCCTGCGCATGGACATCACGCCGGCCCACCGGGCGATGGCGCGGCTGTTAGAGTCGTGGCCATGATCCACGGAGCGATTGTGACGCGGAGGGCCGGTGCCGCCACTGGCACACGCTAGTCGACGTCGTTGCGAACAAGTGCCACACCTGCGGCGGCTGGTTCGCGTGTTCGCTCTGCCACGCGGAGTTAACGGATCATGATTTTGGACCCATGCCGAAGGACGAGCTCTGCGTCATGTGCGGGGCCTGCGGCCGAACGATGACATACGCTGAGTATTCGTCATACAAATGCCCCGCGTGCGGGCATGCCTTCAATACCGGCTGCGCGCTGCACGCGGGGACGTATTTCCGCTAGTTTTCTACGGCAGAAGCTGGGCCAGCGGGGTGCCCTCGACGAGGGTCTTGAGGTACGCCACGATATCCGGGACGTAGATGGTGAAGGTTCCGAAGGTCACTGGAATCGTCGGAAAAGCGTTGTTTGTCGGGGCCTTATTGCCGTTATTGGCTGGGGTACCACCGTTGTTGGTAGGCGCGGTGTTGTTAGCTGGGGCAGTGTTGTTGGCTGGGGCACCACCATTGTTAGCAGCGTTGCCACCGCCGCCATTCAGGCCGCAGCGCGCGATGGCCTCGTCGGCGCGGGCGACGGCGTCGCGGATCTCGCCGCCGCGCGGGTGGAAGTTAGCGGCAGCGAGCGCCTGGGACTTCTTGCTGTTGTAGTCGGACGGGTTGGTGTAGTACTTGGTGGCCTGCTCGCAGGAGATCTGGCCGGCCGGGACCTTGGCCAGGTAGTCATCCACCATGTCGGCGGAGGCAGTAGGAGCGGACAGGCCGATGGCGGCAGCAACGGAGCACAGGACAAGCTTGTTTCTCATGCGCCACATTGTGCCACAGCTTTTACACGTTTGCGTTAGCGGCTCAAGAAACGATCCACCAGCGAAGAATACGCCTTCACGGTCAGCTCCAAGTCCTCCAAGTGCAGGTGTTCGTCGTGGCTGTGCAGCTGCGAGTTCGCGCTGGCCATGTCCCGATCCTCGGCATGCAGCGCAAAACCGTAGGCATTGCCGCCGCGGCGACGAGCCACGCGCAGGTCGGAACCACCCGTCGCCAGTACCGGCAACACCTTCTTTTCTGGGAAGAATTCGTGGGCGGTCTCTTCAATGCAGCGCCACAGCTCAGTATCAGTCGAGGACTGTGTGGCGTCCTCAGTAATAAGGTGCTCGATTTCTACCTCCTCGGCCATATCTCCGAGCGCTTCACGTAGGAAATCATCAAGCTCCTCCTGGGTCTGGCCAGGGAAGGGGCGGATGTCCATCTCCAGGTAGGCGTGGGAGGGCAGCACGTTGATGGCGCCACCTGCGCGCAGGACGGTTTGGGCAATCGTCGTGTGGGAGAAGGCGTGGGCGTAGGCAGACAAATTACCGAACTTCTCATAATCTGCGGCGGTAGCGGAGCCGTCGAGAAGCGCTGCCTCCGTTGCGGGGTCGAAGCGGAAGGTCTTGACGAATCCCTGCCACACCTCATCCGTAGCCACGGGCGGCTCGGCAGCAGCGATGCGGCGAGCGACCTCACCAATCTTGACGATGGCAAAGTCCTTGCCGAAGGGCGTCGAGCCATGGCCGGCATCGCCGTGTACGTGCAGACGGCGCTGGCCTGCGCCCTTTTCGCCGACGTTGAAGCCGAGCGCGCCGGGCAGGTGGCTACCGCCGGTCTCCGAGAGGCAGTTGCGTACCGAATAGGCCTCTGGGTGGTGCTTGTCCATCCAGATGGAGCCCAAACCGCCGCGGGCCTCCTCGTCCGCCATGCCGACAAAGGCCAGGGTGCCGCCGGGATTGCCGCGCTTGGCGACGTCCCTGGTCACCGCCGCCATCGTCGCCGTAATAAAGAGCATGTCCACCGCGCCGCGGCCGTAGAGTTTGCCATCTTCGATGACGGCGTCGAAGGGCGGCTTGGTCCACTTGGGCTCGTCGACGGGCACGACATCCGTGTGGCCCATGAGCGTCAGCGGCTCCTTGTCCGGGTCACCCGGAACGGTCACCACGATGGTCACGCGGCCTGGGTGCGATTCATAGCGTTGAATCTCCACCGGGGTGCCGTTGAAGAACTTCTCCAGAGTATCCGCGTTGCGGACCTCGTTGCCGGAGTCAGGCGTGAGGTCATTCACGCAGGCATTGCGAATAAGCTCCTGGAGTAGCGCGAGGGTGTCGTCATAGAGCGTGGAATCCATGGCCTAGAGGTTAGTCCGGACCGAACAAAACACGCGGATTTACCACAACTTGAACGGTGTTCAAGTAAGGTTTCCCGCATGAGCATCGTAGATATCGCACGCGAGAAGGCCCTGGAGCAGGGCATCGGCCTGAACGAAGAAGAACTGCTGCAGGTCCTTCAGATCCCGGATGAGCAGCTGGAAGAGATTGCGGACATCGCGCATCAAACCCGCCTCAAGTGGTGCGGTCCGGACGTCTCCGTGGAAGGCATCATCTCCATTAAGACCGGCGGCTGCCCGGAGGACTGCCACTTCTGCTCGCAGTCGGGCCTTTTCGAGTCCCCCGTGCGTGCCGCGCGCCTCAACATCCCGGAGCTGGTGGAGGCCGCCAAGAAGACCGCCAAGACCGGCGCCACGGAGTTCTGCATTGTGGCGGCCGTTAAGGCCCCAGACGAGAACCTCCTGTCCCAGGTTGCCGAGGCCATCCCGGCCATCCTCGATGAAGTTGATATCGAAATCTCCCTATCCCTGGGAACCCTCACCCGCGAGCAGGCCCAGCGCCTCAAGGACATGGGCGCCCAGCGCTACAACCACAACCTGGAGACCTCCAAGTCCTTCTTCCCCAACGTCGTCACGACCCACACCTGGGAGGAGCGCAAAGAGACCCTCGAGAACGTCCGTGCAGTCGGCATGGAGATCTGCTCCGGCGGCATCATCGGAATGGGCGAATCACTAGAAGACCGCGCCGAGTTCGCCTACCAGCTGGCCCAGATCGAGCCCTGCGAGGTGCCGATGAACTTCCTCGACCCGCGCCCGGGCACACCATTCGCGAACTACCCGTTGGTCCCGCTCGGTGAGGCACTGCGCGCAGTGGCCGCATTCCGCCTGGCCATGCCGTCTGTAACCCTCCGTTTTGCGGGCGGCCGCGAGCTCTCCCTGGGTGATGACGGAACCGAAAAGGGGCTGCTCGGCGGCATCAACGCCATCATCGCCGGCAACTACCTGACCACTCTGGGCAAGCAGATTGAAAAGGACGTCGACATGCTCGGCCGCATCGATCTGCCCATCAAGGCGCTCTGATGAACAGCTCGACGGAGTTGGCCGCCGCCGTCCTTGCCGGCGATGAGCCGCTGTTCCACCCCAACACGGGGAAACCACTAAGCGAGGAATTCACCTTGCACCCGGCGGCCGCGGCGGGCCTGGACGTCCCGCGCTATTGCCAGCTGTGTGGGCGCCGCATGGTGGTGCAGGTGCGCCCGGATGGCTGGAACGCGCGCTGTTCGCGCCATGGCGAGCTCGACTCAGATCATCTCTACGAGGAGGCTCTCCCGTAAGCTGGGGCACCATGGATCCCGCCGTTGCCCACGCTCACCAGTCCGCGTTGCGCTCCATCTCCCGGGTCGTCGCCGAGATCGCTGAGCCGACTCCCCCACAACAAGCACTAGACGCCGTCACCGATCAACTGCGCCACGGCAACGTCATGGTCCTCACCGGGGCGGGAGTCTCTACAGAATCGGGCGTGCCGGACTACCGCGGCCCGCACGGTTCCCTCAGCCGGCACCGCCCCATGACCTACCAGGAGTTTCTGCACGACCCGCAGGCCTCGCACCGCTATTGGGCGCGCGCTTTCGTAGGCTGGCGGGTCATGCAAGCTGCACACCCCAACCGCACGCACTACGCGTTGGTCGAACTCGAGCGCGCCGGGCTTCTTACAGGTGTAGTCACCCAAAACGTCGACGGCCTCCACGAAGAAGCCGGGCAGCGCAACCTCATCGCCCTGCACGGAGACATGCAGCACGTGGTGTGCTTGAGCTGCGGATACGAAGAAACACGCGCGGACTACGACGCCCGCGCCGCCATAGCCAACCCAGAATTCCTCCAACGCTGGGCAGTCAACAAAGAGGACGTTAACCCTGACGGCGACGTTGCCCTCAGCCAAGAAGCGGTCGAAGAATTTGTCATGCCCGGCTGCGTGCGGTGCGGCTCACAGCGCCTCAAACCAGACGTGGTCTATTTCGGCGAGCCCGTCCCCACCCACAAAAAGGACGCCGCCTACGCGATGGTCAACGCGTCTGACTCCCTGCTGGTAGCCGGCTCGTCGCTGGCGGTGATGAGCGGCTTCCGCTTCGTTCTGGAGGCAAAGAAACAGGGCAAGCGCGTGGCCACCATCAATGGAGGGCCAGGGCGCGCGGATGACCGCGTGGACACACTGTGGCGGACCCAGGTGGGGCCGGCTTTCGATGCGGTTCTCGACGAGCTGGAGCTCTAGAGCCGCTCCAGTTCCTCGAGGACAAACTGGCATACCCGTTTATCCATGGGCATATCCTCGTGGCGAATAATCGCAAGGCGCTCGATGTCCTGGATATAGACGTTGTGGACATTCGGGCCATTGAGGAAACAGGTGTTTGGTGGAACCACGATGGCGTCGGCGCGCGTGGCGATGCACGTATAGCTCACCCCGGGTTCGACCTCGCTGCCGCGGTTCGTGGCCTCAACAATCTCGCTGCCGGTGACCTGCTGCATGCCGGCGGGGCCAAACCAGCCGTCGATAAGCGAGCGCGCCACCTCCTCCTGCCTCTCGCTGCGAAAGAGGGGGCTGGCGATTCCACCCTGGGTCGTGCCGTGATTGGGAGAGCTGATACACACCACGTGCCGTACAAACTCCGCGCTATCGTGCATGCGCATCCAGTACCGAGCCAATAATCCACCCTGGGAGTGGCCCACGAGAATCACCTGCTCCGCGCCGGTGACGGTGCGGACGGCGTTGATGTAGGCGTCGAGCTGCCGAGCGGATTCCTGCAGGGGGCCAGTGGCGCGGGTCCCGTAGTCAGGGGCGAAGGTGGCCCAGCCAGCGGCGCGGAGCATGTCTGCGAGAACCTGCCATATCCCCTTGCTGTCGCAGGTTCCGTGGATCAAGACAACCGGCCAGGGGCGTTCGGCGGTAGGGCGCGCGGACCAGTCGTCTTCGTAGACGCCGCGTGGGCGTCTGCGGGCACCGAGGGGGAGTGGGGTCATGAAATTTCAGTTTACTCTTGACCCCTATCCAACTTTCGTACTAAGCTAAGGCTTGCCTAATACGGAACGGCGGTGAGCTCCACACCGTACGCGTTACCGGATTAGTCATGGGGATAGGGCCCGCCGCTTCACCGCGGCGGGCTTCTTTCATGGATACACTCGCGGGCATGACCGGGCTTAAGGGACATTTCGTGTGGATTTGC
>NZ_KV805160.1:0-2261 GCF_001811545.1 Corynebacterium sp. HMSC074A09 | reverse complement strand
TCAAGCGGAACTGCTAACAACGTAATGGGGGGTAGGGTCTCAGCTTGAGTCCAGTCTGCCTTCAGGAACGCCTAAGTAGCTTCGGAATCTGACCGAGGGCGGGCTGTTGACCGGTTTCTTAATTGTTCTCATGAAAGGATTCTTCATGAATGTGAAGAAATTCAACGGTTCTGCCCGTCGCCGCGGTACGACGATCGCAGCCGCCGCTCTTTCTGTTGCCATGGTGGGCCCGTTTGTGCAGCCAGTTGTTAACCCAACTGCTGCTCCGGCTGCCTTCGCTCAAGAAGGTTTGGACGCAGCTGCCCCGACTTCTCAGGATCAGATTATTGATGCCGACATGATCGCTAGCGGTCGTGTCACCAAGGCTGCTAACCTGACCGACGCGCAGGGCGTTGGTAAGGGCCTGATTTCGGGTCACGTGTATCTGACCGGCCCCAAGGGCAACCCTGGCTCCACGATCGACAACGGCAACATCCCAATGGATGGTGTCACGGTCTACGCGCAGTTCCGTGATAAGGACGGTTCCTACTCGCCGATCTTCAGCGCGAAGACGCACACCCTCCCCGATGTTGTCGGCGGTAACGGTGGCCGGGGCACCTACGCCTTCGGTACGGGCAAAAAGGGCATCACCTGGACAGACAAGCTGGGTCGCGAGCACACTTGGGCGGCACGTACTGACCAGAAGCACCGCATCTGGGTTGAGCCGTATACGAATGACCGTGGCAACAAGGTTGTCATGTTCCGTCAGGCTAACGGATTCGTGCCTGGTTCCTTCAACGGCCTAGTTGAGGGTCCTCTTGGTTCCTTTGCCGCTGCTGACGGAAACATTCAGCTGACGGCGGCCTTCTATCAGGAAGTTCCACCAAACCACGAGGACAGCTGGATGGCTGCCAAGGGTGACAAGCTCGTTGAGGATCCAGAGGGCCCAATCAACTTGGCTGCGACGCAGACTAAGGTACCGAACACTGTTTCGGGTCGTGTATGGCTCGAGACCGGTGGCCCAGACAAGGGCATTGTTGCTACGGGGCCGAACAAGAACACTGCTGACCCAGCCGCTGACGGCTACACCGTGTACGCGTCCACCCTTACCAAGGATGGCGCTGCAGCGAACCAGAAGCTGCAGGAGCAGTACAAGAATGACCCGAATGCGCTTGCTGACGCCACTAAGCGTATGCTCGAGGACCACCCCGAGTACATCCTAAAGACTGTTTACGGCAAGACTGATAACGAGGGTTACTACACCCTGCGTTTCGGCAACTACGAAAAGGGCCAGGAACGCGAGGACGTGCTCAATCCGAACCACATGTTCGTGTGGGTTGAGAACAAGGACGGCGTGGTCCAGAACGGTTACACCGGCTTCCACTCCCCGACCTTCCAGCGTTTCAACCACGGTGGTAACTTCCGCCCGGCAGCAGCTCCTGTTGAGAACCAGCTGCCGATCAACTGGGGCAACGGTATTGGGTTCCAGAACCTGAACTCGCTGTACAACGTCAACTACGCGCTCATGCCGTACACCCCGGTGTCGATCACGGCTGACTACAACGCGACCGATAAGCCAGCCGCTCCGGGCACCACGGTGACCCCAGAGTTCAAGGGCGACCTGTCGACTCTGCCGTCGCAGGTTGAGTGGCGCGATAAGGACGGCAAGGTCCTCAAAACGTGCGAGCTCGACCAGTCCATGGGCATCAAGGCTCAGGTTGCAGCGTGCACCTTCGACATCCCTGAGGATGCTAAGAAGGGTGACCTCTTTAACGTAGTCCTCGTGTCCGGTGGCAACGACGTCTCCGCATGGACCGTCCTGGTCACTAAGGAAGCCGACGAGCTCGAGCCTGCGTACGAGGAGAAGCTGGTTGTTCCGGGTAAGGAGACTAAGTCTTCCCCGACCTTCACTGATAAGGACGGTAAGGAAGCGAAGGCTCCGGAGGGCTCCAAGTTTGCCATCCCGGAGGACTTCAAGGCTCCTGAGGGCTACGAAGTCAAGATTGACGAGAACACCGGTGAGATCACTGTTACGTTCCCTGATAAGTCGAAGCTGAACAAGGACACTGTTGAGGAGTTCGACGTTCCTGTCACGGTGACCTACCCTGACGGTTCCACGGATGAGGCTCCGGCTAAGTTCAAGCTGGATACTGATGGCGACGGTAAGCCTGACACCGAGGACGAGGATGACGATAACGACGGCATCCCGGACAAGGAAGACCAGAACCCGAAGGTTCCTAACCAGAACACTGAGTTTGAGCCTGGTTATGAGGATGGTTCTG
>NZ_KV805159.1:0-35178 GCF_001811545.1 Corynebacterium sp. HMSC074A09 | reverse complement strand
CCCCGCTACGCACTCCAAAACCGGAAGAGCCGCTAAACTCGGCGTCTATCCGCAAGTTACCCGTTGGTGATGGGGGTAAGATAATCGTATTGTCAACGATGTTGACGCTGTGAACTGCACTGATGCTGAACTGGGGGTTTCCAAACGGGGGTAACGAATAGTTACTCAAATGTAGAAAATATATTTCGACGGTTGTATGGTGACCACGTCCGAACCTTAAGCACTTAGCTCACTGTGTTAAGTGTGTGCTCATCAACTTGCAAGAAAGACTTCGCATGCGTTCCCTACACTCTCGCATCGTTGCCACCGCAGTGGCCGTAGCAACCTTTTCTTCCGTTATTGTCGCCCCGCAGACCTTCGCCGTTGAGGAGCCGAGCGATACGTCTTTTGTCCACGAACAGTCCGGCGCTGACACTGTCGACGTCAATGGCACCGCCTTCGACGCAGACGGCAACCTGATCGATTCAAACAACGCTGGCGACAACACCATCGAGGAGTTGGAGCGTGAATCCCGAGACAACGACTTTGGCTTCTACGGCGCGGAAACCGGCAAGCCAAAGACACGCGATGAGCTGGAAACCGCCGAGGCATCGACGGCTGACGCGACTATCAAGGTCGTAGAGAAGAACGGCAAATTGGTGTGTGAGATCACCGATGCCCCAGGTAAAGAAGGCGAGATTCTCGAGCGCAAGCTGGACCTTGCACGGGCTTTCTACGACGGTGGAAACAAGCTGCTCCAGACGGTGTGGGAAGTAATCCCAGTCGTCGGTGAACTTGTGCCTTCTGACTTCATCAAGAAGATTGGCGCAAGCTCGTGGGAGGGAATTGCCAAACTTGTTCGTGATGGTGAGGCAGACAAGGACGTCACCTGGGATCTCGCACGCGCGCAAGGCATGGCCATCGCCAAGATTGATAACACTGATGCAGAGGTGGACTTAAAGAATCCAGATGCCGCCAAGAAGACCGTTTCTGGCCTCATCAAGTTTGCTGACGGTGCTTTTGGCACTGGTGTGGCCACCGTTCTGAAGATCTTCAATGCCGCTGTCACCATTGCAGGTCTTTTCCCAGGTGCCAGCGCTGCCAAGGATTTGAAATTGAGCGAGACCCAGCAAAAGGAGATCGAGTCTACGCTCTCAGGCATTTCGGCTTCCGCTTCTGCGCTCGCGGAGATTAACGCACCGGCAGGCCAGAAGTGTGCGGATATGCTCAATGGTAAGAAGGTAAGCAACGACAAGCCCGCTTCTCCCTCGACGTCTAATACCACTGAGCCTTCAGAATCCCCCGAGTCTTCTGAGCCGTCTAGCTCAGTAACGCCGAGCCCTTCTGAGACCACCGAGCCCGAGGAATCGGAGTCTGAGACGCCTACGACTACCGAACCCTCGACTTCTACCACCGACGGTGCTGCGGCTCAGGACGGCAAAGACGGTAAGGACGGTGAACCAGGCCGCGATGGAAAAGACGGTAAGGATGGTATCGACGGCAAGGATGGCCGCGACGGTGCCAACGGTGCACCGGGCGCACCCGGCCGCGATGGCGTCGATGGCCAGGACGGGCGCGACGGTCTTAACGGTCTAAATGGCCGCGACGGCGCTGACGGGAAGGATGGCAAAGACGGTCAAGACGGAAAGGACGTCGATTCCTCCTCCATGGCTGGCTACACATTCCTCGCAGCTATCCTCGGTGGCGGTCTCGTCGTTTCTATTCTGGGCGCGATGGATTACCTCTACCTCTTGGGCTACCTGCCCAAGGAGGGGATCCCGTGGCGTGCTAACAGCTAAGCTCCCATTGGACGCTGAGTCCGGACACAGGAGCCGGTCTCAGCAGGGAGCGGGCTGGATGCCGCGGAGGACGTTTTCTAAAGCTCGCCCTCGTTGCGCAAGTGCCGTAGCTGATTCTCCGTAAAAGTTCGCTCCGCTAGGGATTCGCCGGCACCGTCCTGCAAGTGCACAACGACACTGAGCCCGAGCTCCTGCAGGTCCTCGACGTCTTCACGGTACATGGCCACCGAACTGATGGTGCATTCTTCGGTATTGATGCGGGAAGCGTAGATTTCCTTGACGGCGTCTACGTTCGCGTGCTGGGCCGGCATGGCGAGCATAATCATATCGATCTGGTGGCTGTCCTTGACGCGCTCCCAGAAGTCGATATCTGTTGCATCGCCCTCCACGACGTTGTAGCCACTCTCTTGGAGATGGCGAACTCGTGCTGGATCGTGTTCCACTCCCAAAACATTGGCGCCGTAGACGTCGACGAGCTCCTTGTAACAGGAAAGGCCGAGCCGTCCTACGCCGAGGACGAGCGCATGGGCGTCGCCAAGCTCGATGGGGCGATCCTCCGGGTGAATCTTGTGCGGTGGGCGGGCCGGCAGTCGCTTGGCTAGGTGTGTAGCTCGCGAGACGTTTTGTGGGTTGAGGATTGCCGAGATGACAAAGCTCAACGAAACAGCGAGCACGAGTGACAGCAGCCAGCGCTGGTTGAGCCAGCCGTCCTGTACTCCCACAGCGGCAATGATAAGGGCGAACTCAGAGTAATTCGCCAGCAACAGGGAAGCAAGGACAGAAGTGCGGTTGCGCAGTCCCAACATCCACAGGATTGCCCAGTAAGCGAGGCCCTGGATGGGCAAAAGCAGCAGGAGCAACCCGGCGTCGACGATGTTGTGCCACGTTGGTAGGCCCAGGAAACCGATGTTGACGAAAAAGCCAACCAGCAGCAGTTCTTTGAGGGTAAACAGTGAATGGCTGAGCTGTTCTGCGCCAGGGGAGCGGGAGAGCACCACGCCCATGATGAGCGCGCCGAGGCTTCCGGAGAGGCCGACCCACTCGAAGAGAGCATAACCAGGCAGCAGCGCCATGACGATGCCAAAGAGCGCGCCCAGCTCACCGTGCCCGAGCTTGTACCAGCGGCGAGTAGTCAGCGCTAGCAGCGGGACGATGAGGACAAGCAACACGGCCGCTAAGCTTGGCGGCTCTCCCCGTAGGATGCTCATGAAGACGACAGCGATGATGTCCTGCATGATGAGGACGCCGATGCAGATATTGCCGTAGAGGGCTTGTTCATCGCCGCGGTCTTGCAAGATTTTGACGACCACGATGGTGCTGGAAAAACTCAGCACGAGGGCGACGTTGACCGCTATCGAAAAACTGGTCGGACCGAATGCGCCGAGTGCGCCGAGAGCCGTGATAAAACCCATGCCGAGGAGGGTCATCACGAGCACGTGGGCGGTGGCGGTAAGCCAGACAGCCTTGTCGGTCAAGGCCCTCAGATCGAGGCGCAACCCGATTGCAAAAAGCATCAGCGTGACACCGATGTCGGCGAAAAGATCTAACGCTTCAACGTGCTCGATACCCCCGGCATTGAGCGCGAAGCCAGCGACGAGAAACCCGATGAGAGGCGGCAATCGCACCGCCCACGCAATTAGGCCGCAGCCAAACACCACTGCGAGGTAGATCAATAACAATTCCATGGATTGTAATAGTGCCCTAACCCGAGCTTTGGCCAGAGTTTGAAACACTATCTACCCCATGAGGGTGAGAAACATGGAGTGGCCTTGCTTGGCGATACATGTCGTTCACGGTAAATAAGCGCTAAAAAATTGAATTATTTGAACTCTATTTACCGTGGGCGTAGTAACCCAAGGCTTAAGTCTTAACCCGTCGACTCGTTCCAAAAGAAAAGGCTGGTCAGAGTTTTCTGACCAGCCTAAATTTTGTCGGACTAACAGGATTTGAACCTGCGACCCCTACACCCCCAGTGTAGTGCGCTACCAAACTGCGCCATAGTCCGCCGCCGCACCATTAGGTGCAACTGCTACAGATTACACCAGCGGTATTCGCTTCGACAAATCCCAGTTCAACCTTTGTTTTAGCGGCAGCTAAAACTCTCCGGCGGAATAGACCCACTGCCCGTTTTGGCGGTGGAAAGAGGAGCGCTCTCGCTGCGAGCCCTTCGCGGCCCCCTTGTAAAAGGCTTCGAATTCAACGATGCCGGTCTGGTCCAAGGGGCCGCCGGCGACGGTGTCGATAATGTCGAGGCGGTAGAAGCGGATGCCGGTTTCGGCGAGGTCGAGACGTTCCGGGCGGGTTTCGGGGTCCCAGGTGCGCAGCAAATAATCCTCGTCGCCGGTGACGAAAGCGCTGAAACGCGAGCGCATCAGGGTCTCCGCTGAGGGGGCGGGTGTGCCGGCATGGTAGCGCGAGCAGCACTCGCCGAAGCTTAGGCCGGTACCGCAGGGACAGCGGGCGGCAGGGTCAAGTGGGTTAAGAACAACCATGGGCGGCTTATTCTGCAGTGGTTGCCACGGTGGTGGCGATGTCCACAGCGAGGAGGGAATCGATGGTGGTGGAAGCGGCGGCGTCGGCAAGCGCGCGTTGTTGATCGGCGCTCAGAAAGCCAGGAAGCGTCACCGTACGTGTGAAACGAGATTCGGATTCTTGGTTAACCCTGACAGATACCGCTTCGAGCACCTTCGCGTCGATTTTCTGCGCCTTGCCTGCTTCTTTGATGGCCTGAGTGCTTGCCGTAGCCACTGCGGACATAAGAAGGCCTTCCGCGGTGAAACCTTGGCCTTTGCCGCCGTTCTTTTTCGTGCGGTCAGCGCTCACCGATCGGTCATTGTGGCGCACGACGACGCCCATCCTGGTTCCAACTGCCGGAATTGCAAGCGCGGAGTCCTCAGCAACTGGGGTGGGAATGTTCTCCGGAACAATAAACTGCTCCGCCCAAGCCCCGATGAGGTCGGCGGCACGGGCTGCCGCGCCCTGCTTAGTCACCAGGTGATCGGCCTTATCCAAGGCGACGAGGGACTTGGGATAGCGCGTGGTCCGGAAAATATTTTGTGCGTTATCAATGCCCACCGTTTGATCAATGGGGGAGTGCAGCACCATGAGGGGCTTGCGCAGGCGCGGAAGATAGTCCTCCGGGTTGGTCTCAGCGAGGTCTTCGAGGAAGAGGCGCGAAATGGTCAGCGCCCGGCCGCCAAGGGTGACCTCGACTTCACCGTTGGCGTCGACCTCGCCGATCTTGTCGGCGTAGTGCAGCACGGAGTGTGCAGGATCGAAGGGGGCGCCGATGGTGGCCACAGCCTTGAGGGAGCGAATGTTGTTGGCCGCGGCCAGAGCGGCAGCCCCGCCCAGTGAATGGCCCATGAGTAGCTGTGGTGCGGAAGAGTTGTGTGCTAGCCAGTCGGCAGCAGCCTGGATATCGGCAACATTCTGGCTAAAGCAGGTGTCCGCGAAATTTCCTTCGGATTGGCCTAGGCCAGGAAAATCAAAGCGTAGGGTAGCGATGCCAAAGTTAGTCAGTTGCTTGCTCACACGAGCGGCGCCGGGGGTATGGCGCGAACCGGCAAAGCAGTGCGCGAAGATGGCGAAGGCTTGCGGAGGGGAGTCAGGGAAGTCGATGGTTCCGGCCATCGCGGTACCGGTGCTGGAGGGGAGCGACACGTTCACGGATTGCATGTCCGTAAGGATATAAGGGCGAACGCACGCTTGCGAACCGGGGTTGACTAGAGTCGATAGAAGACCTGTATGACGCACAAGGATGGAGGAGTGCTCATGGGCGCATTCGATTGGTTCTGGAAGGCAATGGGCGCGCAGTCCGAACGCAACAACAAGAAGTCGAAAGCCGTTGTGACGGCCGCAGATTCCGCGGTGGAGGATATCGCGAACCTGTCGGATGCTGACGTTGCCGCCACTGCGCGCGCTTGCGTGAAAGACGGGGGAATTGCAGATAAGTCTCGTTTCCTCGCGGCATTGGCCGTGGCCAGTGAACGCAAGCTTGGCATGCGCCCGTTTACTGTCCAGTCCCAAGCCGTTCTCCGCTTGCTTGAGGGTGATGTCATCCAGATGGCCACCGGTGAGGGAAAGACACTGGTGGGTGCCATGGCCGCGACTGGTTTCGCGCTCACCGGCAAGCGCGTGCACTTGGTGACGGTTAATAATTATCTAGCGGCGCGTGACGCCGAATGGATGCGCCCGCTCGTGGAGTTCTTTGGACTCACGGTGGCCCCGGTAACGGAGAAGCTCGGCCCGGAAGAACGCCGCGCGGCTTACTTATCCGACATCATCTATGCACCAGTCAATGAGCTCGGTTTCGATGTGCTACGGGATAACCAGATCACCTCCCGGGAGCAGACGGTGCAGGCGCGCGCGGACGTGGCGTTGGTGGATGAGGCGGACTCTGTGCTTGTCGACGAAGCCCTCGTCCCCCTCGTCCTCGCCGGAAATCGCCCCGGTGAGGAATCTACGGGCCACATCACCAACGTGGTCTCGCGCTTGCGCGAGGAGCAGGACTATGTCATCGCGGAGGGCGGCCGCACGGTGGCGCTCACCGATGATGGTGCGGCGCGAGTCGAGCGGGAATTGGGTATTGACTCGCTGTATTCGGAAGAGAATATCGGCTCCGTACTGGTGAAGGTCAACCTGGCGCTACACGCGAAGGCGCTGCTCATCCGTGACATTCACTACATCATCACGGACGGAAAGCTGCAGCTTATCGACGCCTCCCGCGGCCGCGTGGCCGAGCTCCAACGCTGGCCGGATGGACTCCAGGCAGCGGTGGAGGCCAAAGAAGGCTTGGAGGTATCAGAAGGTGGGCGCATCCTCGACACCATTACGCTGCAGGAGCTCATGCGTCGCTACCCCTTGGTCTGTGGCATGACAGGCACCGCGGTGGAGGCCACCGACCAGTTGCGACAGTTTTATGACCTGCACGTCTCGGTCATCGACCGGAATAAAGAATTGCAGCGCTTCGATGAAGCAGACCGCATCTACGCGTCTGTGGATGAAAAATCCCGAGCTATTGTCAACGAGATCGTGGCTATTAATAGCACCGGCCAGCCGGTCCTCGTAGGCACTCACGATGTCGCGGAGTCCGAGGACCTTGCTGCAGCTTTGCGCGAACGTGGCATCACTGTCAACGTCCTCAACGCTAAAAACGATGAGGATGAGGCGCGCATCGTCGCGGAGGCAGGCGACGTGGGGCGCGTGACGGTGTCCACACAGATGGCGGGCCGCGGCACCGATATCAAGCTGGGCGGCGCGGACGAAGCTGACCGCGACGCGGTCGTCGAGAAGGGCGGTTTGGCAGTACTTGGCACCTCGCGGCACCGTTCCTCGCGGTTGGACAACCAGCTGCGCGGCCGTGCGGGCCGGCAGGGAGATCCGGGCATGTCACTCTTCTTCGTCTCCTTGGAGGACGACGTAGTTCAGCAGGGTGGGGAAGACGAGTCCCTGTCGGCGCGTCCAGATGCTGATGGCCTCATTGAATCCAAGCGTGTCCGAGACTTCATCGCACACTGTCAGCGGGTGACGGAAGGCCAGTCGCTGGAGATTCACGCGCAGACGTGGAAGTACAACCAGCTGCTGGCGGATCAGCGCATCATTATCGATGAGCGCCGTGCCAAGTTGCTCGATACAGACCAGGCCTGGCAGGAGCTCGCTGAGCGAGCACCCGATCGCGCCGCCGAGCTAAGCGACGTCCCCGTGGATGCCCGTGAGCGCGCTGCGCGCGAGATCATGCTCTACCACCTCGACTTAGCGTGGGCCGACCACTTGGAGCTGATGGATGACGTGCGTGAATCTATTCACTTGCGTGCCATTGCTCGCGAGACCCCCATCGATGAATACCACCGCATCGCCGTACGCGAATTCAAGGATTTGGCGCAGCGCGCGGTTGATGATGCCGTCGATACTTTTAAGACCGTGCTTATTGATGTCGATGGTGCTCACCTAGAGGATCATGGACTGTCCCGCCCGAGCGCCACGTGGACTTATATGGTCTCTGATAACCCACTATCTGGGGGCGGAAATTCCGTGCTCAAGGGCATAGGAAACATTTTCCGCTAATGTAAATGCGCCAGAGGTGACTCGCGCGGACAGCGGAGTCGCTAATATGGAATGAGTCAACATCGATCCGACCCTTCGGAGGTAAAAATGAGCGAGAATACCGGAACGCCGGAACCGCAGGCAGAGACTACTTCTGTCTTCCGCGCTGATCTTCTCAAGGAGATGGAAAACGGCACCGCGGCGGGTTCTGACGCCTCCGTTGCCGGCGCTGAGAACCTGGCTGAAGGCCAGGCCCTGCTCGTCGTGAAGCGAGGCCCGAATGCTGGCGCGCGCTTCTTGCTTGATCAGCCGACCACCACCGCCGGCCGCCACCCGGAAGCGGACATCTTCCTCGATGACGTCACCGTCTCCCGCCGCCACGCAGAATTCCGCGCCAAGGACGGCCAGTTCGAGGTCGTGGACGTCGGATCGCTCAATGGCACCTACGTCAATCGCGAGCCGCGCAATGCGCAGGTACTGGAAGTAGGCGACGAAATCCAGATTGGTAAGTTCCGCCTCGTCTTCATCGCCCCTAAATAGGGCAGTACCCGTCAGCAAGGACGAAGCGGGGGTACGAGGGGAGCAGCCGGTCTTGCTTCCTCACTGTGCCTGCCCTTTGTCAAAGTGAATCCGCGTAGAAAGCAGTAGTAGTCCCATCGTGAGCGCTCAGAAGTCCACCGCAGCTGCAGCAACAGCATCTTCGGCGGCCAAGAAGACCAAGCAAAAGCCCATGTCTATTGGCGTAACGCTGAAGCACGTGCAGAAGCAGTTCCCGGACGTGACGGTGTCGAAGATTCGCTTTTTGGAATCTGAGGGTCTGATTACTCCGGAACGCACCGCGAAGGGCTACCGCCGCTACTACCAGAAGGATCTTGACCGTCTGCGCTACATTCTGACCGCGCAGCGCGATCACTACACGCCGCTCAAGGTTATTCGTGAGCAGCTGGAGGCGATGGATTCGGGGCAAGTAACCGCCATTGTCTCCTCCCAGGCTGAGGCACTGATCAGTGCCGAGCAGCTGCGAGCACCAGTGGTGACCAGGCTTACCGACGCCGACGTGGCCGACCAAGCCGGGACCACGCAAGAAAACATTGCGGAGCTGGTCTCGGTGGGGCTCATTAAGCCGGATCCGGCGGGATTCTTTGACACGGATGACGTGTCTATCGTGTCGGCGGCTGTCGCCTTAGAGTCCTTCGGCTTTGAGGCACGGCAATTGAAGTCGCTGCGCAATGCCGCCCGCCGGCAGGCAGACATGATTTCGCAGGTGGCTTCACCGGTGGCGCATTCGAAATCTGATACGGCCCCGCAGCAGGCAGAAGAGCTCTCGCAGCAGATGGCGGCGCTTGTTCTGTCCCTTCATGGAACGCTGGTCAAGACTGAGCTGCGGGACGAGTTCCGCCCGTAGCGGAATAGAGGGCTGCTCTGTCAATCGCCACGCGTGAGGAAAGTGTGGAAAAGTGGGTGCCATGACTGCAGAAGTATTGAAATTTTTAGGAATCCACCCCGTCGGCCCCGAGAACAACCTGTGCGCCCTCTTTTACTGGGAAGAAGCAGACCGGCACGTACCTGTGTGGGTCTCGCCCATTGATGGAGCCCGCGTTCTCCAGGTGCTGGAGCGCCATTACAACGCGCGGCCTAGTACCTATGAACTCCTGATTGCCTTCGCCGACCAGCTTGATGGGATCGAGCATATTTGTGTCTCCGAGTACCACAAGGGCGCTTTCATGGTCGACGTGGTCGACGGAACAGGTGAGGAGCACGACGCCCGCATCTGTGACGCCCTCGTCCTAGCAGATCACTACGGGGTGCCCATCCGGTTTGAGAAGGAGGTGCTCGAGGAGGTCGCTGTTTACATTAGCGATGAAGACCTTAAGGAGTACTACGGTCTCGAGCGCGAGGCTAAGTCCCCAGAGGCCTTCCCGGAGAAGAGGTCGCGCGATTTTCAAGAGATGGCGGCCCGGCAGAAAGCCCAGGAAGACGATGACTTTGAGCAGCTGATGCGTGATTCCGGCATTTCCGAAGAAGATTTGCTTGGGGGCGACTCGCCGGAAGATGAAGACTAAGGCCCGCGCATCCAGCTGAGCTTCGTACGTAGAAGGGTAGCGGTCGGCTCGGCATACTTGCCAGCACAACAGACTAAACACAGCGGCACCGTTTCTGGGTGCCGCTTTTCTTGTCATCAGCAATTTTTTTAATGACACGCGTGTGACTAATGATGACAAAGTGACCAAAGAAGTCTAAAGTTCTACTAGAGGTTTACGAAGGGCGACCCTTGACGTGGTCGCTGACGTGGCCTTTAATAGAAAAATAGAACTCCCCTCAAACATCACTGGAGTAATTACGTGAGCAGTAAAAACAACCGCACCGAGTCCCGCGCCCTGCCGCTCGATGACGCCGCATCGAACGGCTACGTCCAGGAATCCCTCTTCGACGTCGGACCGGACGAGGAGCTGGGTTACCGCGTGCCCATCGCGTGTCAGGTAGCCGGCATTACCTACCGTCAGCTGGATTACTGGGCACGCACCGACCTGGTCAAGCCCTCTATCCGCACCGCGCGTGGTTCTGGCTCCCAGCGTCTGTACTCTTTTAAGGACGTATTGGTGCTCAAGATTGTCAAGCGCCTTCTGGACACCGGTATTTCTCTGCAGAACATCCGCCTCGCCGTGGAATCCCTGCGGGATCGCGGCGTTAATGACTTGGCGGAGCTCACGCTTGTCTCCGACGGCACCACGGTCTATGAGTGCCGGTCCAACGATGAAGTCATCGACCTCCTCGCCGGAGGCCAAGGCGTATTCGGTATCGCCGTACCTGGCATCCTTAAGGAGCTCTCCGGCACCATCACGTCCTTCCCGGCCGAGCGCGTCGTGGAGGAAGAAGAGACTGACATCGTTATTGGCCTCGACGAGCTCGCTGCTCGCCGTAAGCGCAGGAGCTCTTAAACTCGCGCCACTCGCCGCCGCGTCTTTCCTGCACTGCTGCTCACGTCAGTGCCCTGGGGGAAAGATGCGGCGGCTTTCTGCGCTTTGGGAGCGCACGCCGCGGACTCGCTTTGCACGAGAGCCCGCGTCTAGCGTGCGCCGACTGCGGCCGAGATGGCCGTTGCATTGTCTTGGGCATCGGATGGATCTGCGACCGTGCTGTAGGAATCAGCCAGCTTTTCGAGTTCAGCATCCTTCTCGCCGTTACCCACGTGCACCATGCTCAAGCTCACTCCTTCGCCGCGGGCATTCTTTACGGCTTCGGCGAAGGCAGCATCATCCATATCTTGCTGCGTGCCGGTGGTTACGAGCACAACGCGTGTGTCCTTGCCGCTTTCAGCCACCTGGTCGGTTGCGTTATCCAGTGCGGCTACCACAGCACTGCGGGTTTGCGGAATGCCACCCGTGCCAAACATACCTACGGCATAGGCAACGTTATCGGCATCCCCATACGACACGTTTTGGCGGTAACCCACGGTTGCCGAGGCGGAAAGAGGAGAGGAGTAGTTCCAAAGGCCCACCTGGCTTCCCTCCCTGCCGGCTGCCGACGCCGCCTCAGCCACACCCTGGCTTACCGCATCGAAATATGGCGTGAGGTTCTCGGACGTATCCAAGAGGAACAAAGTATTCGGCGCAACCTGTGCCTCTGCGGCCTTTTCCTCCGAGCTGGGGGCGGCCGACGTCGATTCGGTGTCCTTCGCCGTTTCCGACGACGCAGGCGCGGCCGAGGTTGTCGCCTCTGCAGTAGAGGTCTCCTCCGTCTTAGCTGTAGTTGATTCTGCCGCCACCGTTTCACCGGAATCGGAATCGTTTCCGCGGAAGAGGAAGAACCCTCCGATAACCAGCGCCAGCACCGCTAAAACGGCCACGATGATGACCCACGGTGCAAATGCGTAGTTATTCTTTCCATCCGAGTGCCGGGCCATCTCTTTCCTTCCGCGCTGGTTTCGCGGGGCGGCACAGCGCGCCCCGACGGGTCACATCAATGGTTCTTCATTGTAGCGGGCAGTGCGGCGCGAATTTGGGAGACAAGCCGCGCGCGCAGGGGCTCGGCGACGTCGGCAAGCGCGCGTTGGCGACGCACGTACTCGGACTTTCCTTCCGCCGTTTCGATGGGGACGACCCCAAACCCCCACTCGCGGCAATCGTAGGGTGAAGCTTCCATATCAAGTGTGCGTGCTGCCACGGCTAGCCGGAAGGTGTCGAGGAACAACTCACCCGGTACCAATGGCCCCAATTTCCACGCCCATTTATACAAATCCATAGTCGCATGGACGCAGCCAGCCTGGTCGTTCTCCGGTTGCCCCTCGCGAGTCAGCACCGTGAGGTTGAGCGGGCGCGCGGGCTCAGTGAAGAAGCGGAAGGCATCGTAATGCGTGCACTTGATGCGGTGCCTATCGACGACCTCATTCGTCCCCTCCGCCCCTAACCGCAGCGGCAAGTCATGGCGAGGAGAATCGGTGTGGTAGACCATGGCCCATTCGTGCAGGCCAAAGCAATCGAATTGGGTGGGGTTATGCGTGGTCTTTTCTAGCAGATTCAGGATGTAACGAACGGTGCTACCGCGGCGTGCGAGGAAGGCCTCAGTGTCCACCGTGACGCCCTCATCAGTGCGGTGGTAGTAGTTCCACTGAGCATGTGGGACCTCGCCGGCCAGAGTCACACCGACGCCTGGGTGCCAACGCCGCAGGTGTGACGGGCGGACGGGGTAGTACTCGAAAAGGAAGTCGTAGACAGGGTGATACGAGCCCGGGTGGCGGTAGCGGGTGAGATACTCGTTGGCCGCCTCCTCGTGCATGGTCATCCGGGTTTGCCAGGTTTTAGGCTGGAGAATCATCTCTGACCTGCGTTGCCCCGTCGGCGGCGCTGGTTACGGCTACCCGATCGCCGCCGCGAAGGCTGCCGTTCGGACTGACTCTGTGGCTTCTTCTTTGATGGTTGCTGGTGTGGTGGGCCGAGCGGCTCGCCCTTGGGCTTGCGAGCTCCCGTCATCTGGGCAAGCTCGGGACTGCTGGCTGGGTTGGCGCGGTCACTGATGTCGAGGTCGGTGTGCGCAACCCCGGCCTTCGCGATGAGCTTTGCCACCTCATCGCGTTGCTCGTCGGTGACGAGCGTGACTACGGTGCCGGAGTCGCCTCCGCGTGCAGTACGGCCCGAGCGGTGCAGATAGGCCTTGTGTTCAGCTGGCGGATCGACGTGGACGACAAGGGAGACGTCGGCGATGTCGATACCGCGGGCAGCGATATCGGTGGCGACGAGTACCGGAACGCTGCCGTCTGCGAAGCCCTCGATGGCCTTGGTACGTGAGCCCTGGCCCTTATCGCCGTGCAAGGGCAGCGCGTTGATTCCGACGCGGCGCAGCTTTTTGGCCTGCCTGTCGACGCCATGCTTGGTTCGCATAAACATGATGGTCTTGCCCTTGCGTGCGCCGAGGCGAAGAACGACGTCATTGCGGGCCTCGCGGGTGCCGATGAAAATAAGGTGGTGTTCCATCGTATCGACGGCTGCCTCGACGGGGGCGGTGGAGTGGGTGACGGGATCGTGCATGAACTGGTTGACCAGCTTGTTGACTTCGCCGTCGAGGGTGGCGGAGAAGAGCAAACGTTGACCATCGACCGGCGTGAGCTTGAGCAGCTTGCGTACCTGGGGGAGGAAGCCCATGTCCGCCATCTGGTCCGCCTCGTCGAGGGCGGTGATAGTGACGTGGTCGAAGAAGAGCTTGCCCTGGTCGATGAGGTCCTGGGCGCGTCCCGGTGTGGCAACGAGCAGGTCAACCGGGCGGGCAAGCGAGCGAATGTGGTTGTTGATGTTGACACCCCCGACGACTGCCAGTACCCGCAGTCCCAATGCTGCCGCGGGTTCTTCTAAGCGCTGCTGGATCTGGGTTGCCAGCTCGCGCGTCGGTGCTAGGACCAGCCCGCGCGGGTGGGCCGGACGCGACACCCCGGACTCCGCCAATCGGGCCAGCATAGGGAGACCAAACGTAAAGGTCTTTCCCGAGCCTGTGGGGCCACGGCCGAGGACATCCTTGCCGGCGAGGGCGTCGGGAATAGCGGCTTCTTGGATAGGGAAGGGGGTCGTGATGCCCTGTTTGTCTAAGATACGAACAACATCGCGGGGGAGGCCGAGTTCGGCGAAAGTAGTCATCGGGTAAAAAGTCTAGTGCTCCGGCCTGCCAGACCGAAAAGCATTACAGCTACCGGTGGGGATTAGGCCTCGCATCCTGCATTTTTAGGGTTTGTGTGACGTGGTTCTCTGTTAAATTGAGCGACATGACGAATCCATTCGACAACTCTCAATCTCAGTCTCCTCCCCGCGGGTTTGGCCAGAACCCGCACCACGTCCAACCTGGGCACAACCAAGCGCCTCCCGGTTTTAATGGGCAAGGCCAAGGGATGCCGCAACCGCCACAGAAGAAGCCCGGTTCGAAGAAAGTGTTGTGGATTGTTCTAGCAATAATCCTCGGTCTTATTCTGGTTACAGGGCTCGCTCTTGTGGCGGCGTTTTCTGCTTTTAAGGACTTTGCCGCTGGATTGGAAGATGGGCCAGGAGAGGTCGCTGCCTCTGATGCCGGCTATTGGGAGCGCACGATTGACGTCGATGATGTTGACGCTATCCGAGAGTCCGAGGTGCCAGCGTCTGTTCCTACACCTCTGGCTGAGCTGACGTCCGAGTGTTACGAAGATACGTCCTATTTCGGTGAGTCAGCAGATCAGGGCTACGACGCGCAGTGGGTCCCGACGATTTCCTGCCTCTATGGGGCCGACGGTGAGTTTGTGGCTCAGTACACCGAGAATCAGGAAGCCATTCGCGACGCGGAGCGCGTGGGGCTGCAGGAATCCGTTGTGGATTACACATCCGCTCGCGGTTCCCAGATCGCAATTTTCGGACAGGATGAGGAATTCGTCATGGTGGAAGTGCTCGAGGGTCGTAACGCGGTCATCGAGTACGTGATGGGTGGTTACGACCCGGACGAGGTGGTGACCAATTACGGCGACCTTGCCAGCTATCTGGTACAAGCGGGGATCCTCGACGAGACGCCGGGGCCACCGCCGGTCGACGCCTAGTTATACGCCTATGCTTGACGATGTCCCCGTCCCACACTCACCATGAATCGCCGCTGTGCCCAATGGCCGGCCGTCGTTGTGCGGGATCGCCGATATCCCCGTCAGCATGTCTTGTCTGACGGGTTCTTCTATCGGGAGCACCTTTGTCGCAGGTTACCGGCGCTTTTTGTGTTTGGTGGCCGAGTGTTAGCTGCTGTCGGGTGGTGGGTCCGGTGGCTGGGCTGGCGCTGTGGCTGCTTTTTCGGCGTTGAGTCTGGCGACTGCTTCTTGGTATTCCGGCATCGCGGTAATCGGTGCACCCCACGGTGGGATGAAGCTAACCCCGGTATTGAGTCGGTACATGTAGCCACGCCCGGTGGGCCTTGAAGGGTCGTCGTCGTTGATGCCGTTGTGGTAGGCGCACAGGAAGGTGAGGTTTTTAATGTTGGTGTAGCCACCCGCCTGCCACGGCACTAAATGATGGACTTGGCAGTAGTCAGCTGGCTTATTACAGCCGGGTCTGGAGCAGGTGTGGAATTCCGCATGGAGGGTAAGGCGTTGGTTGAGGTTTGCTCCACGCGATAGCCGCCAGGTGTTGATGGGTCCTTCGACAGGGTGGATGATGGTGGCGTAGCCGATTTCGGCAAACTTGTGGGTTAAGAATTCAGCGCCGGTCATGCGCGCACCGTTGGTGAGGTTGAGCTCTATTTCATCACCCTCGCCGTTGATGATCTGGTCCAGCTCATTCAACGTGACGATGACTTGGGTGCGCACGGCAGGCTTGGTGCCGGTGGCTTGGGTGAAGAAGACGTCGTTGGCGGCTTGAAGCAGGTCGGTGTTGTTGGTGGATTCTAGGACTGCGCGCATGTTGGCAATCGTGGTGGCATCGTCAGTAATGGAGAGCGTGTTGGGCCCTTCGGATCTGTAGGTGATGCGCACGCCTGGTTTGGCGGTTCTTTTGCGTGTGAGTTCTTTCAGCCGCGCGGTGGCAACGGTGGGGATGTGGTGTGCGGGTGTGGCGGCGAGTTTGGCGCGGAGGTTCCACGCATCCAGGGTTTTCTTGACTTTTGAAACGTAGGTTTCAATCAGTGTGAGGGTGCCCAGGCTGTGGCGTTGTTTGAGTGCTGCTTGGCGGGCTTTGCGTTGTTTGCCTGTAAAGCGGGTGGGGCCGAAGTACACCTGGTGCAGGCCAGCAAGCTCGGCAGCATCAAAGGCATCCGCGCCGAGCGCGCGGAGCTCATCGGGTGTGCCAGGTATATGCTCCACCAGCGCAATCCCCGAGTTGCGGAGGCGGAGGTAGGTTTCGATATCCCCCATGGGCACGAAGATTAAACCAGCACCCGCAACCCTGCAACCGGAGGAACAAAACTCCTGGTTAGCGGGGTAGTGGGGCTGGTACGAGAAAAGCCCCTCAGGTGAGGGGCTTGGCAACTACATCTCGGTGAGTGAGCGGTCACCCGACCATTCGATGTGGAAGGTGCCCTCGCGGTCCACGCGCTTGAAGGTGTGGGCGCCGAAGAAATCGCGCTGGCCCTGAATCAAGGCCGCAGGGAGGCGCTCGGCGCGCAGGCTGTCGTAGTAGGACAAAGAAGAAGCAAACACGGGTACCGGCAGCCCCAGCTGGGTGGCAGCCACAACGACGCGACGCCACGGGTCAATCAGGTTTTCCAGCTCACCCTTGAAGTACGGGTCCAGAATGAGGGCCGGAAGGTCGGCGTTATTGTCATAAGCCTCACGGATACGGTCGAGGAACTTCGCGCGAATGATGCAGCCGCCACGCCAGATGGTGGCCAAGTCGCGCGGGTCGACGTTCCAGCCGAACTCGTCCGAACCAGCCTTGATCTCATCAAAGCCCTGAGAATAGGCAATGAGCTTTGCGGCATAGAGCGCACGGCGAACGTCCTCGACGAACTCCGCCTTGTTCACGTTGAGCTCGGTGATCGTACCGGAGGGCAGCTGCCCCTCTTGGGCGGCGGCGCGCTGCGCGGTGGCCGAGGAGAGCGCACGCGCGAACACGGATTCCGCAATGCCGGTGATGGGGACGCCAAGCTCGAGGCCGTTAATGGCAGTCCAGCGGCCGGTGCCCTTCTGGCCGGCGGCGTCCACGATGACGTCGACAAGCGGGGCACCAGTGTCAGGATCGGTTTGCGCCAGCACCTCGGCGGTGATCTCAATGAGGTAGGAGTCCAGGTCGCCGGCATTCCACTCGCGGAAGACCTCAGCGATTTCAGCCGGTTCCATGCCCGCGCCATAGCGAAGGAGCTGGTAGGCCTCTCCGATAACCTGCATGTCGGCGTACTCAATGCCATTGTGCACCATCTTCACGAAGTGTCCCGCACCATCCGGGCCGATGTGAGTCACACACGGTGTGCCGTCCACCTCAGCGGCGATGGATTCCAGGATCGGCCCCAGAGTTTCCCAGGACTCGGCCGGACCGCCGGGCATAATGGATGGCCCGTTGAGCGCGCCTTCCTCGCCACCGGAAATGCCCGCGCCGACGAAGTGACGGCCCTGAGCTGCGACCTCCTTCTCGCGGCGAATGGTGTCCGTGAACAAGGCATTGCCACCGTCGATGATGATGTCGCCCTCATCCATGGCCTCGGCGAGCTGGTTAATGACGGCGTCGGTAGCCGCGCCCGCCTGCACCATGATGATTGCCTTACGTGGGCGCTCCAAGGAGGCCACGAAGTCCTCAACGGTCTCGGAAGGGATGAAGGTTCCTTCATCACCATGCTCGCTGATAAGCGCGCGCGTCTTCTCCGGGCTGCGGTTGTAGACCGCGACGGTATTTCCGTTGCGGGCGAAGTTGCGCGCGAGGTTGGAGCCCATGACGGCTAGGCCCACAACACCAATCTGAGCGAGATCTGTCTTTTCAGCAGTTTGAGTCATGTCAACCATCCTACGTCACCGAAATCCACTAACCTGGTGTGGCATGAAACACTCTGAAATCTTCGAAAAGCTCGTAGCAGTATCCCAGGCACGGCCGCTTAACGCCGAGGAACTGCAGCTCATCAATTCTCACCCGCAGGGCCTAGCCGGGCTCATTGGTTTGCGTTTCACGCACATCTCCGCTGATGAGATTCGCTCCGAGGTTGACGTTGTTCCGGATCACCACCAGCCCTGGGGCGTGGCGAATGGAGGGCTTTTCTGCACGATTACGGAGTCCACCGCATCTGTGGGCAGCCTGATCCTTGCGGGCAAGCCGGTTGTGGGCGTGAACAACAACACAGATTTCCTCAAGCCCGTTGCCGAAGGCACCGTCACGGCTGTCGCTACGCCGCTGTACAAGGGCCGCCGCACGCAGCTGTGGGAAGTGAAAATCAGCCAGGGCGATGTACTCCTCGCTGCTTCCACGTTGCGCACCATGGTGGTGCAATAATCCCTACAACCAGTTGTTGCGCCGGAACCACCACCACATTCCGGCCACCACCAAGATCATGAGGCCAATTGCCCCGTAATAGCCCCATGCGAAATGCAGCTCCGGCATGATGTCGAAGTTCATTCCATAGATACCTGCTACAAGTGTTGGCGCTGCCCACATGCCAACCACCGCGGAGATCGTGCGCATGTCGGAGTTCTGCTGCATGCTGATCTTGGCCACGGAGGCGTCGATAAGCGAGGTCAAGCGCTCATCGAACCCCGACACGTGGTCCTGGACCACCAGCTGGTGGTCGTTGACGTCGCGGATATAGGAGCGAATCGTCTTCGGAATGAGATCCTTGTGGTCCGCTACCATCGCCCGCAACGCTGGGGAAAGCGGCACGATCGCGTGCTTCATCTCCAAGATTTCGCGCTTGAACATGTAGATACGGTCGATGTTGGGCAGCGAATTCGGAGTGAAGATTTCTTCTTCTAATTCGTCGACCTCGATGGCGATGAGGCGGCAAATCTCCGAATAGCGGTCCACCATCATGTCCAGGATCTTCCACGCCAGCGAAATAGGACCCTGCTCGACGAGGTCTTGCTCATCCTGGATCACATAGGCGAGATTGGGCAGCTTGGCGGAGTGGCGCACCGTGATAATGAACGTGGCACCAATGATCATCTGGATTTCACCAGTGGAGATAATTTGGCGCTTATCGGCGACCTCGTCGTGGTCGCGGTAGTTCACCGACCGTGCCACCACGAAGAGCTGGTCGTCGTAGCGCTCCAGCTTGGGACGCTGGTGCGCCTGGACGACGTCCTCGACGATGAGCTCATGGATGCGGAATTCAGCCGCTACCTTCGTCATCTGCGATTCGAGCGGCTCGTGCAGGCCTACCCACACGAAGCCGCGGCCGTATTCTTCCACGGTTTGCAGCGCGCTGTGCGGGGTAAACTCACCCGGCAGCGCCTCGCCGTCGATGAACACTCGGCAGTGCTCAATGGCACGCTCGACAGGCACGGAAAAACTCGGCGTATTATTGTCCGAAGTGTTTTTCTTGCGTGGCTTGAATGGTGACGGTACAGATGGCATCGTGTCTCAGCCTCCTTCGCTTCGTATAGGCGTTTTATCAGAGCGGCTAAATCTTACACCTCTAAAGGCCTATACTCGTTGTCATGCCTACCTGGAAAGAAGTAACTGCTGCGAACCCCGCCCATTCCCACAACTTTGCACGGAAATGGAAGACGCTGCGGGCCCAGGGTAAGGATATCGACGGGGAGGCCCGGCTTATCGACGCTATGAGTGAACGCCACTCCCGCGTCCTCGACGCCGGCTGCGGTTCCGGACGGCTCGGCGGCGAGTTGGCCAAGCGCGGGCATACCGTAGTGGGCGTGGACGTCGACCCGATTTTGATTGAGCACGCGGTGAATGATTATCCGGAGGCCCGCTGGGAGGTAGGTGACCTTTCGGAAGAGGAAATCCCGGAGGGCAACTTCGACATCGCCGTGGCTGCGGGCAACGTCATGACTTTTATCGCCAACGAAGGGCGCGAGGCGGCCTTGCGCAACGTGTTTAACGCGCTTCGCCCCGGCGGCCGCTTCGTCGTCGGTTTCGGCGAGGGCCGCGGCTGGGGCTTTGAGGAGTTCCTCGAACTGGCCCGCGCGGTGGGCTACCGAGTCGATTTCATTTTCTCCTCGTGGGACATGAAGGTCTTTAAAGAGAACTCCACCTTCATGGTGGCCGTGCTTACTCGTCCAGGTGCCGATCTGCTGGGCTAACTTTGTTTCTCCGCAGCCAGGCGCCGGAGCCGGTGGCCGTGGTCAACGGGCCCGTGTCCGTGTCCGACGTGAAGCGCATCGGCATGCTCAATCGCCTCGTGGAGCCACTCGGTGGCCCAAACCAGTGCTTCGTCGAGGGATTCGCCCGCGCCCAAACGCGCCGCTAGGGCTGAGGACAGCGAGCAGCCCGTGCCGTGCGTGTTCTTCGTATCAATCCGCGGGCAGGGCACGCGCGTGATATCGCCGGAAGGACTTACGGTCGCGTTATCGGCCTCGGCACCATCGAGGTGACCGCCCTTGACTACGACCCACGTGTCATTCTCGCGGGCCCAGGTGGTTGCGACAGAGAGAGCGTCATCAAAGGTGCGCGGTTCTGCTACGCCCGCGAGGACAGCGAGTTCCGGCAGGTTGGGTGTGACCACGGTCGCGCGGCGCGCCAGCTCCCGTACGGCGCGCTCCGCTTCCGGCTCGAGCAGGCGGTCACCGCTGGAGGCGACCATGACCGGATCACAGACCACCGGCACTCCCGCGGGGAGGGAAGCGAGGAAGTCGCTCACCGTTTCGGTGATAGCGACGGATCCCAGCATGCCGATCTTGACGGCGTCGATAGTCACGTCGTCCTTGACGCTTGCCAGCTGCTCACGCAGAAAATCCACCGGTGGGGTGTGGATAGCCCGTACGCCCTGCGTATTCTGCGCCACCAGGGCGGTCACCACGGCCATGCCGTAGGCCCCTGCCGCCTCAAAGGATTTGAGGTCGGCGTGAATTCCCGCCCCTCCCGTTGGGTCGGTGCCAGCGATGCTGAGGACGCGGGGCAGCGCAGGTTGGCGCACTGTTTTCTCCTTAATCTAGGCTTTTCTTCCGTCTACCGTACATGGGCAAAGAAAAAGGAGAGAGGATAATTCCTCTCTCCTTTTTAAGACGCGTAAGACCTAGTGGAGGTCGCGGTCAATCACGTTGCGAGCAACGCGCTGCTGCTGGGTGATCTCCAGGTTGCCGCGGTCGCGCGAGAAGGCGTTGAGAATCCAGTGCAGCGCCACGAGGGTACGGCTGCGGAAGCCAACGATGTAGAAGATGTGCAGTCCGAGCCAGGAGATCCAGGCCGGGAAGCCAGCGAACTCGGTCTTGCCCAACTTGACCACTGCGTTGAAGCGGGAAATGACGGCCATGGAGCCCTTGTCGAAGTACTCAAACGGCTCGGCCTCGTTAGCGGTGGACTCCTCATCAATCTTGGCCTCGATGAGCTTGCCCACGTGGTTGCCGCCCTGGATGGCCACCTGGGCCACACCCGGAAGGCGGTTGAGGGAAATCATGTCGCCGACGATGTAGACGTTCTTGTACTCACCAACCGTGAGGTCCTCGTTTACGGAGACGCGGCCGGCCCGGTCTGCCTCCACGCCTGCCTGGTCGGCAATAAGCTTGCCCAGCGGGGAAGCGGCGACACCTGCAGACCAGATCTTGGTCGCAGCCTCGATGGTGACCTGTTCCTCGGTCTTCATGTTCTTGTAGGTGACGGCGTCAGCGGTGACGTCGGTAACCATGGCGTTGAGGCGCACGTCAACGCCCAGCTTCTCCAGGGTGCGCTGAGCCTTGCGGCCGAGGCGCTTGCCAAACGGAGGAAGCACCTGCGGCGCACCATCCAGGAGGTAAATCTTGGCGGAGGAGGAACCAAAGTTGGAGTAGGTGCCAGCGAAGGTGCGCTGGGCCAGCTCGGCGATCTGGCCGGTGAGCTCAACGCCAGTCGGGCCAGCGCCGACGATGACGAAGGTCAGTAGCTTTTCACGCTTGGCAGGATCCTCTTCCAACTCAGCCTTCTCGAAGGCGGAGATGATGCGGGAGCGGATCTCCAGGGCGTCGTCAAGCGTCTTCATGCCCGGCGCGTGCTCGGCAAAGTGGTCGTTGCCGAAGTAGGACTGGCCAGCGCCGGCGGCGACGATGAGGGAGTCGTAGCCGTAGGTGCGAACAGCGCCGTCAAGTTCTGCGGAGACGGTCTGTTCCTTGATATTGATGTCAGTGACTTCGCCGTTGACGAAGTTGACGTTGTCCTGATGGCGCAGGAGCTGACGCGTGGACGGGGCGATTTCGCCGGCGGAAATGACGCCGGTGGCTACCTGGTAGAGCATCGGCTGGAAGAGGTGGTGGTTCTTCTTGTCGATGAGGGTGATCTCAACATCCGCGTCCTTGAGCTTCTTGACGGCGTTGATGCCGCCGAAGCCGGCACCGATAACAACGACGTGGTGGCGGCCGTTACTAGGGCGGTGGGGAGTTTGCGCCATGGTGATTGAATACCTTCCTGAAGAAAGCTTGATTATTTTACCCGAGTCAGTCTAAACCTTTCTAGCGGTACATGCATACTTTATGGGTTATTAACTGGCTTTTTGGGCCGCGCCTCCACCTCTTCGTGGCCCGCTGGTTTTACTCTAAGTAAATACGTGTGTGCGATGAGGAAGGCTGGCTAGAGCGTGTATTCCCACTTGGCATCGATTGACGCTGCGACGTGGCCCGGCGTAGCAACCGTGCCCTCACCGCGTTTGCTGCGCTTTACGGGCGGCCGGACTGAAGCGGAGTTTGCGCAGGCCTGCGCCAAAGCAGGGGTGGAGCTGGAAGGCGAGGAGCCGGATCTGGCTGTGCTTCACGACGCCCTCTTTTCCCGCATCGCCGATTCGGGCTGGCTGGGCCTGGCTGAGTCTTATATGGCAGGGGAGTGGACGACGCCCGATTCCGATCGCTTGGTCAAGGTTCTCCTGCGGCTGTTGGGGGTGGGGTATCGGCCGAAAGCGAAGGAACTGGCGGTCGAGGCGTCGAGCCCCGGCGAGCTGCCCCTCGACGTGGTGAAGCTGTACGCGGGTGACTCCTTGAGCCATTCGGGCGGAATTTTCGCTAGCGGCGTTCCCACCACGGTGCGCGAGGCGGTCCGCAGCTATAGCGCACGGGTGGGGAGCAAGGAACCCAAGGAGCACTTCGTCGATGTGACGAGCGTGACCGAGCCGACGCATACGGACCGCGAGGACTTGGGTGATGCACAGCGCCGCGCTGCACAGTGGCTTCTCGATGCCACCCGCACGGGCGCCGGCACACATCTTCTGGTGTACCCGGCGACTGGTCTGCAGGTAGCAGTACAAGCCGTTGCCCGGCGCGCCACAGTTGACGTCCTTACAGGCGACACAGAGCAGCAGGCGCTGTTCGACGAACAACTGCTTCTCGAAGGCGCCGCCGACTCTGTCCATGTGCAGGGCATCGAAACGGCGTTGCCCAATCCGAAGAAGTGGCGCGGGCGCTATGACGCGATTGTCAGCGTAGAGAAGTTAGAGACGCTATCGCCCCCCGAGCGCCGCCGCTACGTGCAGATGCTGGATCGCTCGCTGGTCAGCGGTGGGCGTGTGGCTGTGGCCTCGTTGTTCGCCACCGACGCGTTGACCCCGGCCGCTCGGTCCGCGATTCAGGTTTTGCGCGCCTATATTTGGCCCGGATTGGACTATCCGACGATCGAGGAGACACACCGACTCTTCGATAGGCGTTCCAACCTGCGCATCATCGCTCAGACCCACACCGGAAGCCACTACCTGGAAACGCTTCGCTACCAGCGCAGTTTCTTCGATGGGCGGCGACGCGAAGCGGCGGCAGCGGGCTTCGACCAGGTTTTCCGCCGCCTCTGGACCTTCCAGTTCGCTCTCCGCGAGGCGCTGTTCACCTTAGGAATGCTGGATGCCGTGCACGTGGTGGCGACGCACCGCAACCGCGGAGGCCGCCGTTAGCGGTCTACACTGGGCGGCGCCAGAAGCACAACCACTTTGCGGCCCGGAGGGAAAGAACATGGCAGACCGCACAGGAATTATCGCGCACCGAGGGTATAACGGATGGTTCCCGGAGAATACGTACCGTGCCTTCGAGGAGGCTCTCAAGCTTGAGGTGGCCGGTGTGGAGTGCGACGTCAACCTGACCAAGGACGGGGAGGTAGTGGTTATCCACGACCAGACTGTGGATAGGACGTCGGACGGCACAGGCTCTGTCGGTGACATGACACTGGAGGAGCTGCGCACACTCAACTTTGGTACCGACGAGGATCCCCAACGCATTCTGCTTCTCGACGAACTGGTGGACCTCATCGAGTCATACCCCGGAAAGCAGCTGCTCATCGAGACGAAGCACCCGTCTCCTTTCGGGGCGCGACTCGAAGAGTCGGTGGCCGAAGTCCTACGCAACCGACATCTCGATGCCGATCCACGGTTCAGTCTGATTTCCTTTAACCCTGAAGCAATTGCGCGATTTCGAAACCTATTGCCATCCCTGCGCTCCTTTCTTCTTTTGGAACCGGATGCGGGACTACCAGATTCCCTCGAGGGCGCTTCGGGCTTCGGGCCTTCCATTCGCCAGGCGCGGTTGGACGCTGACTTCTTTGCAGACGTCGACAGTCACTCCTACGTATGGACGGTGAACTTACCGAAGGACATGGAGTGGTGCCGTAACAATGGGATAGAGCTCATGGCAACGGACTTGCCAGAGCTAGCACTCGACGTTGTGCGCTCGGCGAGTTAGCGCCAAGCTACGCCCGTGGCCGTTGTGTTCATCCCCGAAAAGGTCTAGCTGGAAAGATGGTGGCGCTTTCTTGCCCGGGAGTTTCTATGGAGTTCTTTCTCCCGTGCTTTGTGTGACGTACCCCACGCACAGGGAGGGCTTTTGGGGGCTAGGCTCCTGGAATTTTCTTTTTGTTTATTCAATCAAAACGTTGAGTAAACCTTCTGTTTACTGCCTTGGTCTAGTTTCTTCTGCATGGCAAAAACCATCCCCGCGAGCGGGCGAACGGCTGCGATCCCTCCTGTTAACGAGAAGCCGATCGTCTCCGAGGAGTACGCGCGCCACCCACGCAAGCGAAAGCTTGACTGGCGCCAGATCGGCCTAGCGGCATTGCTGATTGGCCCGAACCTTCTACTTCTCATTCTTTTCACCTATCGACCACTGGTCGATAACATCCGCATCTCTTTCTTTAACTGGAATATTTCATCGCCGACGATGACTTTTGTCGGTCTGCAGAACTACATCGACTGGTTCCAGGCGCCAGATACTGGACGCGTGGTGTTCAACACTGTCGTCTTCACCTTCTTCGCGGTGGTCGGTTCGATGGTTCTGGGGCTAGCGCTGGCATTGCTTCTGGATCAGAAACTGTTTGGCCGTGCGGCTGTGCGCTCAATGGTTTTCGCGCCCTATGTCATCGCTGGCGCGGCGATTGGCGTTGCCTTTCAGTTCGTCTTCGATCCTAACTACGGGCTCATTCAATACTTTTTGGGTCTTATCGGGGTCGATGTGCCGAACTTCTACCAGCAGCAGAACTGGGCACTGTTCATGATTACGGTGACCTACGTGTGGAAGAACGTGGGCTACGTTTTCGTCATCTATCTTGCTGCCCTGCAGGGGCGCCGCCGCGATCTCGATGAGGCCTCTGAGATTGACGGCACTCCGGCCGTGCGACATTTCTTCCGCGTGGTCCTGCCACAGCTTCGCGGTACCACGTTTTTCCTGTTAATCACTGTGCTGCTCAATTCCTTCCAGGTCTTCGACATCATCAACGCGATGACCGGCGGTGGACCGTTTGGTTACGGAACCTCCACGATGGTTTTCCAGGTGTACCAAGAGACGTTCATCAACAACCGTGCCGGCTATGGCGCTGCCGTGGCCACCATCATGTTCCTCGTCGTGCTTGTCATTACGGTGCTGCAGATCAAGTTGCAGGAAAGGATGGATAAGTAAATGTCCGAAAAACGCGCGATTCCGGCTTCTATCAAGGTAGGGCTCCCGCAAGCGAAAGGAGAGCTGCCGCCGGTTCCTGGTTCGCAGTCCCTCGCAGCACCAGTCATCACCGAGGCCCAGCGCAAGCGTAAAGGTGAGCCGGTTGATCACGGTCATCCAGCAACGAAGGTCGTCGGCTACATTGCCTTGGTACTGACAGTGCTGATGATTATGGTGCCGCTGTACTTCATCTTCATCACCAGTTTTAAGTCTTTCCAGGATGTGTATTCGGATCCGATTTCCTTCTGGCCTAATCCTTTTAAGGCAGAAAACTATTCCTATGTCTGGCAGACTTCTGGCTTTTCGAGCTACCTGAGAAACTCCATCATCATCACGCTGATTCTCACGGTGGTGGAGGTAGTCCTCGGAGTGCTGACTGCCTATGCCTTCGCATTCATTCGCTTCCCCGGCCGAAATCTGCTTTTCTTGCTTATCATCGCCTCGCTGATGGTGCCCAACCAGATCACCATTATTTCCAATTACTCGTTGGTTGCGTCATGGGGTTGGAGAGACACCTACGCCGGAGTCATCATCCCGTTGGCGGGCGTGGCGTTCGGTGCCTTCCTCATGCGCAATCACTTCCAATCATTGCCCCCGGAGATTCTCGAGGCCGCGCGCATGGACGGGGCAGGATTCTTCACAACCTTGTTCCGAGTGGTCCTGCCCATGTCGTGGCCAACGCTGTCCGCGTTCGTCCTGATCACCGTGGTCAATGAGTGGAACCAATACCTGTGGCCTTTCCTGATTACGGATACACCGGCTGCAGCCACCCTTCCGGTGGGCCTAACCCGCTTGCAGGACGCGGAAGGCGTGACCAACTGGGCGCCGGTGATGGCCGGCACAGTGCTGACAACCCTGCCCATGATCATCATCTTCCTCATACTCCAGAAGCCGATGATTAAGGGCCTGACTGCTGGAGCAGTCAAGGGCTAGCCTGCCTGCTATCCCGACGCCCAACTCGAACAAGTCCCCTGAACTCTTCACTTCTCAAGGAGAACCTCCCCATGTCTCGTAAGATTTCTACTCGTATCGTTGCCGCCTGCGCGGCACTTCTCACCACAGCGTCCTTGACCGCCTGTGCAGGTGGTTCGACCACCGCAGGGAACGACTCAAAGGACGGCGGAGACGCCAACACCATCACCTTCTGGTCCAACCACCCGGGTTCTTCCCGTGACATAGAGCAAGAGCTCATTGATGAGTTCGAGAAGGAGAACCCAGATCTGAAGGTCGAACTGGTTACCGCAGGTTCCAACTACGAGGAAGTTGCACAGCGCTTCAACGCTGCCCTCGCAGGTGGCGACCTTCCCGACGTCCTCGTTGCTTCTGACGTCACGTGGTTCAACTTCGCGCTGAATGAGGCCACGACGCCGCTCGATGAGCTGTGGGAGATGAACGACATTGACTATGAGGGCTACGTCGACACCCTGCGCGAAGACTACAACTACAAGGACAAGCACTACGGCGTTCCGTACTCCCGCTCCACGAACCTGATGTACTGGAACACCGATGACCTCAAGGCAGCTGGACTTCCTACCGACCGTGGCCCGAAGGACTGGGAAGAGTTCGACGAGTGGGCCACCAAGATCAAGGACAAGCTCGACAAGCCGGCCGTCACCGTTCCGGATGGATCCAACTACCTCGACTGGTACTTCCAGGGCATGATTTGGGCCTTCGGTGGCTCTTACTCTGATGAGTGGGAACCGAACTTTACGTCGAAGGAGTCCATCGAGGCTGGCAAGTTCTTGCAGGACCAGGTCAAGGCCGGTCACATCGAAATCTCCACTGACCCGACCGTAGCCTTCGGCTCTGGCAAGGCCTCTGGACTGCTGGAGTCCACTGGTTCTCTGGGCGGGCTGAAGGAGACGGCGACGATTCCATTCATCACGACCTACCTGCCAGGCCCTGGTCCTTCGGCAGCCACCGGTGGTGCTGGTCTGGCCGTGCCGGCTGGAATTTCTGACGAGCGCAAGGCTAACGCGGTCAAGTTCATTGACTTCCTGACGAACACCGAGAACACGATCAAGTTCTCCCAGAAGACGGGCTACATGCCGGTGCGCAAGGACGCCCTGGATGATCCGGAGGAGAAGAAGTTCTTGGAGGAGAACCCGAACGCCCAGACGGCAATCGAGCAGCTCAACGAGAACACCAAGCCGCAGGATTACGCTCGTGTCTTCGTGCCGGGCGGCGGACAGCGCATCGGTGGCGTTCTTGACCGCATCACTGTGGGCAATGAGGATGTGGAGTCCGCATTCGGCGACCTGCAGAAGGAGACGCAGAGCGTTATCGACCGCGACATCACCCCGAAGCTCAAGTAACACTTCGGATCGTTTGAAAGGACACCATGGCTACTGTTGAATTCCGTCAGGCTTCCAGGATTTATGACCCGAAGAAGCCACCGGCGGTCAGCCGCATTAACCTCGATATCAAGGACGGCGAGTTTCTAGTACTCGTCGGACCGTCTGGTTGCGGCAAATCCACGACATTGCGCATGCTCGCTGGCCTTGAGCCAATCGACGAAGGCCAGATCTTCATCGACGGGGCCGACGTTACCGAGACCCGCTCGCGGGACCGCGATGTAGCCATGGTGTTCCAGTCCTATGCGCTGTACCCCAACATGACAGCACGTCAGAATATGGCGTTTGCATTGCAAAATGCCAAGGTGGATAAGGCAACCATCGAAGAGCGCGTGAGCTTCGCTGCGAAAATGCTGGAGCTGGAGGACCTTATCGATCGCAAGCCCTCCGCAATGTCGGGTGGCCAGCGCCAGCGTGTGGCCATGGGGCGCGCTATCGTGCGCCAGCCCAAGGTCTTTCTCATGGATGAGCCCCTCTCCAATCTGGATGCGAAGCTCCGCGTATCCACGCGTGCGCAGATCCTTCAACTGCAGCGCGAGCTCAACACCACCACGGTCTATGTCACCCACGACCAAACTGAGGCAATGACCATGGGGGATCGCGTGTGTGTCCTCAAACAAGGCATTATTCAGCAAGTCGCCCCGCCTAAAACACTGTACGAGAACCCCGGTAACTCCTTCGTCGCGACGTTCATCGGTTCGCCGGCTATGACTCTCATCGACAACGTCCCCTTCGTTGACGGTCGCGTTGTCAGCGGCAAAGACCAGGCGCTGGACTACTACATGCCACAGGAACAGGCCGCGAAGGTGGGAGCGGATCACGTCCTCGTTGGTGTGCGCCCAGAGAATTGGGAAATCATCGGCGTCAACCAACCAGGTGAAGAGTATGGGATACCGGTTAGGGTCGATATTGTGGAGCACTTAGGCTCCGAGCTGTACGTCTATGGTGGCCGCGAAGAGTCGGCCAATGACGGGACCGTGGTCCGCGGTGACCGCATCACGGTGAAGGTGCCGCGCGGCATTGACGTGCACCAAGGCGACACGATCTACCTGCGCCCGATGAAGGGCGGGTGCGTGTTTTTCGCCCCGGACACCGAAATCAATTACGACTATCTCTAACCCGATCTGTTGCGCCGGTGGCAGAGCTCCCGCTGAGGAGTATTGCCACCGGCGCGTTGCTTATGGAGTGACGACCGGACGGGAGGCCCGCTCCAACAGCACTGCGATTGATTCATAGGTCCGCCCGGAGATCATCTCCAGGCCCATCTCGCAGGTGCGGTTATCGGAGACGAAGGCGTCGAAGTGCTCCGCGTCGAGTGAAGCACGCTCCTCGCGCGTGGCGGACTCGACGAGCTCCGGGTGCAGCATGACGCGGTCACCGGCGGAGCCACAGCACATCGCGCCCTCTGGGACTTTGGCAGAACCGCAGAGGTTCGCCAGGTCAACCAGGGCCTGGCTCATGCCCATGTGGTCAGTCGAGCAAGTTGGGTGGACTGCGATGGAGCCCATGTTTTTCACGATGGGCAGGTGCGGGGCGATTTCATCACGGAGCCATTCCACGACATCGAGGATGCGCAGATCCTCCCAAAGCTTGCGGTCGGCAGGGGAGAGCACCTCAGGAACCGAATCGAGCAACCCGTGGGTGCAGCTGGCTGCATCAACCACGATGGGCAGCTGGCCGTGCTCCGACCAGTGCCAGAGGTCGCGCACAATCTTTTGAGCTTGGTACTCAAACCCTTCCTTGTAGCCCTTGGAGGACCACGGTGTGCCACAGCAATCGCCGGCGACATCCTCGGGGATCCACACCGGCTGGCCAGCCCGGCGTCCGAGTTCCACGATGGCGCGCGGGAGGTCGACCGAATCCTTAGCCGCACCGGCTGGGCGGCCGAAGATGCGGTTGATGCAGGCAGGGAAGTAGAGCGCGCCAGCGCCCTCGCGCGGGGTTTCCGGCAGACGCGATGCGGCCTGCGGAAGCGGCCCCGGGACGGTGGGCAGCAAGTCGGGTGCTACCACGTTACGTGCCATGTTGGCGCCCAGCTCGAGGGGCTTGTGGGGAATCTTGTTGGCGGAGATGATGCCAGCGCGGGCAAGCTTTTCCACCAACTCCCAACGCTGTGCCGTCGTCAGTGCCACCTTCTCGCGGGCCGGGGTGGCCTGCTGGGCGCGCAGCTGCTTCATCACTGCGCCGGTGTCGATGCTAATCGGGCAGGGGATAGAGCAGGTGCCGTCGGCGGCGCACATGTCGACGGCGTCGTACTGATACTCCTTCTGCAGCTGCGCCAAGACCTCTGAGCCTTCTTCCTGCCGGGCCATCTCGCGGCGCAGCACGATGCGCTGGCGCGGGGTCACCGTGGCGTGGCGGGAGGGGCAGACAGGCTCACAGAAACCGCATTCCACACACGGGTTGATCTCTTCCTCGACCTTGGGGAAGGACTTGAAGTTTCGCAGGTGGATGGTCTGGTCCCGGGTGAGCTTCACGTTCGGCGCCAGGATGCCCTTGGGATCGATCATGTTCTTGACTTCCCAGAACAGCTCGAAGGCCTCCGTGCCCCACTCGTGCTCCAGGAAGGGGGCCATGTTCACGCCGGTACCGTGCTCGGCCTTCATCGAGCCCTGGTATTTGTCAATGACCAGCTCGGCCAAATCATCCAAGAACGCGGCATAGGATTCGCGCTCCTCCTCAACGTCGAAGCGCGGGGTAAAGAAGAAGTGCAGGTTGCCAAAAGCAGCGTGGCCCATGACCGACTCCGGGTAGCCGTACTTGGCCTGCAAGTCCAACAGGTCCGCTGCGGCCTCACCGACCTGGGAAGGCGGGAAGCAGACATCCTCGGTGATGTAGGCCGTGCCGTTCGGGCGGTCTGCGCCCAGCAGGCCGTACAGGCCGTTGCGCAGCTCCCACGCGCCGCGCATGCCTTCCGCGGTGGTGAGGAACTCGAGGGGGCGCAGTAGTGGGGCGTCGGCAAGCACGGTGCGCAGGCGATCCATGGCCTTGTCCAGATCTGCCTCGTCGCTGCCGCCGACCTCGACGAGGAGTGCGGCGGCGTCATCGTCGAGGTTGCGCCAGGACTCGGGGGCGTGGGAGTAGTGCTCGGCCGAGCGGCGCATGACCGGGGCAACCAGAAGCTCGCAGGCTTCCGCGCCGGTTTCCATGATGGGGTGCACGTAGTTTGCGGCATCGCGGAGGTTGGGCAGCTCGACCCAGGTCGTGGCCTTTACGCGCGGAAGCTTCACCGTGCGGATAACGGATTCCGTGATAGCACCGAAGATGCCCTCGGAGCCGATGAGGAGGCGCTTGAGAATGTGCACGGGCTCGTCTTCATCGAGGAAGGCGTCGATGCGCAGGCCATTGGTGTTGCGAATAGAGAACTTAGTGCGCAGGAACTTCACCATCTCGGTGTTGGCGCGCAGCTTATCGCGGAAGGCCAGCAGATCGGCGTGGAGCTTCGGCTCCTGCTTGCGGAAGGCCTCGTCTCCACGGGACGTATCCACGATGGTGCCGGAAGGCAAGACGAAGATCAGCTCTTCGATGCTGTGGTAGCTATCGCGTTCCAAGGAGCAGCGCATGCCGCCGGAGTTATCGGCCAGCACGCCACCGATGGTGCACACGGACGTGGAACCCGGGTCCGGCCCCAGCATGAAGCCATGGCGGGAGAGTACTGCCTGGGCATCGCCCAAGATGACGCCGGGGCGCGACCACAGCTTGCGGCCTTCCTCGCGCACTTCCATGCCGCCGAAGTGGGTTTTGACATCGACGAGGATGTCATCTCCCATGGCCTGGCCGTTCAGGGACGTTCCTGCTGCGCGGAAGGTCATGTGGCGACCGTGAGAATCGCAGTACTTCATGAGCGCAGCGAGGTCCGCTGCGTTGCGCGGGGAAACCACGATGTTCGGGATGGATCGGTAGGGGCCGGCATCAGAGGAAAAGCGCACGAGGTCGCTGAGCCGGCCGTGCACGTTCTCTTGACCGACGATGGCTTCCATGTCCGCAACCAGCTCGGCGGGGGAGCCGTGGCGGTAGCGCTCGGAAACGGCGTCGGCCTGGCTGGTAGCGCCGGCCGGGCGTGAGAAACGAGAGGAATCGGGGCTTAGTAGCTTGGACATATTTCTAATCTATCGCTTGACAGTAAATCTCGACCAAATCGGGTACGTGAGGTTCATCATATGGGATACTCAATTCATATAGTGAGACACATTCTGGAAAGGAAACACCATGACGAACCCGCGCACAGAAGGGGAGACCGGCGAGAAACTCGCCGTCTACATCTTTCCCATCGTTATTGTTGCTTGCGCCATTGTCGCCTTTTTTAGCCCCAGCACCTTCGAGCCGGTGGGGCAGTACACCTCGCAATTGCTTATGGTCATCATGTTTTCCATGGGGCTTACCCTGACGATTCCGGACCTGGCCCTGGTGGCGAAGCGCCCATTGCCCATCTTCTTGGGCGTTATCTGTCAATTTTCGATCATGCCGACGAGCGCCGTGCTCGTGGCTAAACTGCTAGGGCTTTCCGACGCCGCCACCGTCGGCCTCATCCTTCTCGGGTCTGTGCCCGGCGGTACTGCCTCCAATGTGATGGCCTACCTGGCCAAGGGCGATGTGGCGCTGTCGGTGGCGATGACCTCGGTATCCACGCTGGTCTCGCCGATCATGACGCCGTTGCTCATGCTGTGGTTGGCAGGGCAGACCGCGGAGGTCAATGGTGCTGGCATGATGTGGTCGCTGGTACAGACCGTCCTCATACCGGTAGGCCTGGGTCTGCTGCTGCGCGTGATTGCAAGCAAGGCGGTAGACAAGGTGCTGCCGGCTTTGCCGTGGGTGGCCATCGCTGGCATCGGCGGCGTTGTCATGGCGGTGGTGTCAAAATCCCAGGACAAGTTGGTCACCGTTGGTCTCGTCGTGTTTGTCGGCGTGGCTATCCAGAACCTTATCGGATTTCTCTTTGGCTACTACATGGCGAAGCTAGCCCGCCAGCGCGAGGAAGCGGCGCGCACCACGGCCATTGAAGTAGCAACCCAGAACTCGGGGCTTGCTTCGGCATTGGCCTTGCAGTTCTTTAGCCCAGAGGCGGCGCTGCCGGGTGTTGTTGCTGCAGTGTGGGCCAACGTCACTGGCGCAGTCTTCTCCGCCATCGTGCGCCGCAAGCCCATCGAGGACGAGGCGGAATCCAGTAAAACTGCGGTTTCTGTGTAGAAGGTTGCCCATCCGGGCAACTAGCTCCGCATAGGTGGTTGGCACATGTTTGCCGGCCACCTTTTCTGTTTGTGCAGACCTGGAAGTGCATTCATGCAGGTGGTCGTCGTCAAGCGCCCAGGCAGTGCTTTGCGACGACCAGCGAGTCTGTACTTCCAGGTCTGCACTTTTGAAGGCGGCGGGGTACGGTGCGACAAAAAATCTCCCCGCCCTTCGGTGAGCAACACCGGAAGGAGACGGGGAGAAGCTTGTGTCTGAAGGCCTAAACCTGGGAAAGATCCTGGTCCTTCAGCTCCTGCATCATGAGGATAGCGATGAGGGAGATGAAGCAGACGATGATGAGGTAATAGCCCACGTAGCTCACGTTAAAGGCGCTGACCAGCCACGTTGCGATAAACGGGGCCACGGCGGCGCCGAGGATGGAGGAGACGTTGTACGCGATGCCGGAACCGGTGTAGCGCACGTTGGTGGGGAAGAGCTCGGGAAGGACGGCGGACATGGGGCCGAAGATGAGGCCCATGATGAACATGCCGACGAGCAAGAAGCCGAGGACCGAGTTGCGGTCAGCGTGTTCGATGCCGAGGAAGAAGGGGAAGCTGAAACCGAAGGCAATCATGATGAGTGAAGTCACGACCAAGATCGGCTTGCGGCCATACCTATCCGACAGCATGGAAGAAACAGGAATGCCGATGATGAACATGAAGATGGAGATCAGCTGGATCTCCAGGAACTCCAGGTAGGGGATTCCCAAACCCAGCCCCTGGGATTTATCGCCGATACCGTAGGAGAGAATCCAGGTGGTGACTAGGTAGAACAGCGTGTAACAGGAGACCATGACGAAGGTACCGATGATCATCGGCTTCCAGGCAGTGCGGAAAGCCTCCACCATGGGGGTCTTGACCTTCTTGCCTTCGTCTACTGCCTGCTGGAAGACAGGTGTTTCCTCCAGGCGCAGGCGGACGTAGAGACCGATGAGCACCATCACAGCAGAGGCGAGGAAGGGCAGGCGCCAGCCCCATTCCATGAAGGTGCCGGTCGTGTCGCCGCGCGAGTAGTCCATGGTGGCAACCAGGGTTAGGAAGAAACCATTAGCGAGCAAGAACCCGAAAGGTGCGCCGAACTGCGGCCACATGGCGGCGGAAGCGCGCTTTCCTTCCTCGGCGGTCTCGGAAGCCAGCAAGGCTGCACCGGACCATTCGCCGCCTAGGCCCAAACCTTGGCAGAAGCGCATCAGGGCCAATAAGGCCGGCGCGATAATGCCCGCGGTCTGGTACGTGGGGAGGACACCGATGATGAAGGTGGCAATGCCCATCGTCAGGAGTGCACCAACGAGGGTGGCCTTGCGGCCGATGCGATCGCCAAAGTGTCCAAAGAGCACTGAGCCCAGTGGCCGAGCGATAAAGGCCAGGCCGAAGGTGGCAAAGGATTGGAGCAGGGCAACGGTGGGGTCCTCGGTCTTCGGGAAGAAGAGGAAAGGAAAGACGGCTACGGCTGCCGTGGCATAAATATAGAAGTCATAGAACTCGATGGTCGTACCAATGGTCGATGCCACGGCCACACGCACGCGGTCACGTTTTGTGAGCTGCTGTGCTGGGGCCGCTGTCTTTGGCGGCGTGGTGCTGACGGCGGTCATGTGGGAAGCGCCCTCCTTGATGATTTCAATAGAGTGATTGGTTGTGCGGGAAACACTACCGTCTCATGTGTTGAAATCCAACTCTCACCACATGATAAATTCGTGGGAACTAGGGAGGGGTTGTGATGTCTAGGGACTTTTTGGACACGGAGTCCAGGATGTTTTGGACAGGATGTCTAGTGGCTTTTTGGACGTCTAAGGCGGTGGAATAGCCGGATGGCTATTCCATTG
>NZ_KV805158.1:515-1615 GCF_001811545.1 Corynebacterium sp. HMSC074A09 | reverse complement strand
GCCGCAAATCCACACGAAATGTCCCTTAAGCCTTCGTACTTGAACTGGCCCTTTACTTTTGACCAAGCACCGTTTCGCTCTATGTCGCGACGATGTTTGCTCACCGACTCTTTTCAATTAAATATTGCATCACGCGCTTTGGAACATCCGCCGAAAAATATTGACAAGCATGATTACGGAATCAGCGATTATGCCAGCTTCACGGCGCGATGAGTTCGGTGCGTGTTTTATCGAATGCGCTAACGCAATTGCCTTACGAACAAAACTACGCAGTTCACTATTCGCTTGTTGCGTCCTGGAAGTTCTACGTCAACAACTCGTTCCAGCCGATTTTTTGAGTTTCCCTCATTAAATCTATTCGCATCATCACTATCCCGTAAGTGACGAGTTTCGTCAAAGGCTACGCGGTTCAATTCGTCGAGAATGCGAACCACCCGATTACCGACATCGCTGAAGTCACTTTGAGTATTTGCAAAAGCAAACTTCTCACGGAGCTCCTTGATTTCTGTATCAATCCGCACCCATCCGGTAGAATCCCGCGGACTAACAGGAGAAGCCAGTTTTCCTTGAAGCTGCGCATCTTCGAGGCCTTCGACATGCCTCTCAAACGGATCAAATATTGCGCTAAGAATCTGCCGTCTAGCTTGATAGCTTCCTTCAGCACCGTTCTGTTTCCAATAGTCTTTAAACGAAGACTCATCCTTAAAAGGAATATCCAAGTTAAATCTCAAGCGTATTGCTACGGATTACAATGAACGACGACACGTCGCAAGTTCTTCTTCCGAAAGCCGACGACTTCCAGATGTCCCACGCACTGTAAATTGGCCCTTCCGGTTTTAGAGTGCGTTGATTTTGTCCTGTAGTTGTCCGGAGTGGATTAGGCATCGCAAGATGTAGTGGTCGAGGTTTTTAAATCCTAGGGCGATGCCGCGTAGGTGTTCGAGTCTGCCGTTGATTGCCTCAACGGGGCCGTTGGAGGCACCGATATCAAAGTAGGCAAGCACATCTTTGCGCCGACGCCACAGGGTGCGCCCCAGTTGGGCGAGCTCGTCTAAACCTTTTGGTAGCCCTTTACGCAGGGTGTGGATGATGCGTTCCAT
>NZ_KV805158.1:0-415 GCF_001811545.1 Corynebacterium sp. HMSC074A09 | reverse complement strand
AGATAGTTCGTCCTGGTCAACAGGGTGCGCCGATGCTTGTACAGCGGGTCATCCTTGCGTCCGCGGCGCCCAGTGGTCTCACGTTGGAGTCGCTGTCGGCAACTGGTGAGCTTGTCGGCTGCCAGATGCACCACATGGAACGGGTCCATGACTTTATCCGCCTGTGGTAGTTGCTCCTCCACTGCGGTGGCATAACCGGTAAACCCATCCATGCTCACCACCTGTATCTGCTCCCGGAAGCTGGGGTCGCGTTCCTTAAGCCACCCGCTTCAGCACGTGGGCAGATCTGCCCGGTCGCATGTCTAACAAACGCGCAGGACCACGCCCGTCCACCAGCGGGGTAAGGTCAACAAGTATGGTCACCAGGTTTGATGCCTGACCTCGTTTTCTGGTGTGTTTCCATACATGTTCATCG
>NZ_KV805157.1:0-241 GCF_001811545.1 Corynebacterium sp. HMSC074A09 | reverse complement strand
GCTTCGTCCCTGTCGAAAGGAGTTTACAACCCGAAGGCCGTCATCCCCCACGCGGCGTCGCTGCATCAGGCTTCCGCCCATTGTGCAATATTCCCCACTGCTGCCTCCCGTAGGAGTCTGGGCCGTATCTCAGTCCCAATGTGGCCGTACACCCTCTCAGGCCGGCTACCCGTCGACGCCTTGGTAGGCCATTACCCCACCAACAAGCTGATAGGCCGCGAGCTCATCTTGCACCGAAAAA
>NZ_KV805156.1:207007-207341 GCF_001811545.1 Corynebacterium sp. HMSC074A09 | reverse complement strand
GTGGCGAGCCTGCTTTTCTCAGCCAGTTGGATCACCGACACAACTGGGCTGAAGGCGGGCCAACCCACCCGAAGAACCTGGCGTGTTTATGCCAAAGCCATCACAACATGAAAACCGATGGCACCCTTAAATACCTGCTGGACCCCTACAGCGGGGATGTCATCTGGCTTTTTGAGGATGGCACCTGGACTATTACCGAAGCCGACGGGCCGCTAGCACCAAAGCAGAAACGGTGGGCACAAACAGTCGCCCAACACATCACCGCCACCAGGAAACGCATCCGCGAGGAAGCCCAATACCTCAAACAAGAACTCGACGACTACGCACAACAACA